>NZ_JBIVQL010000009.1:0-197131 GCF_044755105.1 Arthrobacter sp. NPDC092385
ACATGAAGACCTCTTAGTCGTTGGCGTGTGTGGTAACCACCAACCTAAGAGGTCTTCACCCTTTCACCCTGCAACCAACGTCCTGTCTCAGTACAACTAGTCGGCGGCCGAAAAGGGCCGGGTCGCGCAGGCCCTTGCTCGACGTGGTGTGCCCGACGTTCCGCATGTTCGTTCTGCACAGCGCCGAAATGCGTTTGGGTGGCAAGCCGCGCACGTATATGGGGAGCCATTCATCGCTGGACTCGCATGGCCCCTACCCGTCTGTGTCCACGGATCACTGCTCGGCGGAAAGGTCTGCCGGGGACGGCTTGCCGCGCTGCTTCTCCGCCTGCTCATACATGCGGACGATGTACTCCTCGAGCTTCACCCGCTCCACACGCCACTGACCACGGCCGCCCACTTGAATCGCCGGCAGGTCACCCGACTTCACCAGTGCGTACATCTGCGACTTGCTCACGGCGAGCTCAGCAGCTGCGTCGGGAAGGGTCATGAAACGGGGCTGACCGATCATGAGCTGATCTCAATCTCAGCGACGGGTCCTAACGTTCATTCAATGGGACGAAACACAGACAACCAGGGAGTAACCGATGCCGCGGCGTGAACCACCGCTCACCGTCAAGGCCCAGATGGGCGGGGCGTTCTCTGTGGTCGAGGTGACGCCCTCAATGGGTTCCGGAAGAGAGGTGGGTGGTACGAACCGGTCACGGGACGGCGGTATTCCATGCCAGCCAGGATGCGGCGCCCTCAACGTGATTCGTGCCTTCCTTGGCGTTCGACGAAGCGTTGTGTAAGTCCGAGGTAAGAGCCGGCGAGGAACATCACCGACATGGCCATTGCGAGTTGGGCGACGTACCCGATGAGGGCGTAGGCGCCCTGCTCGAGACCGAGAATCAAGGCAGAAAGGATGAAGGCATCGACCGTGACGATCGCCCGGTACCAGCGGACTGCTTGCTGCCGGTGTCGGGTGTTCTTGTAGGTGCCGAACCTCTGGTCGACTGCGAATGTCAGGAGCAACACGATCAGGATGTTCGCGTAAGTCGCGGTTAGGTCGTCGGTGATGAGGTGCATGCCGCTGACCGTAGTACTCCCCGGGGACAAGCAGGCCGACCGGCGGAAAGTGGGTTGGTAGGATCGTTAGTCGACGCGAACCATGACCCGGAGGAGCCCTATGAGCCCGCTGACCAAGGACCAGAAGCAGCTTCTCCTCGCGAATGGGTTTCTCGCCGGCCTGGCCCATCTCGGAATTGACCGCCTCGACTCGACCCACATGCACTTCGAGGCGCCTTTCCGTAGGGCGTTCCAGCAGTGGCCTCATCACCTTTCCCCGTACATGCCCGCTGTCACCGTCGAAGGAACCAACCAGCCCCGCAGCATCCTGTTCCGAGTGGGTAACTCAAACTCTCCGTTCAAGGACTTCGCCACCGGCATCAACCCGAGGCCGTACGGGCTCGAACCACTGGAGTACCTTGAGGACCACTGCGACGAGTTGCCGTCCGAGGCGTGGGTCGAATTGGCCAGGCTCTTCCTCGAAGCTAAGCAGCCCCGCGAGCGTCGCTCATGACGAAAGTGAACCGCACTGGGTTTGATGGAGACTCCAGACCTTGGAAACGAGAATAGAGTCATGGCATCAAGTCAGGGAGCTGGGAAGCCGACGGCACGTCGGTATTCGCCGGAGGAAAAAGCTGCTGCGGTCCGGATGGTGCGGACCTTGCGGGCAGAGCTCGGGACCGAGCACGGGACGGTGCACCGGGTCGCTTCGCAGCTCGGGTACGGGACGGAATCGGTACGGGCATGGGTCCGGCAGGCCGACATCGATGAAGGACAGGTCCCTGGTGTGAGTACCGCCGAGGCCCGACGGATGCGTGAGCTCGAGCAGGAGAACCGGGAGTTGCGTCGAGCGAACGAGATCCTGAAACGGGCCGCGAGTTTCTTCGGGGCGGAGCTCGACCGCCAACACCGGAAGTAATTGCGTTCATCGACGCGAACAGACACGACGTCGTCGAAGGCCGACCGCTTGGAGTCGAGCCCATCTGCGCGCTGCTGCAGGTGGCCCCGAGCACGTACTACGCCGCGAAGAACCGCGCCCCGTCCGCGCGTGCGGTCAGCGACGCGGTCCTCACCCCGGAGCTGGTCACACTGTGGGAGGACAACTACCGCGTCTACGGGGTCCGCAAGCTCTGGAAAGCCGCGCGTCGCGCTGGAATGAACATCGGCCGGGACCAGACGGGCCAGCTGATGCGATCCGCCGGCATCGAGGGCGCCACGCGTTCGAAGCGGGTTAAGACCACGCGGCCGGATCCGGTTGCAATAAGACACCCGGATTTGGTGAAACGGCAGTTCACCGCAACGGCGCCGAACCGGCTCTGGGTGACCGGCCTGACCTTCGTCCCGACGTGGGCCGGCGTCGCGTACGTCTGCTTCATCATCGACGCGTACTCGCGGATGATCGTCCGTTGGCGGTGTGCGTCGCACATGCGCACCGAGATGGTCCTCGACGCGATCGAGATGGCCCGCTGGGGCCGCGGCACCCACCATGAGGACCTTCGGTGCCACAGCGACGCGGGTAGCCAATTTACGTCGATTCGCTACGGCGAACGCCTCGCGGAGATCGGTGCGACGCCTTCGATCGGGACCGTCGGCGATAGCTATGACAACGCCCTGGCTGAGACGGTGAACGGCTACTACAAGACCGAACTCGTCCGTGGTCCAGCTCGCCCTGGTCCGTGGAAGACGGTTGAGGACCTCGAGCTAGCGACCCTCGGATGGGTCCACTGGCACAACACGCAGCGCCTTCACAGCTACCTCGGTGATGTTCCGCCCGCGGAGTTCGAGCAGGGGTTCTATGCTGGGCAAACCGACCGCCATCAGCTGGTCGAAATCACATAGAGCGAGTCTCCATCAAACCCAGTGCGGTTCAGTACGGCACCTCAGCTACGTTCGGAACAACTGCGCGCACCATGGACGGCTTTGGAACCGACAGCTTGTGGAGAAGCTCGCAACCATGAAGAGCCAGAGTCACGAGATTTCGATTCGCACCCAAGGAAGCGATTCATACCGCATCTTTCAGACACTGGTGCTGTTGAGCTACCTGTCCAGAAGATCTGGCGCAAAATCCGGCTTCGAGGACCGCTGCTTGCTCCTGATCTCCCAACACCGTGACCTTGCTCAACGCATGGGATTCCCCGCTGACCCCGATTTTGATCGTCTCTAGTCCCAGGCGTTACAACATCGAGGGCTTGTGACTGTGGGCCATAGGTAACCCCGTGGCCCGCCCTCGAGCGGGAAGGCCACGGAGCGTCGACCTCGGTGGGATCGGGCTCAGCTGGTGAAGTCCAGTGCGATCGTCCGGGCTGGCAGATCGAGCGACACGGTGGCCGGTCCTGTGCTGTCCGGGTCCCTCAAGACTCCAGACAGGGAGAACGACAGATCGAGGTTCATCGTGTCCTGATCGTCGGGCACGGCGAACATCAGGGTGAAGGGATCCTCGCCACCGGTGGAGGCAGCCTGGATAGCTTCACCACCGACACTCACAGTGGCGCTGGCGACGCGAAGTTTTACGTCGTCGTAGTAGCTGCCGTTGAAAATGTCCTCGTAGTCATGGAAGTACAGGTCGGAGGCCACCCGGAAGTCCATGGGGATTTTGACCCACGCCTTGCCGTCGCCGGCCCACCCCTGATCCTTGTCCCAGACGGTTCTGGTTGCGCGTATTGCCTCGAACGCCACGTACGCCGTCACGCCGCTCTTCGTCGAGTCTCCATGCCGAATTTCCTGACCGTCGGCCGACGCCACCGCAGAGTTCTCGTCGTACAGGGCATCAATCCGATCGCTGATGCTGCCATCGCTCAAGTTGACGCTCTGTGTCCGCCCATCGAAGGTGATAGCCAGTTGCGTGTTCTCCCCCGTGCCGGGAACGGAAATGGCGGCAGAAAGCTCAGGCCCGGCCTCGGAGGCGGATCCGATTAGATACTCCTTCCCGTCCACGAGGAACGCGAGGTCCGTGCCCGCCCCGGTCACCACTTCCTCGTTCCCTTCCTCGGACGCATCGATCTGCGTATCCGGGTCCTCCCATGTAGAAGCTGCGCCGATCGTGAGGGTCGTGGAAACGATTACGTGACCCTCTGGTGCTTTTACCCGGTCCTCTGCGGTTCCGGCGCGCTGCCCGATATCGGTCTGCGCCACGGTGATCACAGCATCCGGTGTCCGGATTTCGAGGGGCTCGAGGCTTCCCTTCACGGGGTAGCTGCCGACGAAAGTGTCCAGCGGCTGAAGCTCCGTCGTATCTGGTTCGTCCAGTTCGACGTTCTCCGGCAAGGTAGCCCCATCCGTGCGGAAGAGCTCGGCGTTGGGAGCTGGCTGAGCTTCGCCTATGAACTGGCCGGTGTACGCCACAGTCGAGGCACCGTCCGATGCGTTCCCTACGGCCAGGGATATCGAATCCCACGTCGTCGCTTCGCTGGCCATGTAACGAATCGGGCCGCAGAGAGCACTATCAGTCAGCGTCTCCCCTGCTGCCTGTAGAAAGCACCGGGAATCTTCATGGATCTCTGAACCCGTCAGGTTGTTCGCACGATAGGAGGCCCAAGCGGCATCAAGCTCTTCCACTGTTCGGCTCAAGCCGGAAACCTCCGTTGCGCCAAACGTCATTTTCTCTTCTGCGCCGCATCCGGCCAGGAGTGCCCCCGCGACAACCACGACCCCAACGTTCGCGGTTGTTCGCACCAACTTCTTTCTCACATTCATCCTTGCGTTGTAGGTACACGCAGAGGGACATGCAGCAGGCAGCAATAAGCTGCCTCCCCCAACCTGCGCGAGTCGCCCTGGCAGGTAATTGCTGCAGGTAACCGGATCGATGATATCTGCTCTGAAGTGGGTTCAATGAAGGATCGTCAACAAAGGTAGTACCGCGCCTAAATGACAGGATACTTATTATTTGCGCTTGTCGGTCTTGCCTCGCGGTGATGACGCGGTCAACTGGGGGAGAACCACGGTGACACGTCAGGAGGTGTTCGACCTCGAGGACCAGAACGTGACCTCAGCAAACGCATTCCTGTTGCTTGGCCACTCCCTTATGGAGGCTCCGAACACGGGCATTTCGACTGCACCGACGACTGAATGGGGTCTACAAGGACCTGGGTACAGCCGGCAACCTCCCCGGCTCTGCCTGGACCACAGTGAGGAACGGCGCTCCTACCGCGGAGGCCTGCAACCTTCTCAAGACCGAGCGGGTGAGGGCCGGCTCTTATGGTTCGGGTTGGCTTTCTGAACTCGTTCTTTCTACGTCACCCGACGAAGGTCGACAGCGTCAGGCGGCTCATCCCAGGCCAGACACTCTCCCACTACATGATTGCCTAATTCACTCTGGCCCGTGACATCTTCGGCTTCATCGTCTACATTGTCGCAGCGCTCGCTAGTGTGAAACTAAGACTGAACTAACCGAAGGAAAATGATGCCAGCTACATCGACCTGCAAGCCATGGTGCACCGACCACCAGAATCCGAACGAGTGCCTAACCAAGACGACAATCTGGGACAACGGCGAAGAGGAAAAAGCAGAGTACGAAGAAGGGTCGGTAGCAGCTCAGTTCCAAGCCCTTGGTCTGCCCAAGGACGTCGCATGGATCAATCTCACCGTGAGTCAGGACGAGGACGACGAGCAACCCTTGGCGGACCTCCAGCTCTTTGAGGCAGGAAATTATGAGGCGGTTGCTGCGGTGCACCTTGGTTATGACGGGCTGAAGGAACTCTATTCGAACCTCACGACAGTGATGAAGGAGCACCTGCAGTAATCGGAGGACCGTCCCACCGGAACTGGTTCCCTGCAATAAGGCGTCCGCGCGCGCACGGTGACCTTATACAGCTTCAGCTGCGCGCCAACCGTCCGGATCAGGGGGAAGCACCGCTCCCGCGGACGCGAACGCGGCGCGTGGATCCAACTCTGAGCATCAAGCTAGGGGCATGCATACCGACCCCAGGACACGCGGGGTTATAGGAGGTTATTGGAGTTTTCCTATAACCCCCAATACGTTGCCTTCGAAGGTTGTCCGAGAAGCCCGTTTCATCGTGACCAGCCCGTCACGAGCGGGTCACATCGGTGAGCCAGTGGTTGGGTCCCCGTGGGTCAGACAGCGGAGGTAGCTCGCAAATCCTCCGCGGCCGCCCAACACTCGAACAAGTTGAAGCGGTACACCAAACCACTCGGCGATTTGTTCACGGCTGCGGGCGTCCTTGCATTGCACCGCGATGTGCCAGTGGGGAGGTATCAGGTTGCCGTCGCCACCACGGTCCTGATCGTGTTCGGCCCATGCCCACTTGGTGATCGAACGGCGGGAGAGGCCGGCCTGTAGCTGCGCCGGGGTCAGGAGCGCTTCGCCCGAGTCCGGATGGTGCAAGTACTGCGTGATCTTGAAGGCGTGGAAGCGACGTGGCGCGACCTTCTTGTCTCCTGGCGTGGAAGGGACAGTGCGGCGTCGAGAATTGCGCTGACGGGCAGCTCCCGGCCCGTCTGCACCGACGTGCTCCTCTACCGTCGGCATCAGTACCGCACCTCCTCGGAGGTGCTGTGATGCTCCTGGGAGAGCAGCCAGGACTCCACGGTCGCGGAACGGTAGCGGACGGTCTTGCCCAGCCTGATGAAGGCGGGACCCCGACCCGTGATGCGCCACTCGCTGAGAGCGCGCTCGGTAACGCCCAGCTGCTCGGCGAGGGCCGGAGGAGTGAGAAGACTGTCCAACACCGGAACGCGAGCACTATTGACGTCGCGCTCGACTGCGGCGAGGCGTTCGGCGATGGAGATGAGGGTGGGGCGACTGATCGAAATGGTTGTAGACATGGGTATCCCTTGCGGCTTTTCAGCGGCAAGAGGATCACCCGACGAGCCATTTCAGATCTCTATGTCGGCCGTGCACCTTCTGGTGCGTATCCACTCGGGGAGATAACTCTCCACTACTCCTTGTGACTGTTTTCGGAGCATTGATCTCGTGTGCCACACACTATACACACATGTGTGAGTGATTCTACGGATCCTTACACTTGCGTACATAACTCCGGAATTTTGGGCGAGCACAGATGAGCACAGTTAGGGGTCCTGACTCCATCGCAGGTGCCCAACCGATCTCCCGACCTCCCCTCGAGCCAGCGGTCGCGCCGGTGACGATAGAGGATCAACCGCGAGCCCTCCGGGTTCCACGCACAGTAGAGCACACCACGTCTCGGCCTCACTCAAGAGAGACCACCACGCCAGCGCGGACGCGTAGTCCCCAGCAGTGGGAAGAGGACAGGCCTGCAAGGCTTCCGCCGAAAACCCTTCGAGCACAGTTGAGCACGCCAAGTTCCGAAATTTCTCTGGCCGGAACAAGGTCCAGATTCGGCGCTACAAATGGCACTCCCCACAAGCGGCAGAACCGCCTGATAAACGAGCAGAAAACGCTTCTGACTCGTGTGCCACTTCTTGGTTCGAAATACGGTACACGCCGGTAGGAGCCCAGCATCCCGGTGCGCCCGATTGCCTCCAACCCGCTTGACCGGGCGGCCGGACGCACATTTACTTACAGTTCGTCCACACCACGGCAACGCAGGAAAGGCACAGCATGGGGAGCATTCACGCATACGAGAATAAGGGCGGTAAGTGGTACCGCGTGCTCTACAAAAAGCCTGACAACTCCCAAGGTCAAAATCGCGGGTTTAAGCTTAAGCGCGACGCTCAGGCTTACCTTGACGCAGTTGAAGTATCAAAACGGCAGGGTCAGTACGTTGCCCCCAGTGACGGGCGGACGACAGTCGGAACGCTTGGTGCCGACTGGCTGGCAGCACACAAGCAAACGGTCAAGCCCTCGACATTCCACAGTGATAGCAGTGCGTGGCGCATTCACGTCGAGCCGATGTGGGGAGGGCGAGCCGTCTCCTCACTGCGCCGCACCGAGATCACAGCCTGGGCCG
The DNA here is from genome assembly GCF_044755105.1 of Arthrobacter sp. NPDC092385. NCBI lineage: Bacteria > Bacillati > Actinomycetota > Actinomycetes > Micrococcales > Micrococcaceae > Arthrobacter > Arthrobacter sp. NPDC092385. Next base: position 7,935 of record NZ_JBIVQL010000009.1, read on the forward strand.
CCAAACTCTCGGAATCACGCAGTCCCACCACCGTGGTCCGGTGTTTGGGAGTGCTCTCGGGAGTCCTGCACGATGCTGCCGAGGACAAACGCATCGCCGTGAACCCGGCGTTAGGGATCAAAGTCGCCCGAAAGACGCGGTCACCCCGCGCATACCTGACACACCACCAGGTGGAAGCGCTCGCTGCTGAGTCCAAGCACCCCGATCTTGTGCGCTTCCTGGCCTACACAGGCTTGCGTTGGGGTGAAGCCACGGGCTTGAGGGTTGGACACATAGACCGCCGGGCGCGACGGGCGGTAATCATAGAGAACGCCGTAAGCGTCAACGGACGCATAGTCGTGGGCACCCCAAAAATGCATGAGTCCCGTTCCGTCGTGTACCCGGCCTTTCTCTCCGCTGCTGTCGAGGAAGCATTTGCCGGCAAAACACCTGAGATGCTGCTCTGGGGCGAAGGCGTGAAACACCTCCGTCCTGGTAATGCCGTCAGCGGATGGTTTGGAGGAGCCAGGAAACGCGCACAGGCAAAAGATCCTGCATTCCCAATGCCTGACACCTCATGACCTCAGGCACACAGCTGCATCCTTGGCCATCAGCGCGGGCGCCAACATCAAAGTCCTCCAGCGGATGCTGGGACACGCTTCCGCTGCGATGACCCTGGACCGGTACGCAGATCTGTTCGAAGATGATCTGGACACAGTAGCCGGAGCGCTTGGCCTGGCCCGGCAGGACCAGCTGTTTGGCAAGAAAATGGCAAAGGAATCGCTGTGAGACCCCGTCCGCAGTTGTGTGAGAGCGTGACCACGCGTCCCTATTCTCGTTGAGATATCACGACTCCTGAGTATTTTCCGCGTAACAGCAGGAACGTGGATATGGGTTCAAATCCCACCGTCACCGCCAACTGGAAGGCCCCGCGTCCCTTGTGAGTAGAGGGAAGCGGGGCCTTTTGCTTCCCTCGCAGAGCGCCGGCGGCAACGCGACGAGGTAAGGGACCAGGGGCGTCGGGGTCGGCGTGAAACGTCATGGCACGGTCTACCAGCTGTCGCGTCCAGGCACACGACAGCTACCGTGTCAGCGGCGTTCGCTGGGAAACCCAGATAGGAGCGACCTGGGTCATGAACTCTTCGTTGCACGCCTGCATGTCCTCGTCAGGAGGACCGCTCTCACCGCTGTAGGAGGAGGTGAAACCCAGCTGGTCGCCGTCCTGCTGCTCAAGGGGTCCGACGCCCCACCCCCTGTCCTGGAGGCAGAGGCGTGTCGCATCCACCGCGTCACGGTACTCGGTCTCGGTCACGATCAGGTCTTCCAGGACCGCCCGCTGGTACTCGCTGGTGCTGTCCCGCATGTCGAGCTTCTCGTCCTCCGAGAAGGACGGTGCGATGGCGCAACCGGCAAGAAGTGCTGTGCAGCCCATGATTCCAGCCACAAATATCGGTCGATTCCCCATGAAAGCATCCTGCCCGACCACATGAAGCGCGTCGAGGGCGACTCGTGGCCGGAGGGAGAATGAAGCCATGACCCGACCTGCCAGAAAGCCGATGAGCAAGACCCTGGCACGCATCCTCGCCGATTCCTCACTTGCCCTCGCCGGTGTCACTGCGTTGCTGCTTGTCGTGGTCGTAGCGCTGGGCATGGTGCAGTGGAGCTGGACCTGGAGCGGCGCGGTGCCGATGCTCTACGGCGTCGCCATCGTCCTACTATCCAGCTACAACTACCGGTACTTCCGGGCCCGTTCGCGCTAGGGACCACCCCATGCGCTTCGGCCTCCACCGGGCCCGAGCAGGACAGCGCCAGCAGTCCCACCATCACCGCCGCAGCAACGAGAAGACCCCGCGCAGCCGGTCAGGGGCCGCACGGGGTCTTGCTGCTCAGCGCCGCGTCCGGCTGCCCGACGCGAGGTCCGCTCCCGCGGCCGCCAGGCGCCGTCGTGCCTCCTCCGGCGGGACGTACTCACCCACCGTCGCGAAGGAACCCAGTGTCGCGAAGGACGTGACGATCGTGTGCGGATAGACGTGCACGAGGTTGAAGCCCTGCGCGCCGTCCATACCGCGGATGCCGCCCACCGGAACGTTGAGGTCCTGCGTGTAGCACGTGGACGACGCGACGGACACAGGGATGCCCGCGAACAGGGACGACGACGGGAAGTGGACGTGCCCGGCCAGGACCAGGCGGATGTCCTTCCCCTGCACGATCTCCGCGAGGCGGTCCTGGCGGCGCAGCTCCGTCAGGACGGCGAGGTCCTGCACCATGGGGATCGGCGGGTGGTGCAGGGCCAGGATGCTGCCCTCGGGTGCGGGGCGGGACAGCTCGGCCTCGAGCCAGGCGAGCTGCGCGTCGTCGAGCTCCCCATGGTGGTGCCCGGGTACGGAGGTGTCGAGCGTGATGACGCGGAGCCCGCCGAGCCGGTAGCTGCGGTACAGCGGGGCCTCCTCGGGCGGCTCACCCAGGAGTGCCGAGCGCAACGCGGCCCGCTTGTCATGGTTGCCCATGAGCCAGATCACCGGCGCGTCCAGCTGCTCGGCGAAGGGCTCGACGACATCGCGCAGCGACGAGTAGGCCTCCGGGTCACCGGTATCCGTGAGGTCGCCCGTGAACACGAGCGCGTCCGGCCGGGCTCCCGACCGCTCGATCTCCGCGAGCAGCTGGCCGAGCCGCTCCCGGCCGTCCACACCGCCGTAGAGCAGGCCGTCGGCGACGAAGTGCGTGTCGCTGAAATGGAGGAGGAGGTGGTCGGCGGGAGGATGCTCCCTGGACAGGGCTGCATCCTCCCGCCTGCTGGGAGTCGGCATGGGCGCTAGGCGGTCGCCTCGGCCGTGGCGCGTTCCGGCGTGGACCGCTCCTGGTCGAAGATCAGCTTGTCCATCAGTTCGGCGGTCCTGCTCCAGTCGTGGCGTCGGAGCAGGCGGCGCAGCTCGGGTGACGGCGCCTTGCCCGCCCGTCCGCGAAGCTTCTCGCAGGCGGCGGCGAACCCCTCGGCGTCGTCCTGCAGGTCCACGACCCCTGGGAAGTCCGCGACGACGTCCGCGACGCGCGTGGACACGACCGGCAGCGCCGACGCCAGGTACTCGAGCGTCTTGGTGGGGCTGATCGATTTCGTGGCCTCGTTGAGCGCGAACGGCATGAGGGCTACGTCGAACTGCGCCATGTGGCCCGGCAGGTCCTCGTACGCCTGCTGCCCGAGGTAGGTGATGTTCGGCGCCTGTGGCAGGTCCGATTCCTCGATCTTGCAGATGGGGCCGACCATGCGGATCTCCCACTCGGGCAGCCGCTCGGCCAGGCCCGCGATCAGGTCGAGGTCGAGACGCTCGTCGAGTACCCCGACGTAACCGGCCACGGGCTTGCTGCGGTCGGGGTCCGCAGTCCGGGCGGCAGCCGCGTAATGCTCCACGGACACACCGCTGGGAACGAGGTGGGCGTCCTCCCTCCCCTGCTTCACCACGGACCGGTGCAGGGACCGGCCGCCGGCGAAGACGACGTCGGCCTTCCGCAGCGCCTGGCGTTGCCGCACGAGCAACTCGGGAGCTGCGTTCTTGAACGCCGCCAGGTCGTCCATGACATCGAACACGAGCGTCGTCGGCTCCAGGGCGAGGGCAGCCTCGAGGGCCAGCGGGGTGTAGATCCACACCACGCGATCGCCGGAGGGCGGGCCGATGAGCTGGGGCAGCTGCTCGACGTAGTCTGGCATGACCTCGTCGAAGAAACCGACGTGCCTGCCCTGCTCCGGGATCTCCAGGAACACGCGCGTCAGGCCGTCCGCCTCGACGGTGCCCAGGCGGTTCTCCGTCACCTCGACACCCTGCGGCGTGAGGGGTTCCTCGACGAACCAGGTCTTTCGTCCCGGCGCCTGGTTCAGGCGCGACACGAGCTGTTGAGGCCGCTGCCAGACCCAATCCCACCGCAGGTGCGACAAAACTATGAGTTCACTTTGCATCGACGATCCTCAATTCCATTCGGGTGGTTGTACGGGGAAGACTCGAACCGATATCGGTTCCGGGAGGCTGTTGCCAGTCCCAATGGGCCATCTGGGTTCGATAGCCCTGCAGCCAGGTGGCCACGGGTTCAGCGAGCACGTAGGCAGGAAGGTCGCCCGAGCGGGCTCCCCCGGCGGCGAGCGCGTACGACGTCGCCATCACGGACTCCCGCCGCTCGAGGTCCTCGTCGAGCCAGTACACGCCCACGGGATCCACGGAGCCCTCGCAGCGGAAGAGCAGCGAGTTCCAGTCGGTGGAATCGACGACGGGGAACCAGCAGACGCCGTCCATGACCACGCCGCGGGCCTGAGCCTCCTCGCACTGCTCGAGCACGTACTTGAGCCAGGTGGCGCGGTCCGAGGTGTGCCCACGGACGTTGGTCTCGGTGAGCATGCACGGCAGCCCGTAGCGCTCCCAGTACTGCTGGATCTGGTCGGCCAGCGGCAGCGGGGTGGGCGTCGGGGCCGTTCCCCCCTCCTCGGAGAAGTTCCATTGGCAGTGCGCGTAGTAGTCGAGGCCGAGCACGTCGACGCTGCCCGTGGGGAGGGACAACAGGCGCTCGCCGCCGACGGGCGCGAGGTCGCGCCCGAGCTGGCTGTCGACGTCGTACCCCCTGCCGAGGAAGACGTCGATGGCGAGGAAGCGGCGGTCGTTCGCCATGTCCGCGTACCGCCGTCCCGATTCGTCGGAGCCCGTATGGAACTCGCACGTGTCCACCCAGACGTGCCGGGCGTCCGGGAGCAGCTCGCGGTACAGGTGGCTGGCCTCGGCGACGGCCGGCAGCACGTTCACGAGCAGGTCCACGAAGCCCTGCAGCCCCGAGTGGTACGGCGGCCAGATGGCCTCGTGCCCGCAGAGGAACAGCGTGGAGAACGGCTCGTTGAAGAGCGTGTACTCCTCGACCCAGGGATAGCGGCGGGCGAAGGCCTCGGCATACCGGAGGTAGGCGGGGCCGAAGCGCGAGTCGGCGAAGCCGTCGGTGAGCCACTTCGGGTAGCTCGTGTGGTGGACGAGGTCGACGATGGGCCGGAAGCCGTGCTTCCTGAGGTGACCCATCACCTCATCGGTGGAGGACCAGTCGTAGGTGCCCTCGGTCTCCTCGATACGGTGCCAACGGATCGGGTATCGCAACCGCGTGATCCCCGACCTCGCGAGCAGGCCGAGGTCCTCGCGCCACCGGAGATCGTGCTCCGTGGTCTCGAAGATGTCGCGATCGTGCGCCGGCATGAAGGTGCTCTCGAACCCCCCGATGATCTCCAGGGGTGGTCCCGCGTCATGAGCGGTCATGGTGTCTCCTCCCGTCCGGCGCGTCGTGCGCCGAGTTCCTCGTAGACGACGTCGAGCAGTTCGGCCGCCCGCAGGTTCAGCCGCCGCGACTCGTCGAGGTCCGCGTCGAGCCGGACCACCTCGGCGCGCAACTGCTCCGAGTCCACGCGCAGCTGCTCCACCTCCGCCCGGAGCGCCAGAAACGGTTGTGCCACCCCGCTCCACCGCGCGAACCGCTTGCCGACCTCTCGTACGGTCACCACTGTCATGTCCCCTCCCTCCTCACGAGCACGCGTCGGCCTGTCGCCGCGCCTGCTCCGTCGTCTTGCTCCTCGGCAGCCAGCGAGTACCGGCGTAGCTGTTCCTGGAACCTCTCCCACTCCACGGGCTGGTACTCCGTCCAGCTCGCGGAGCCTTCGGCGCCTGCCACCCCCACCTCCAGGAACGCCCGGCTTCCGGGGGCCGCCAGCAGGTGCTTGATGAGCATCAGCGTGGTGTCCCACCCGAGTGGGCCGAGGGCGTTGAACACGTGGTTCGCATGGACGTGCACCGTCCCGTCGAGTTCCGCGCACCGCTTCCGGAGGTGCAGTGCGTGGCGTGCCATCGTCAGGTTGGCGCGCTCGAACAGGACGGCGCCGTCGAGCGCGAGGTTCTCCTGGGCCCAGGCCAGCGCCGGCCTGCTGTAGTCGACCGCGAGGACGCGATGGCCGCGGTCGGCCAGGTAGCGTGCATCGGCGCCGAGCCCGCACCCGAGGTCCAGCACGGTCGACGATGGCGGCAGCTGGTCCGCCGTGGCGACCGCGAGGCGCGACGGCGTCAGGACGGGCCCGGCCTCGATCGCGGCGCGGTGGTGGTCCTCCCAGTTCTCGCGATCGACGTCGAAGTGGTTGAGCCACCAGTAGTACCGGCGGAACGCTGCGGGCGGGGTGATGAACGTGAAGGTCGGGTCCGGAACCTCCCAGGACGGTCCGTAGATGGCCGCGAGCAGCTGGGCGGGCTCCGCCGGGCCGGGAAGCATCCGCCCGTTGACGGGCAACGCCTTCAGCGGATGGATGGTGACCGACTCGGCGCGCTCCCGGGCGTGGAAGGTCCCGTAGAACCACCCGTCGCACTCGAAGTACGTGAAGATGTCGAGGTAGAAGCGGTCCGTCACGGTTCCGCCCGGGAACATGAGCTGCAGGTGTCCGCCGGAGTGCCGCACCACCTCGTAGCCCTGCTCCACGAGCGTCCGCTCGATGCGGAAGCTCTCCAGCACGACGTCCGACGGATTGGTGTGCTCGCTCAGGTAGGCGAGATCGGCGTCGTCGTCATGCGCCATGATCCGGCCGTTACGGACGGGCCCGAGCAGCGTGCCCCCCGTGACGAACAGCTCTATGCCGAGCGTCCCGTGCAGCACCTGGACGAGCCGCTCCGCCTCGTCGAGGACCTGCTCGATCAGCGTGGCGTCGCGGCCCTCGAAGGAGCGCGCGATGCGCCCCCACTTGTTGACGACCTGGGGGATGCCCGTACCGGGCTCGCTCAGGTCGAAGTCGGACCCGTGGTCGTCGAACGCAACCGTACCCGCCGCGATCTCGCGGCCCGCATGCTCCACCGCGAGCCGGGCGCGCCCGGTGAACCGTTCGGACAGGGCCGGGGGCCACACGACGGCGAGCGCGCCGTCGTCACCCGGTTCCGGCGCACGGACCGTCCAGATACGACGTCCGTCCAGCAGGACGGACAGGGCGTCACCCGAGGGTATCCGGGCGCCGGTGATCACCAGCCGATCGGGGTCGGCTGTCAGGGCGGCCGCGCTCACCGCACACTTTCGAGCTGTGTCGGTAGCGGATCGACCTGCTGCAGGCGGACATCGAACACCTGCCCCGTGATGTCGGACGCGAGGACCTGGGCGCTGACGCGGGCGACGTCCGCCGCCTGTACGAGGGTGGCCTCGTCCTCGTGGCCGAATGCCTTCTCCCGCATCGGCGTCGCGGTGCGGCTCGGGCTGATGCAGTTGACGCGGATCGAGTCCCCGCTCCACTCGTCCGCGAGCGCCTGCGTCAGGTTCACGAGCGCCGCCTTCGTCGCCGAGTACACCGTGTACTTGGCGCGGCCGCGCGTGTAGGAGCTGGAGGAGAAGAGCAGCAGGGACCCCTGCGACTCGACGAGGTAGGAGTGGGCTTCCTGCGCGACGACGAACGCCGCCATGAGGTTCACCCCGACGTCGTGCTGGAGCTGCTCGTCCGAGAGGCCCACGAGGTCGCCGATCGTGAGCACGCCCGCGGTGAGCACCACGTGGTCGATCCGCCCGTGCTGGGCGGCGGCGTCGGCGAGGGCGCGGGAGACGGACGCGCGGTCCTCGACGAAGGTCCCGCTGCCCGTCCTGCTGTGGCAGACGACGTGGGCGCCCTCGTCCTGGAGCTGCCGGCCGAGTTCGCCGCCGATGCCGGAGCTGCCGCCGAACACCACGACGACGGCGTCGCGCAGCGAGGCGGCCGGGAACGGCACCGGATCCACGTGCTGGTGCTTGAGCTGGAAGAGCTTGTCGGCCAGGTGGATGTCGATGGGGTGCGTGATCTTGATGTTGGCCTCGTGCCCGGGGACCACGATGATCGGGACGTCCGGGCAGTACTTCAGGACCACGGAGCAGTCGTCCGTCGCCGCGAAGTCCGCGTCCGCCCGGGCCCGCCCGTAGGCCTCCATCAGGGTGTCCCACCGGAAGGCCTGCGGGGTCTGGCCGCGGCGCAGGGAGGCGCGGGGCGGAACAGCGCGGATGATGTCGTGCTCGTCGACCTCGATGATGGTGTCCGCGGAGGGGATGCCGGTGTCGACGGCGTCGTAGGTGTCGAGCGCGTCGACGCAGGCACGGATGATGGCCGGGTCCACGAGCGGGCGGACGGCGTCGTGGAAGACCACCTTGGCGCCCGGGGTCGCGATCTCGCGCAGCGCCAGGTAGGAGGTCTCGTTGCGGTCGCGTCCGCCGGGGAGGAGGCCGGTGAGCTTGGGGAAGCGGTCCTTCGTCACCAGTTTCTCGGCGCGGTCCATCGACCCCGGGTCCATCATGACGATGATCTCGTCGATGAAGGGGCACTGCTGGAAGATGTCGACGGTGTGCTCGAGGCTCGTCCGCCCCGCGACGGGTACCAGTTGCTTGGGGATCTCCAGTCCCATGCGGGTCCCGACACCTCCGGCGAGGACCACGCCGACGGTTCGTCGTCGGGGGCGTGCCTCGCTGCCCGCTGTGCTTGGTGCGTCCATTCCGTCGGTGATGGTGGACATTGCCGCCCCCTTCGTCAGTTTCGTGGTTTTCGGCGAATTCAGCCAGCGTACTGACGACACGCGTCACTGGGCAGCGAAATATCTGCGAATCAATTCCTTGTGCAAGCGCTTGTTCTTTGCCTTGCGTTCGCCGGGCGTTCACTTCCGAGGGTCCGCCATCGACCCAGGAGGACCCTCCCCGGGCGATAGCCTGAGGACATGGCAATCCGGGTGCTCGCAGTGGGCCGCAAGCACGAGAGCTGGGTCTCGGAGGGTATCGAGCGGTACTCGAAGCGGCTGAAGAAGCCCTTCGACCTCTCGTGGCAGCTCATCGCCCACTCCGCGCGGGAGAACGACGCCGCGCGCCGGGAGGAGTCGGAGCGGCTCCTCGCCAGGCTCGGCAACGACTTCGTGGTGCTGCTCGACGAGCGCGGCAAGGCCATCGATTCCCCGGCGCTCTCCCGGACCCTGCTGGCACCGCTCGAAGCCTCGCGCAGTGTCACGGTGATCATCGGCGGCGCCTACGGCGTCGACCAGCAGGTGCATCAGCGGGCTGACTTCGTCTGGTCCCTCTCGCCGCTGGTGTTCCCCCACCAGCTCGTCCGCCTCATCCTCGCCGAACAGGTGTACCGCGCCCAGGAGATCGCGGGCGGCCGCTCCTATCATCACGAGTAGGCCACTGCCAGGTAACAATCGAGCCGCACCGCCGCACGCCTACCGGACGTCCGGGGTGCCGGACGTAGGGTGAGGGCATGACTAGTCTGCTGGGGAGCAAGCGTTGGATCACGGCTGTGGCCGCCACCGGAGTATTGATCGCGATGAGCGGCTGTGCCGCGTCCGGACAGGACGACGGCGGGGCCGCAGCGCCCGCTGCGAGCGCCACCAGCGCCGCGAGCGAGGCAGCGACGCCGACGCCGACGCCGACGCCGAGCGCCTCGGAGGCCCCCGCACCGTCGGCCTCGGCGACACCGTCGTCCGCACCTGCACCTGCACCTGCACCTGCACCCAGTTCATCGCCGTCGTCCTCGCCCGCCGCATCGCCGTCGACGCCCGCGGCAGGCGGCCCCTGCACGGCCGGGCAACTGACGGGTGCCGTCGCGGACCAGCTCGGCGGCGGTGCTGCCGGCAGCGTGTACCGGAGCCTCGTGCTGACCAACGCCTCCGACCGGGAGTGCACCGTCCAGGGGTTCCCCGGCGTGTCCTTCGTCGATGCGTCCGGCACCCAGATCGGCGCCGCGGCGGACCGCGACGGCTCGGCGGCGGCCCTCGTGACGCTCGCCCCGGGGGCGTCGGCCACAGCCACCCTGCGGCAGGTCAACGCCCAGAACTACGGCGCGGACTGCGAGCTCACCCCCTCGGCCGGGCTTCGCGTCTACCCGCCCGGCTCCACCGATTCGCTCGTCCTGCCGCAGGAGATCCCGGCCTGCTCCGCCGCCTCGATCGTCCTGATGACCGTCGGGACCCTGCAGCCCGCGTCCTAGCCGTTCCGGTGCGCCCCGCCCGGGCGAACTGTCGGTGGGCTGGGGCATGATGATGAAGTGACGCAGGTCCTGACGAGGTTCACCCCCGCAACCCATGAGTGGTTCGCCGGGGCCTTCTCCGAGCCCACTCCTGCGCAGGAGGGCGCCTGGTCCGCGATCTCCGCCGGGTCGAACGCGCTCGTGGTCGCACCCACCGGATCGGGCAAGACCCTCGCCGCGTTCCTCTGGGCCCTCGACCGCCTGATCGCCTCGGGTGAGGACAGCGAGGACCCCGACGTGCCGGCGGCGTCCTCGGCGGCGAAGGGCGGCAGGGCAGCTGCGAAGAAGCCGAAGCGCAGCACGCGGGTGCTCTACATCTCGCCGCTGAAGGCGCTCGGCGTCGACGTCGAGCGGAACCTGCGCGCCCCGCTGATCGGCATCACCCAGACCGCCAAGCGCCTCGGCCTCCCCGCCCCCAGCATCACGGTGGGCGTCCGGTCCGGCGACACGCCCCAGGCCGAGCGCCGTGCCATGCTGACCCGGCCGCCGGACATCCTCATCACCACGCCCGAGTCCCTGTTCCTCATGCTCACCTCGAAGGCGCGCGAGACGCTCCTGGAGGTGGACACCGTCATCATCGACGAGGTCCATGCCGTCGCCGGCACCAAGCGTGGGGCGCACCTGGCGGTGTCGCTCGCCCGCCTCGACGCGCTGCTCGAGAAGCCCGTGCAGCGCATCGGACTCTCCGCCACGGTGGAGCCGAAGGAGACCGTCGCCCGCTTCCTCTCGGGGAACGCCCCGGTGGAGATCGTGGCGCCGCCGTCGAAGAAGCAGTGGGACCTCACCGTCACCGTGCCCGTCGAGGACATGACGGAACTGGGCGGAGCCGCGGCCAACACCGACGACGACGGCGACGCCGTGCCCCAGGCGAGCATCTGGCCGCATGTCGAGGAGAAGATCGTCGACCTCATCGAGCAGAACCGGTCCACGATCGTGTTCGCCAACTCGCGGCGGCTCGCAGAGCGCCTGACCGCCCGACTGAACGAGATCCACGCCGAGCGATCCGAACGGGATGCGGTGTGGGCTGCCGGAGGCGCACCGGCCGCCCTCGAAGCAGCACCGGCAGCGCCGTCGTTCGCGCACACCACCGCCACCCCCGCGCAGATGATGGCCCAGGCGGGCCAGACCAACGGCGCCGAACCGCTGCTCGCGCGCGCCCACCACGGATCCGTCTCGAAGGACCAGCGCGCCCTCATCGAGGACGACCTCAAGTCGGGGCGCCTGCGCTGCGTCGTCGCGACGAGTTCGCTGGAACTCGGCATCGACATGGGGGCCGTGGACCTCGTGGTGCAGGTCGAGTCCCCGCACTCCGTGGCCAGCGGGCTGCAGCGCGTGGGCCGGGCCGGACACCAGGTGGGCGAGGTGTCGCAGGGCGTCCTCTTCCCCAAGCATCGCGGCGACCTCGTCAACACCACCGTGACCGTCGAGCGCATGCTCGCCGGTCAGATCGAGCCGCTGTACATCCCCACCAACCCGCTCGACATCCTGGCGCAGCAGACCGTCGCCGCCGCAGCGCTCGGCACCATCGACGTCGAGGAGTGGTTCGACGTCGTCCGCACGTCCGCGCCGTTCGCCACCCTGCCGCGGTCCGCCTTCGAGGCCACGCTCGACCTCCTCGCGGGCCGGTACCCGTCGGACGAGTTCGCCGAGCTGCGCCCGCGCATCATCTGGGATCGCGTCGAAGGCACCATCACGGGCAGGCCCGGGGCGCAGCGCCTCGCCGTCACCTCCGGCGGCACCATCCCCGACCGCGGGCTGTTCGGGGTGTTCCTCGTCGGGTCCGAGGGCGAGGGAGCGCGCGCCGGCGGCCGCCGCGTCGGCGAACTCGACGAGGAGATGGTGTACGAGTCACGGGTGGGCGACGTCTTCGCGCTCGGCGCGACGAGCTGGCGGATCGAGGAGATCACCCACGACCGCGTGCTGGTCTCCCCCGCGTTCGGCCAACCCGGCAAGCTCCCGTTCTGGAAGGGCGACTCCCTCGGCCGGCCCGTCGAGCTCGGCAGGGCGCTCGGCGCGTTCCAGCGCGAGATGTCCGGGTCCACACCGGAGAAGGCGCAGGAACGGTGTGAGCGGATAGGCCTCGACGCCTGGGCGTCCGGCAACCTCATCACCTACCTGACGGAACAGCGCGAGGCCACCGAGGTGGTCCCGAGTGACAGGACACTCGTCGTCGAGCGGTTCCACGACGAGCTCGGTGACTGGCGGGTGGTCCTGCACAGCCCGTTCGGCATGCCCGTGCATGCCCCCTGGGCGCTCGCGGTCGGCGCCCGGCTCGAACAGCGCTACGGCATGGACGGGTCGGCGATGGCGTCCGACGACGGGATCGTGCTGAGGGTGCCGCTCATGGACGACGAGCCCCCCGGAGCGGACCTCTTCCTGTTCGACGCCGAGGAGCTCGACGGCATCGTCACCGCGGAGGTCGGCGGGTCGGCGCTCTTCGCCTCCCGCTTCCGCGAGTGCGCGGCCCGCGCACTCCTGCTGCCGCGCCAGAACCCGAGCAAGCGCACGCCGCTGTGGCAGCAGCGGCAACGGTCGGCGCAGCTGCTCGATGTCGCCAAGAAGTACCCGACGTTCCCGATCGTCCTCGAGACCGTGCGCGAGTGCCTCCAGGACGTCTACGACCTGCCCGCGCTGAAGGACCTCGCGGCGTCGCTCGAACGCCGCGAACTGCGCATCGTCGAGGTCACCACGCAGCAGCCCTCGCCCTTCGCGCGGTCCATGCTGTTCGGCTATGTCGCATCCTTCCTCTACGAGGGCGACTCCCCCCTGGCCGAGCGCCGGGCGGCGGCGCTCTCGCTGGACCCGACGCTGCTCAACGAGCTGCTCGGCCGGGCGGAGCTGCGGGAGCTGCTGGACGCGAGGGTCATCGCGGAGACCGAGCTGGAGCTGCAGCGCCTCAAACCGGACCGCCTGGCCCGAGGGCTCGAGGGCGTCGCGGACCTGCTGCGGCTGCTCGGACCGCTCACCGTGGACGAGATCGCGGAGCGGCTCGAGGCACCGGCGGACGACCAGACCTCCCTCGCGCCGGTCGTCGCGGGGTCCGCGGCTGCCCGGGGCGGGCGGGACTCCGTCGACGCCCCCACCGGATCCGACGCATCGCCGGAGGCGCCCCCGGACGCCTTCTCCGACGAGGACCCCTCGGACGAGGCGCTCATGGCCGTCGCCGCCACCCCGGTACCCGGGCGGGCCTCCGCCGAGGTGGTCGCCCACCACGTCACGGCACTCGTGAAGGCCAACCGGGCGCTGACCGTGCACATCGCCGGGATCGAACGGATCTCGGCCGTCGAGGACGCGGCCCGCCTCCGCGACGCCCTCGGCGTCCCGCTGCCCATGGGCATCCCGCTGGCGTTCATCGAGCCCGTCGCCGACCCGCTCGGCGATCTCATCGGGCGCTACGCCCGCACGCACGGTCCCTTCACCGCCGCCGAAGCGGCCTCCCGCCTGGGCCTCGGCGTCGCCGTCGTCGCCGGGTCCCTGCAGCGGCTCGCGGGAGCCGGGCGGGTGGTGGAGGGCGAGTTCCGCCCCGCGGAGTCCGTGCCCGTCCTGGACATCTCGGCGGCCTCGGGGGCGGCGCCCGGGACCATCACGGTGCATGCGCCCGCGGCCAGCGAGTGGTGCGACGCCGAGGTACTCCGCCGGCTGCGCCGCCGCTCCCTCGCCGCGCTCCGCCAGGAAGTGGAGCCCGTCGATCCGACAGCGTACGGCCGCTTCCTGCCCGCCTGGCAGCACATCGGCTCGGGGCTGCGCGGACTCGACGGCGTGGTGACCGTGATCGACCAGCTCTCCGGAGTCCCGATTCCCGCCTCCGCATGGGAGCCGTTGATCCTCGCGCAGCGCGTGGCCAACTACACCCCGGCGATGCTCGACGAGCTCACCGCGACGGGCGAGGTGCTGTGGTCCGGCGCCGGCTCCCTCGCCGGCAACGACGGGTGGATCGCCCTGCACCTCGCGGAGAACGCCCCCCTGACGCTGCGGCCGGACCCGGCCTTCGAGCCGACCTCCCTCCACACCGCCCTGCTCGACCTGCTGGCCGGCGGCGGAGGCTACTTCCTGCGACAGCTCACCAACCTCCTCGATGTGCAGGAGGCGACGCCGGACACCGCCGTCGTGACCGCGCTGTGGGACCTCGTGTGGGCGGGCAGGATCAGCAACGACACGTTCACGCCGGTGCGCGCACTCCTGGCCAACGGCAAGACGGCGCACAAGCAGCGGCCGGTGCCGGCCCGCGCGCGGACGTCGCGTGCCGGGCGGCTGGGACGGGCTCCGGGCAAGTCCCTCACGGGTGCCTCGATGCGCCTGAACGCTGCAGCGGACGACGGCGGCAGCGGCGGCTACCAGCGCGCCACCCCTCCGCTCGCGGCCGGCCGGTGGAACATGCTGCCCACGGTGGAGGCCGAGACGACGCTGCACGCGCACGCCACGGCGGAACTGCTGCTCGACCGGTACGGGGTGGTCACGCGCGGCGCCGTCGGCAACGAGGGCATCCCCGGTGGCTTCGGCCTCATGTACAAGGTGCTGGCACGGCTCGAGGAGATGGGCAGGTGCCGGCGCGGCTACTTCATCGAGCACCTCGGCGCCGCCCAGTTCGCGGTCCCCGCCACCGTGGACCGGCTGCGCTCGTTCAGCGCCGACAATCAGCTGCCGACGGCGCAGGACGTCCTCGGCGGCGAGGCGCCGCCCCTGAAGGCGGTGGCCCTCGCGGCCACGGATCCCGCCAACCCCTACGGCGCCGCCCTCAGCTGGCCGCAGGCCGACGGCGGACACCGCGCGGGACGGAAGGCCGGCGCCCTGGTGGTACTGGTCGACGGCGCCCTCGCCCTCTACGTGGAGCGCGGCGGCAAGACCCTGCTGACCTTCACCGAGGACGCCGATGCACTGCGCGCGGCCGCCCTTGCCCTGGTCACGATCATCCGTCGCGGCGCGGCCGACAAGATGGCCCTCGAGAAGGTCAACGGTGGCGAGATCCTGGACACGGACGTGGGCCGCGCCCTCGCGGACGCCGGCTTCTACACCACGCCGAGGGGGTTGAGGATCCGTGCCTGAAGGCGATACCGTCTGGCGGGCCGCCCGCGAGCTGGACCGCGCCCTCGCGGGCAAGGTGCTCACGCGCTGCGACATCCGCGTCCCGCGCTTCGCCACCGTCGACTTCACGGGCGACACCGTGCAGGAGGCGGTCTCCCGCGGCAAGCACCTGCTCATCCGCGGCGGCGGCGACGACGGCTGGGACATCCACTCGCACCTCAAGATGGAAGGCCTGTGGCACGTCTACGCGCACGGGGAGAAATGGCGCAGGCCCGCCTTCAAGGCCCGGTGCATCCTCGAGACGACGGACGCCGTCGTCGTCGGATTCGAGTTGGGGTTCCTCCGGGTGATCCCGCGTGCCGAGGAGGAGGAGGCCGTGGGGTACCTCGGGCCGGATCTCCTCGGTCCCGGCTGGGACCCGGACGAGGCGCTGCGCCGCCTGCTCGAACAGCCCGAACGGCCCATCGGGCTCGCGCTGCTCGACCAGCGGAACCTCGCGGGGATCGGCAACGTGTACCGCTGCGAGCTCTGCTTCCTCGCCGGAGTCCACCCGCTCACCCCGGTGGGCGAGGTACCGAACCTGCCGCGCATGGTCGAGCTGTCGAAGAAGCTCCTCGAGGCGAACAAGGCACGCAGCACCAGGGCCACGACCGGGCAGCTGCGGGGCAATACGCTCTGGGTCTACGGCCGGTCCCGGCGTGGCTGCCTGCGCTGCGGCACGCCCGTGGCCCTGGAGCAGCTCGGGGACAGGGAGACCGAACTGCGCGAGCTGTACTACTGCCCGCACTGCCAGCCGCGATTGGAAGCCCCGGCCGGAGCGGCACTACCCTGACCACGTGGACGGAAACCGACAGGTGATGCGCTGATGGCGATGCAATCCCCCCTGCCCGTGCGCAACGGCGTGAACGCCACGCGGCTGCGCCTGCCCCCGGAGGGGCCGTGGGAGACCGCCCTCGAGTACATCCTCGACCGGTTCGACCACGTGGACCCGGAGGGCATCGGCGAGCGCTTCGACCGCGGCGAGGTGGTCGCCCTCGGCGGCGAGACCCTGACGCGGTCCACTCCCCTCGGCGAGCACACGTTCGTCTGGTACTACCGGGAGCTGCCGGTCGAGGAGCGCCTGCCGGTCGAGATCTCGATCCTGCACCGGGACGACCACCTCGTCGTCGTCGACAAACCGCACTTCCTGCCCACGACCCCCGGCGGGATGTATGTCGCGGAGTCGGCACTCGTGCGGCTGCGGGTGGAACTCGGCATCCCCGACCTCATCCCCATGCACCGGCTCGACCGCATGACGGCCGGGATCCTGATGTTCTCCGTCGACCCGGAGACCCGCGGCGCCTACCAGCTCCTGTTCGAGAACCGACGCATCACCAAGGAGTACCGTGCCGTCGCGCCCGTGCGGCCCGATCTGCACCTGGACGCCGAACCGCTCGACGTCCGGAGCCGGATCGTGAAGTCCCGTACCTACCTGCTGGCCCAGGAGGTGGAGGGGCCGGCCAACACGCACACCACGGTCAGCCTGCTCGACCGGCGCGAGGACCGGGGCCTCTACCGCCTGCAGCCGCACACGGGCAAGACCCACCAGCTCCGGCTGCACATGGCATCGCTCGGACTCGGCATCATCAACGACCCGTTCTACCCGATCCTCCATCCGCAGGCACCCGACGACTACGGCAAGCCGCTGCAGCTCCTGGCGCACAGCATCGCGTTCACCGACCCCGTGGACGGCACCGACCGGCGCTTCGAATCGGGCCTCACCCTGGCCGAGTTCGCCTGATCACCCTTCGGCTCCCGACGCGTTCCGCTGTACGGCCGGCTTCCTGACGGTACATTTGCGGGGTGGACCTGCCCGGCACGGACATCCCAGCACCGCTCTACCTCCTCGTCATGTTCGCCGTCATCTTCGTCGATGTGGCGATCCCCGTGGTGCCCTCGGAACTCCTCGTGATCGGCTCCGGCACCATGTCCGCCCACGGCATGCTCCTGCTTCCCCTCGCGATCATCACCGCGTTCGCGGGGAGCTGGCTGGGCGACGTCGCGCTCTTCCTGCTGTTCCGGCGCCGGCTCACCCACTTCCTCGACCGCTTCCGGTGGGGCCGCTCCATCCACCGCGGACTGCGGAACGCCATCGACAAGGCCGGCACCTCACCCACCTACGCGGCCGTCGTCGCCGTCCGCTTCCTTCCCGGCGGCCGTACCGCGAGCGTGGCCGTCGCCGGCATCGCCGAACTGCCCCTCCGACCGTTCATGCTCGCGGCAGCGGCGGGCGGCGTGCTGTGGACAGCGTGGCTCGTGGGTCTCGGCTTCGTCGCCGGGGCCTCCACGGGGCTGCCGGCCGGCGTGAGCGCCCTGCTGGGGATGGCGGTGGGTACGCTGGTGGGAGCCATCACGGCGGCAGTCCTCGCCCTGAAGAAACACCGGAAGGCCACAAAAGCGCATGAGCACCCCGAAGAACCCGGGACCGAGGCTCCCTGACAGGCCGGTCAGGCCTCCGACGATCGCCCGGGAGGTTCCGGCCACGGAAGTTCCGGCCACAGCGGTTCCCTCCGACACGGGAAGCATCCTCGAGCGTTTGAAGGCGGCGAAACCACGCGCCACCTCCACGGCGGACGACGCTGAACCCGGCCGAGGGCACACGACATCAGGCACGTCCGCGGCGCCGGGGGGCCCGGCACAACCATCGGGCAATACGGCTTCGGGCACGCCCACTCCGGGAACCCGTGATGCACGGTCCGGGATCGAGGGGCCGGACGCCGGAACCGCTGCGGGACCGGGTGCCGGCACGACGGCGGACGGAAGCGGCAGGGGTGGCCGCGCCGACAGCGACGCGGCGCACCAGGTGCGCCAGGCAGCCGGCAGGGCGAGAGCCGCAGCGGGCGCGTCGGGCAGGGCCCTCACCCGTGGCAGCAGCGCAATGGCCCGCTCCATGGGCTCGTGGGATCCGGATCTCGTCCGTCAGGCAGTCGTCACGGCCTGCGCCGTCGCCTGCATCCTCGGTTCGGCCGCCGGCGTCGGCGCTTTCGGCGGCCCGTCGATACGGGATGCCGCAGGCGGTCTCTTCGCTCCGGACGCGACGCTGCTCGCGCCGGCGTCGTCGGCCTTCTCCATCTGGAGCGTCATCTACGTGGGCCTCGTGGCCTATACGGCGTTCCAATGGCTGCCGTCGCAGCGGACCAGTGAGCGGCAGCGGCGCCTGGGCTGGATCGTCGCGGCCTCGATGCTGCTGAACCTCGCCTGGATCCTGAGCGCGCAGTCCGGTCGGCTGGCCCTGAGCCTCGTGGTCATCATGCTGCTCCTCTTCGCCCTGCTGGCGGCCGTGCGGACCATGAACAACCACCCCGACGAGTCACGGCTCGAGGGCGCGCTCGTGGACACCCCGCTCGGGCTCTACCTCGGGTGGGTCCTGGTGGCAGCGGCGGCGAACAGTGCGGCGCTCCTCACGGCGCGGGGCGCGGAGCTGTTCGGCTGGGACGGTGCGACGTGGGCGATCGTCGGGATCGTGGTGGTGCTGATGAGCGCCGCCGTGGTCTGCTCGACCGACCGCGGACGCCTGTCCGTCGCCGCGGCGACCTCCTGGGGGCTGCTGTGGATCGCGGTCGAACGGCTACTGGGAGAGCCGGTGGCTGTCGACGTCGCGCTCGTCGCGGCATTCGCGATCTTCCTGCTGCTCATCACGGCGGGCTCCCGCCGCCATCGCGTGGACCATGCCCACCGGCGCTGGCTCCGGGCGCAGGAGGATGCCCTGCGCGAACCCGTCGATCTGCTCGACGACGACTACCAGGACTCTCGCTACTAGCGAGGTCGGCTCGACCCCATCCGGCATCCGCCGGGCGCGCAGCCTCCCGGCGGGACAGGACCGGCGGCAAGCCGTCCTGTCCCGCACCGGAAGCGTTCGGGCACGGCGAGGAACGCTGTCCGCGCCGTGCCCGGTGGGCGCTACTCGCCCTGGTCGCCGACCGTGACGGCGATCTTGCCGCGCACGTGGCCGTCGATGCTGCTGCGGAAGGCATCAGCAGCGCGTTCCAGGGGGAAGCTCTCCGCGAGGATCGGCTTCACACTCCCGGACTCGACGAGTTCGGTGAGCGCGAGGAGATCGGCCGGGTTGGGCCGCACGAAGATGTAGCGCCCACCCTTCTCCTTCACCTCGGCGTCCGTCACGGAGGCGATCCGTTCCGGCGACTTCAGGTGCTCGAGGGACGCGACCCAGTCATCGCCGCCGACGAAGTCCACCACGGCGTCGAGCCCCTCCGGGGCCGCCTCGGCGATGCGGCCGGCGAGGCCCTCGCCGTAGGTCAGGGGTTCGGCGCCGAGTGAGCGCAGGAAGTCGTGGTTCTTCTCCGAGGCGGTGGCCAGCACGCGGGCCCCCCACGCCTTCGCGATCTGGATGGCGTAGGTGCCCACGCCCCCTGCCCCGTTGTGCACCAGCACGGTGTCACCGTCCGTCACACCGACCGCTTCGAGCGACTGGTAGGCCGTGAGCCCCGCGAGAGGCATCGTCGCGGCCTCCGCCCAGGACACATTGCGGGGCTTCCGGGCGAGCGCGCGCACCGGAGCGGCGACCCGCTCGGCGAAGGTCCCCAGCCCCACGGTGTCCATGCGCACGTAGCCGATGACCTCGTCACCGGCTTCGAACTCCGTCACGGACGGCCCCGGCTGCACGACGACGCCGGCCACGTCCCAGCCCGGGATCACCGGGAAGTAGGTGGGCAACGCGCCGTCGAGGTAGCCGGCGGTGATCTTCCAGTCGACCGGGTTGACCGATGATGCACGCACGTCGACGAGCACGGAATCCGGCCCCACCTTCGGGTCCGGCTGCTCGCCGTACTGGAGGACGTCGGGATCGCCGTACTTCTCGTAAAACACTGCCTTCATGGTGTTCCTCCCTGCAGATGAACCGGCCGGGGCCGGCGCTGTTCAGCTTCCAGAGGCGGCAACCGGTGCGTCCCGGTCCCTATTCCGACACCACGCGCACGGTTCCATCACACCGCGCGGCCCGCACCCGGGGGCCTCGGCTCAGCCCGTGTTGCGCATCCCCGCCGCCACACCGTTGATGGTGATGAGCATGGCCCGCTGCAGCTGCCCGTCGGGCCGGCCGCCATCGGCTTCCTCCCGGACGCGGCGCAGCAGTTCCACCTGCAGGTAGGAGATGGGGTCCAGGTACTGGTCGCGGACCGCCAGGGACCGCTTGAGCACGGGCTGGTTGTCGAGCAGTTCGTGCTCCCCCGTGAGGTGGCGGATCTCGGCGAGGGTCAGCTCGTACTCCTCCCGGATCACCCCGAAGAGGTGCTGCAGCTCGCCCGGCACCAGGGCCTCGACGTAGTGCGCCGCGATCTCGAGATCGGTCTTGGCGAGCGTCATCTCCACATTGGAGACCACGGTCCGGAAGAAGTGCCAGCGCTCCAGCATCTCCTCGAGCAGTCCCTCGTGGCCTGCCTCGCGCGCAGCCCGCAGCCCTGACCCGACGCCGAACCAGCCCGGCACGATCTGCCGCGACTGCGTCCATCCGAACACCCACGGGATGGCGCGGAGCCCGCCGAGTCCGCTGCCGGAATCGGGCCGCTTGGACGGGCGCGAGCCGATGTTGAGCGAACCGAGCTGCTCCACCGGAGTCGACGCGAGGAAGTACGCGGGCAGGTCCTCGTGGTCGATCAGCGAGCGGTAGCGCGCGAAGGCGGCGTCGGACACGGTCTCCATGACCTCCGCCCAGCGGTCGCGATCGTCGTCGGACGTACGCGGCGTGCGGTGCAGCGCCGATCCCTGCATCACGGCGGCCAGGGACAGCTCGAGGTTCTCGCGCGCCAGGGCCGGCAGGGAGTACTTGTCGCTGATGACCTCGCCCTGCTCGGTGAACTTGATCTCGCCTTCGAGGACACCGTTGGGCTGCGCGAGGATGGCATCGTAGGTCGGTCCGCCACCGCGGCCGACGGACCCGCCGCGGCCGTGGAACAGGCGCAGGCGGACGCCGTGCTTCGCCGCGACGTCACGCAGGCGACGCTGGGTCTTGTGGATCTCCCAGAGGCTCGTGAGGACGCCGGATTCCTTGTTGGAGTCCGAGTAGCCGAGCATGACCTCCTGCAGGTCACCGCGCAGGCGCACCACCTCGCGATAGGTGGGGTCGGACAGCAGGGTGTCCACGATCTCCGCCGAGACCCGGAGCTCGTCCACGGTCTCGAGCAGCGGGGCGAAGCCGATCTTCGCGAAGGCGCCGGAACCGGGACCACCCGAACCGTCGCCGACGACGTCGACCAGGCCGGCTTCGCGGGCGAGGACCACCGGGGCGAGGACGTCGTCCGCACCCCGCGTCATGGAGACGATGTAGGTCTCGATGACGTCGGGTCCGTAGGTCTCCAGGGCCGAGGCGATCTCGCGGAAGACGTCGAACGTGCGCCGTGCGCCGTCGTCGAGCGGCGGGTTCACCGTGGCCAGCGGACGCCGGGACGCCAGCTCGCGGGACAGTGCCTGCAGGCGGCCCTCGCGGTCCAGCTCGAGGTAGGGGACCTTCAGCTCGCCGAGGCGGTCGGTGAGCTGCGCGACGACGTCGTGGTGCATGTCCGCGTGCTCACGGATGTCGAGGGTCGCCAGGTGCAGCCCGAAGGAGGAGATGACGCGCGACGCCGTGGCGAGGGCCCCGTCGGCAGCGAGACCCGCGGCGTGCCGGCGCAGCGAGTCGCCGACGAGCTGGAGGTCCGCCAGGACCTGGGCCGTCCCGTTGTAGTCCCTGCCGGGCTCGTGCGCGGTCTGGTTCTGCACGCGGGCTGCCGTGTTCAGCAGCTTCGCCTTCACGCAGGTCAGCTTGAGCCGGTACGGTTCCTGGGCGTTGAGCTCGAGCACGCGCTTGTCGAGCCTCGGCAGGTTGGCGAGGTCCTGCTCGATGGAGGCGGTCAGCTCCTCGGACGCCCCGACGATCGCCGTGGACGAGGACAGCGACGAGATGAGCCGGTCCACGAAGTGGATCGCGATCCGGACGGCCTGCTGGTTCTGGATCTGCAGGATCTCGCGGGTCACGGCGGCGGTGACGTTGGGATTGCCGTCGCGATCCCCTCCGATCCAGGACCCGAACCGCAGCGGTGCTCCCTCGGCGGGCAGCGTGACGCCGTGCTCGGACAGGAGGTCCGAGAGGTCCTCCAGCAGTTCGGGCATCGCCGTGGTGAGGATGTCGCCGAGGTAGTAGATGGCGTTGCGGGCCTCGTCGATCGGCGTGGGCCGCACCTGGCGCAGTTCGTCCGTCTGCCAGATCAGGTCGATCACCTCGGCGAGCCGGCGGTCCTGGCGGCGCCGCTGCTGGGAGCCCTCGGGCGTCGTCTCGGCGAGGATGTCGGAGAGCCGGCGGAGCTTGTCCAGCACGGACCGGCGCGAGGCCTCGGTGGGGTGTGCCGTGAAGACCGGGCGCACGTCGAGCTGCTGCACGACGTCGGCGAGCGCCTCCGGGCCGGCGTCGGCGGCGATGCGGGAGACGGTCTGCGCGAGCCAGCCGTCCTCCTCGGAGCGGGTCCGCAGACCGCGGACGCGGTGTACCTGCTCGGCGGCGTTCGCGAGGTGGAAGTATGCGGCGAAGGCCCGGACCAGCTCGGTGGCCTGATCGATCGGAAGAGCCGCGAGGAGTTCACGGACCTGCTCCGCGAGGGCTGCCCGCTCGACCGCGTCGCTGGCGCTGCCGGACTCCTTGGACTGCTTGGTCAGCAGGCGGACGCGCTCCACGAGATCGAGGAGATCCTGCCCGTGCTGCCGCACGAGCGATTCCCCGAGCAGGGTGCTGACGCGCCGCACGTCGGCACGGAGGTCGGAACTGATATCACCGGCCGTTCCGAACGGGTCGGCGGCACGCACGGGAGACACTTCGAGGGGCACAGTCACAACAGCCTGCTTTCAGGGCACGGAAAACGTGGCGTATGCGGCACTGGATACGACGGATTGCTGTTGGGATACTACCCAGTAATGTGGCGTGGGCCTCACCGTGTCCGTCATATGAACCGAAACGGCGTGCACGACGCTGCGGCATCGGGGCCGCTCCGCGCCGCCGTCGTTCCTGGTTCTCGGCGGCATCCCCCGTGAGCGTCGGCGTGTTCCCGTACAACACGCTGTTCGGGGACAGAAGCCGGGAACGACGGCGCCCGGCAGCCGGGCGCGGGCAGCATGAGGGCGCGTCAGGCGAATGCGGAGATGCCGGTCAGCGCCCTGCCCACGATGAGGCTGTTGATCTCGTAGGAGCCCTCGTAGGTGTACACGGCCTCGGCGTCGGCGAAGATCTTCGCCATCCCGTAGTCCGTCACGATCCCGTTGCCGCCGAGGATCCCGCGCCCGAGGGCCACCGTCTCGCGCATGCGGGCCGTCGTGTAGGACTTGGCGAAGGCCGCCCTGGGCATGTCGGCGGCTCCCTGCTCCTGCAGTTGGGCCATGCGCGCCATCACGCCGAGGCTCGCCGTCGTGTTGCCCATCATGGTGACGAGCTGGTCCTGGACGAGCTGGAATCCCGCGATCGGCTTCCCGAACTGGTGGCGTTCGACGGCGTACTGCCGGGCGACGTCGAACGCGGCGAGCTGCTGGCCCACGGCCTGCCAGCCCACGAGGATGCGTGATCCGAGCAGGAGCTGCCGGGTGTCGTTGAAGGAATCGATACCCGTGAAGCGGTCCGCCTCGGGGATCCGCACGTCGGTGAGGGTGATGTCCGCGTTCTGGACCGTCCGCAGCGCGGTCTTGTTACCGATGGCCGTCCGGGTGACACCGGGCAGCGTGGCATCGAGGATGAAGCCGCGTACTGCGCCGGTCCCGGTGTCGCGGGCCCAGAGGAGCATGTAGTCGCAGAACGTGCCGTTGCCGATCCAGCGCTTCGCGCCGTTGATGACCCAGGTGTCGCCGTCGCGCGTCGCCGTCGTCGCCATGCCGCCGGCGACATCGGATCCGTGCAGCGGTTCGGTGAGCGCGAAGGCACCCGTGATCGTGAGGTCCATCGCGTCCTGCAGGAGCCGGGCCTTCTGCTCCTCGCTCCCGAAGGTGTGCAGCGCCTCGACGAAGAGATCGTGATGGACCATGAAGAACGTGGCGATCGAGGTGTCCGCGCGGGTCAGTTCGGCGATGACCAGCCCGCTGAACAGGTGGCTGTAGCCCTGCTGTACGGGCGTGCTGAGGTTGAGTCCCGCCAGCTTCGGCAGGATCCCGTGGGGGAATTCCGCACGGTTCCACCACTCGACCGCGCGTGGCGTGACCTCCTTCGCGAGGAAGTCCCGGACGTCCTGCAGTTTCGCCCGCTCGTGGCTGGCGAGGAGGGACTCGAAGCCGAGGAAATCGGCCGTGGGCAGCTGGCTCTCCATTGAGCCGTCCTTTCGGTTGAGACCGGAGACGAGCGTTATCTCGGCGCCATGCGGATGGCGCCGTCGAGGCGGATGGTCTCGCCGTTGAGCATCTGGTTCTCGACGATGTGCGCGGCGAGCGCGGCGTACTCGACGGGCTTGCCGAGGCGTGACGGGTGCGGGACCTGGGCTCCGAGGGAGTCCTGGGCCTCCTGCGGGAGGCCCGCCATCATGGGCGTCTCGAAGATGCCGGGCGCTATGGTGACCACGCGGATCAGCGAGCGGGCGAGTTCCCGCGCGATGGGCAGGGTCATGGCCGCCACCCCGCCTTTCGACGCGGAGTAGGCCGGCTGCCCGATCTGCCCGTCGAAGGCCGCCACGGACGCGGTGTTGATGATGACGCCGCGTTCGTCGGAGCCGCCGAGTCCGGTGACGGTCGGCGTGGCCGCCATGGCCTCGGCGGCGAGCCGGATGACGTTGAAGGTGCCGATCAGGTTGACGCCGATGACGCGGGCGAACTGCTCGAGCGGCAGGACGCCGTCGCGCCCGAGGACCTTGCCCGGCGTGGCGATCCCCGCGCAGTTGACGACGATCCGCAGCGGACCGAGTGCGGAGGCCGCGGCGACCGCCGCCTGGACCTGGCCGGAATCGGCGACGTCGGCAGGCACGAAGCGGGCACGTGCACCCGAGGGGTCGAGGCGGGCGGCGGCGTCTGCTCCTGCAGACTGCGGGAGGTCGACCAGCACCACGGAGGCGCCGTCGTCGAACAGCCGCTGCGCGGTGGCGAATCCGAGCCCCGAGGCGCCGCCCGTGACGAGCGCTACTGCTCCCCTGATGTCCATGCCTGGTCCTTCCGCCGGTCGCGGACCGCCCTTGGCCCGCGCGCCCAGCGTACTGTGACGTGGCCCACTGCGCACCCGGGAGGATATTCGTTGTGCATCCTGCGCAGTGGGAGGCTCGGGCGGTGTGGTTAGGGTGGTCACATGCCCACTCCCGACGACGCCGCCGCCGCGGCCGCGAGCAGTGTCCGGCACCTGTTCGCGCGCCGGAGCCTCCGCGTGCCCGGGACGAGGCTCGGCGCCATCGCGTACCCGGCTCCCACCGGCCCCCGGAACCACTGGCACTACTGGTGGCAGGCGCACTACCTCGACTGTCTCCTGGATGAGCACCTGCGCGATCCCGCGGGCCCGGCACTGCGCGAGGCCCGGAAACTGGCCCGAGGCATCTGGCTCCGCAACGGTGGCCGGTGGCGGAACTCCTACTACGACGACATGGCGTGGCTCGCCCTGGCGCTCCAACGCCTCGACGCGATCGAAGGACGACGGCGGCCGCGGCGCCGCGTGCGCGTCCTCGGAGGAGCCCTGGCATCCGCGCACACGCAGGACCTGGGCGGTGGGGTCTTCTGGAACACCACGCGGAACTACAAGAACACCCCGAGCACCGCACCCGCTGCCCTCTTCTTCGCCCGTGCCGGGGAACAGGCCCGTGCGCAGGACCTGCTCGACTGGCTGCGAGCCCGCCTGTTCGACCCCGCTACAGGGCTCTACCTCGACGGCATGAAGGCGGACGGCACCGCGGACGGCACCCTCGAGCGCGCCATCCACACCTACAACCAGGGCACCGTGCTCGGCGCGCTGGTCGGCGTCGGCGGGACCGAGAACGTGGGATACGCGGCGGACCTCGTGGAGGCCATCGCCCGCCGCGTGGCGGACGACGGCGGGGCGCTGCCCCTGGGATCGGACGGCGACGCAGGCCTCTTCACCGGGATCCTCGCCCGCTACCTCGCCCTGGCGGCGTCGGCCCCGGGCATCAGAGCCGGTGCCGCGGCCACGGCCCGCAGCATGCTCCGGGCCACGGCCGACCGCATCTGGAGTGGCCGGAGCCAGGTCGACACAGCAGCACTCCTCTTCCCGCCCTCGCAGGTCGTACCCGCCGGCCTGTCGGCCCAGCTGCAGGCCTGGATGATCCTCGAGGCCGAGAGGGCCTTCTGCTAGCCGCCCTTCTTCGCGCCCTGCGGATAGAAGGTCTCGCCGCGGGCGAGCATGGCGACGAACTTCGCGATGTTCCGCTCCTTCGCCGCTTCCGTCCTGAGCTGGGCCAGGCGGAAGATCAGGGCGTACCGGTTCTGCGAGGACAGGGTGCGGAAGGTGGCGAGTGCGGCGTCGTCGGCCTCGATCGCCTCCAGGAGGTCGGGCGGCACCTCCGCCGTCGCCGGCCCGGCATAGGCCCGCTCCCACCGGCCGTCGGCTTGGGCCGCGGCGACCGCCCGCTCGCCGGCGTCGCGCATCCGGCCCTCGGCGCGGAGCCTGTCCACGTGGGTCCGGTTGCGGACCGACCAGATACTCCGGGGCCCGCGGGGCGTGAAGCGCTGGAAGTAGCTGCCCTCGTCCCGGGACCGCGCCTGTCCGTCGATCCAGCCGAAACAGAGTGCTTCGTCGAGCGCCTGCGCGTAGGTGAGTGCCGTCGTCGTCCCGCCCTTCTTGTGCTCGATGAGCCAGACACCGGGCGAGGACCCGTGGTTCTCCTCGAGCCAGGAACGCCAGGACGCGGCGTCGGGCAGCAGGAGTTCGGGCAGTTCGGCCTTCATGCGACAACCCTAGGACTCCGGTGGAGTATCCGGTACCACCTGCCGGCACCCTAGGATGCACTGATGCTGCGCGTCCGCCCCCTCGTCCACACCGCCGACCTCCCCACCGCTGCCGGCTTCCTGCAGTCCCTCGGGCTCACACCGGCACGGGACACCGCACCGAGCGGGTCCTGCGCCGTGTTCGACGCCGTGTTCGACGCCGGGAGCGGCCGTGTCGCCCTGCGCTCCTGCGCTCCAGGCAGTCGTGCGGAAGGCACGACGGCCCTGATGTTCGACGTCGCCGATGTGCGCGAGTTCGCACGCCGGACGGCCGAGGCCGGCACCGCCGTGGAGCTCTCCGGGGAGGGCCACGGCCTCGCGGCCCGCGTCACCGCACCCGACGGGATGTCCTTCGTCGCCGACGCGGGTCCGCGCGAGACGGGCGCGCCGGCCTCGCCCCTGTCGGTGCTGGCCCTCTGGTACACGGCCGACGTCGACGGCGCGGTCCGGGCGCTCGGGGACATCGGGGCTAGACCGAGGATCAGCTCCGAGGCGGGCACGTGGCACGACTTCCGGGCGAAGAACGGCGGCCTGGTCGCCGTGCACCTCCAGGAGCGTGCCGCACCGGGCCTGGCCTTCGAGTACGACGGCGACGTGCGGGCCCTGGTCTCCGGCCTCTCCAGCGGCGGTTCCGAGCCCGAGGTCGTGGACGAGCGCCACGGTCGCTCGCTCCGCGTCCGCGCACCGTGGGGCACGGACGTGTGGATCAACGAGCGGCGACGGGACCTCGACGGCTGCACCGAGCACTGACGCCCCACCTGCTCCCCGCGGATTCAGCCACGGGCCGAAGAACCGCGCGCCGTCCGTGCCGGGAAGGGGGTCTGCTATAGAACTGGGGGTATGAACGTACGCACCCCTGACCCCAACCCGGGCTGGCTCTCCGAAGATGACCTGTACGAGGCCCGCCGCCGCCTGCCGATGGTCTACGTGGAGGCGATCCCCGTGCGGTGCGACGCCCTCGGGTACGTCAACGAGGTGGGGCTGCTCCTGCAGGCCAACGAGCAGGGCGAGATGGTGCGGACGTTCGTCTCCGGGCGCGTGATGTACCGGGAGACCATCCGGGCCGCGCTCCTGCGCCACCTCGAGAAGGACCTCGGCCCGCTGGCACTGCCGCAGCTGCCGCCGTCGCCCCTGCCCTTCACGATCGCCGAGTACTTCCCGTCCCCCTCGGAGACGGGCCTGACCGACGACCGCCAGCACGCCGTCGCCCTCGCGTACCTGATCCCCGTCACGGGCGAGTGCAACCCGCGCCAGGACGCGCTGGAACTGTCCTGGCTGACCCCCTCCGAGGCCCTGAGCCCCTCCATCCAGGCCGAGTTCTCGGGCGGGCGCGCCGACCTGCTGCGCCAGGCCCTCGCCCACGCCGGTTGGGGCCGGTAGCCGGGACGAGGCGCCCGCCGACGCCCGCGACACCGTATCGTGATACGGGCGCGCTGGGGCGCCGGGACACATCCAGGGGCTACTGGCAGAGGTTGGCACGACGTACATGATGGTGAACAGGTTGGACAGGACAGGGTTGCGCGCGGTTCCGGCAGAGGTACTGGCCGTGGGCGACGTACTGGCGCTCCCGGGCGGTGACGACCCGGCGGAGGTGACGTCCGTCGTGGTCGAGAACGACGACTTCGGGGTGCCCGCGCTCGTCCGTGCGTCCGTCGCGGGAGGACGGAGCATCTCGATCGCCACCGGCTCGATGGTCTACGTCGAGCCGGCCGATGCCGAGATCGGCGCGTCGGCCGTCGCCGCGGACCACGGCTCCCCGGAGGCGCTCGTCGCGCAGATCGCCCAGGCGCACGCGGACAGCGCTCCCATCCAGGAGATGGCAGGGCGGCTGGCGCGCGGCATCAACCTCAAGGCCGGCAGCAACCTGCAGGACCTCCACCAGCTGGCCCTCGCGCTCTTCATCGACCAGGGCGACACCGCAGCCGCCCTGACCGTCGCCGACCTGCTCGCGGAACTGCCGTTCGACGGGAACTTCGGGCGGTGGAAGTGGATCGAGGGCGGGCTCGCGATCGCCGCCTACCTCACGCGCCATGACGAGGACCGCTCCGCGCGGTACTCGGCAGCCATCCGCGCGGCCGACGACGCCGAGACGGATCCGCTGCGCGCCAAGACGGCGGCGATGTACCGGCAGCGCCAGCTCAACGAACCCAACGTGTACGACCCGGAGATCCTGCGGGCCTCCTCGGCGGGGAAGATCGACGTCGAGCGCGACTGGCGCGTCCTGCGCATCGGCGTCCTCCTGTACCTCCGCGCGCACGGGGGATCGGAGACCCTGGGCCGCGAGGTCCTGGAACGCCGGATCGCCGCGGAGCTGGCCGCCGTGGGTGCGCTGAACGCGCAGCTCGCCACCCGCTAGCCCCGGCGACCGCCGGCTCGGACCGCCCGCCCGCGGTGGGCTGGCAAAATGGGGTGGTGCATCCACAGTCCCAGCAGTCCTCGTTCGCCTTCTCCGTCTCCAGCCGCCTCGAGGACACCACGCCCGCGACGGGCGGCGGGCACCGGCACGGGCGGACCGGCACCATCACCACCCCGCACGGAGAGATCCGCACCCCGGCCTTCATCCCCGTCGGCACGAAGGCATCGGTGAAGGCCGTCCTCCCCGGCGCCATGGCCGAGCTCGGCGCGCAGGCCCTCCTCGCGAACGCCTACCATCTCTACCTGCAGCCCGGGGCGGACGTCCTCGACGAGGCGGGCGGCCTGGGCGCCTTCATGAACTGGCCCGGCCCCACCTTCACCGATTCCGGGGGTTTCCAGGTGATGAGCCTCGGCTCCGGCTTCAAGAAGGTCATCACCATGGACGTGCCCGTCGACGCCGACAAGGCGGGAGCGGACGACCGCATCGCCGTCGGCAAGGAACGCCTCGCGCACATCGACGACGACGGCGTCTGGTTCAAGTCCCACCTCAATGGCGACCGCCACCGCTTCACCCCCGAGATCTCCATGCAGGTGCAGCACCAGCTCGGCGCGGACATCATGTTCGCGTTCGACGAGCTCACCACCCTCATGAACTCGCGCGGCTACCAGGAGGAGTCCCTCGAACGGACACGGCTCTGGGCCCTGCGCTGCGTCGCGGAGCACGAGCGGCTGACCGCCGAGCGCAGCCACCGCCCGTACCAGGCGCTGTTCGGTGTCATCCAGGGCGCGCAGTACGAGGACCTCCGCCGGAAGGCGTCCGCCGACCTCGGGGCCATGAACTTCGACGGTTTCGGGATCGGTGGCGCCCTCGAGAAGGAGAACCTCGGCACCATCCTCGGGTGGTGCAGCGACGAACTGCCCGAGGACAGGCCACGCCATCTGCTGGGCATCTCCGAGCCGGACGACCTCTTCACGGGGATCGAGAACGGCGCCGACACGTTCGACTGCGTCTCCCCCACGCGCGTTGCCCGGAATTCCGCCTTCTACACGCCGGACGGCCGGTGGAACCTCTCCAACGCGCGCTTCAAGAGGGACTTCACCCCGCTCGTCGAGGGCTGCGACTGCTACACCTGCACGCACTACACCCGCGCCTACATCCACCACCTCTTCAAGGCCAAGGAGATGGTGTCCGCGACCCTGATCTCCATCCACAACGAGCGGTTCGTGGTGCGCATGGTCGACGACGCGCGCACGGCCATCGACGACGGCACCTTCTACGACCTGAAGGCCGAGGTGCTGGGCAGGTACTACGCCTGACAGCGGTTTGAACGTGTTCAAATCAGGGCTACACTTCGAATTGAACACGTTCGAATCAGGAGGAGCATGCCGACGCCGACAGCCAAGAGCGAAGCGACCAGGGACCTGCTGGTCTCCACGGCGCTTCGGCTCTTCCGCGAGATCGGCTACGAGAAGACGACCATGCGGGCCATCGCGTCGGCCGCCGACGTCTCGACCGGGAGCGCCTACTACTACTTCGCCTCGAAGGACGACCTCGTCCACGAGCTCTACCGCAGCCTGCAGGAGGAACACCGCTCCCGCGCCCTGCCGCAGCTGCGCGAAGGCCAGAACCTCGGCGAACTCCTGCGGATCGTCCTCAACACCGGGATCGACGTCATGGCGCCGTACCACGACTTCGGCTCCCGCTTCATCAGCATCGCCATCAAGCCCTCCGCGACGACGAGCCCCTTCGGCAGCGAATCCGCCGTCGCCCGCGCCCGGTCCATCGCGCTGTTCCGGCACGCCGTCGCGATGTCGAGGCCGCAGCCTCCGCTCGCCATCCGGGACGACCTGCCGGAGCTCCTCTGGTACGCCTACATGGGTGTGACCCTCTTCTGGGTCTACGACTCCTCCACCGACCAGGCCCGCACGCGCCGGCTCATCGACCAGGCCGCCCCGCTCATCTCCAGGCTCGTGATCCTCTCCCGGCTCCCCGTGGTGCGGAAGATCGTCGAGGACATCGTTCAGCTGATCCGGGGTACGCGGCAGTGAGCACGGACGGCGGAAGTCCCGAGGACGCGGCCGACGACGGACCCCCGCCGTCGCGCCACCACGTCACCTTCGGACCCGCCGCCGTCGTCGTCGGGTTCCTCGTGGGCGTGACGGTCCTCGCGCTCGCCTTCGCCTCCACCTGGGGAGCCGAGGCGCCGGCGGTGTTCCTCCTGGCCCTCTGGTACGGCCTCGGGATCGGGCTGGTCACGGGGCTGCCGCTCGGCGTCGTGCTCGGGCTCCTGCTGCGACCGGTGGGCAGCCAGTGGATCCATGTCGGGGTCTTCTTCGCCGCGTTCACCGCGGCAGCCTTCGCCATCGCCACGCTGCTGTCGCCGTCCACCGCCATCGGGGACACCCTCCCCGCAGCCGTTCTCATCGGAGGTGCGGGCGCCGTTGGCCGTGCCAGTGTCTGGAAGCTGGTCCGCGTGCAATGACCATGAAGAGCCGCTGGGTGTCCCCACGGAATCTGCTCGACGCGGGGTTCACCTTCGCCTACCCCACTCTCGGGCCTGCACTCGACGAGATCCTGGTGCCCGATCGGGTGGCCGCTTCCGAGCGGGTTCGGGCAGACTAGGGGAATGTCCGACACCCAGACCTCCGTGAGCCCCGCCGTCACCCTGACCATCGCCGGATCGGAGGCGACGGGCGGCGCCGGAGCGCAGGCCGATCTCAAGACGTTCCAGGAGCTGGGCGTCTACGGCGTCGTGGCCCTGACCTGCATCGTGTCCTTCGACCCGAAGAACGAGTGGCAGCACCGCTTCGTACCCGTGGACCAGCAGGTGATCGCCGACCAGCTCGAGGCCATCCAGTCCTGCTACCCCCTCGGAACCGTCAAGTTGGGGATGCTCGGCACCCCCGCGACCATCGACACGGTGGCCAGCGCCCTGAAGAGCCAGGAGTGGGACAACGTGGTCCTCGATCCGGTGCTGATCTGCAAGGGCCAGGAACCCGGCGCAGCGCTCGACACCGACCAGGCGCTCAAGGCGAACATCCTGCCGCTGGCCACCTTCGTCACGCCGAACCACTTCGAGGCGGAATCCCTCTCCGGCATCACCATCGACTCCCTCGAGGACCTGAAGGAGGCTGCCCGCATCATCCACCGCCAGAGCGGCGCCGTGGTCCTCGCCAAGGGCGGCGTGCGCATCGCGGGCCCGGACGCCGTCGACGTCTACTTCGACGGCGAGACGCTCGAGGTCCTGTCCGCACCCAAGGTGGGCGAGGTCGCCGTGAGCGGCGCCGGGTGCACCCTCGCTGCAGCGATCGCAGCCGAACTCGCGAAGGGAGCGGAGCCCCTGGACGCCGCCCGCACCGCGAAGGAGTTCGTCACCGAGGGCATCCGCAACCGCGTGGGGTCCAACGCCCCGTTCGACGCCGTCTGGCAGGGCGGCGCGCGGTCGTCCCGGTAGCGGGCAGGGACGGGCCCGGGATGAGCACCGCCGCGGACCCTGCCGAGAACGGCGGGCCAGTGGGAGCTGCCGCTCCCGACGACGGACGCGGGGAGAGCGCGAACCAGCGCCTCGACCGCAACTGGCAGGAGATGCTCCAGGAGCTCCGTGTCATGCAGACCGGCATCCAGATCCTGACCGGGTTCCTGCTGACCCTGCCCTTCCAGTCGCGGTTCGCCGAGCTCGACGACGTGCAGGTGGCCGTCTACCTGGGCCTGGTGTGCCTCTCGGCGCTCATCACGGCCCTGGTGCTCTCCTCGGTCAACCTGCACCGGGTCCTGTTCGGCCTGCGGGTGAAGGCCACGCTCGTGCAGCAGACGGCCGCGATCATCCGCACGACCATCGCCCTCGTGGGCCTGGTGCTCGCCGGGACGGCCTGGCTGATCTTCGACCTCGTGGTGAGCCGCACGGCGGGCCTCGTCGTGGCCGGATCGCTCCTGCTCACGGTGGGAATCCTGTGGGTCGCCTATCCCCTGGCCGTCCGCCGTCGGGCACTCCGGGAACGCGCCTGACGCGTCACGCCGACTCCGGCAGGGTGCCCGCGTAGGGTGCCTTCGGAGCAGCGCGTGCCGCCCTACGTCGAGTGTGCGGCGAGGAACGAGTAGACCTCGGTCTCGTCCACGCCCGGGAAGGCGCCGGGCGGCATCGCGGCCAGGAGGTGCGAGTGTGCCCGGGCGCTCGGCCAGGCATGGCCGGCCCACTCCCGCGCGAGGTCCGACGGCGGCTGCCGGCAGCACGCCTCGTCCGGGCAGAAGGACTTCTCCCGGATGTCCGTGTCCCGTCCACGGAACCACTTGACCTGGGCATAGGGGACGCCGATGCTCAGCGAGAACTCGCCGCTGGCCGCACGCTCGGTCCGCGCCGTGCACCAGTAGGTACCGCTCGGGGTGTCGGTGTACTGGTTGTAGGCCCGGAACTTGTCCTGCACGTCGAACACGACGCGCGAGGTCCAGCGGCGGCAGGACGGCTGGCCCTCGATCGCGCCCGTGTGGTCCTGCGGGAAGGTCACGCCGTCATTCTCGTAGGCCTTGTAGATGATGCCGCTCTTGTGGGTCTTCTGGAAGTGCGTCCTGATGTCCAGGTGCTCGGTGGCGAGGTTCGTGAAGCGGTGCGCGGCCGTCTCGTAGGACACCGCGAAATTGTCGCGGATGTCCTCGACGGCGATCTCCTTCGCTGCCTTGGCACGCTTGAGGAACTCGACGGTGGGCCGCTCCGGGAGCAGCAGCGCGGCGGCGAAGTAGTTCGTGGCGACCCGCTGCCGGAGGAACTCGCCGTAGTTCTCGGGGGTGCGGTGCTCCAGCACGTAGTGCCCGAGCGCCTGCAGCAGCACCGACCGCGGATCGTGATCCGTCCGCTGCGACTGCGTCAGGTAGATCCGGCGGTTCTTCAGGTCCGTGACGGAACGCGTGGAATGCGGCAGGTCGCTGACGTGGTGCAGCGTGAACCCGAGGTGCGCGGCGATGTCGGCGATCAGGTGCTGCGACACGGGGCCGGCGCTGTAGCCGACGGCGTCGAGAACCGTCCGCGCCTGGGCCTCGATCTCGGGGAAGTAGTTGTTCCGTTCCCGCATGACGGCCCGCAGCTCGGCGTTGGCACGCCGGGCCTCCTCGGGCGTGGCCACCTGCTCGTCGAGGCGCCGCTCGAGTTCGCCCTGCAGCCCCACGAGTGACTCCAGCACCTCCAGCGGCAGCCTCGACGAGATGCGGACCTTCGGCAGACCCAGCGATTCGTAGAGCGGCCCGCGCTGCGCACGCTCCAGTTCGATCTCCAGCGCCGCACGCCGCGACGGCGGCTCCGCTCCCAGAAGGTCGTCGATCGTCACGCCCAGGGCCGCCGCGAGGCCCTGCAGCATGCCGAGCTTCGGTTCACGCTTGCCGTTCTCGATGAGTGAGAGCTGCGAGGCGACCGTCCCGACGGCTGAGCCCAGATCGTCGAGCGTCATGCCCTGCGCCTTCCGCAGGTGCCGGACCCGCCGGCCGAGGCTGATCAGGTCCAGCGGGGCGCCCTGCGGACGCACCTGGGTCGCAGGAACGGGTCGGGTCCACGCGGGAGTCGTCATTTCTTGACGATAAGCGAAGAAGTGCGTTTCTTTCCACACTTTTCCCCTTGGAAGGCCGCCAGAAGTGGCGAATTGTTGATTCCACCCCAGCCGGGCAGCCCGGCCAGCACCCAAGGAGATCACAATGACGCAGGAACCAACCCCCTCGACCCCGTCCACGGACCGCCTCCAGGGCGCCGCTGCCGCAGCCCAGGCGCTGGAGCTCGAATGGTCGGTGGATCCGCGCTGGGACGGTGTCCGGCGCGACTACTCCGCGGCCGACGTCGTGCGTCTCCGCGGCAGCGTCCAGGAGGAGCACACGCTGGCGCGGCGTGGAGCGGAGAAGCTCTGGCGCCAGCTCACCTCCGAGGCCGGGACCGGTGGCTACACCAACGCGCTCGGGGCGCTCACCGGCAACCAGGCGGTGCAGCAGGTCAAGGCCGGCCTGCGCGCCATCTACCTCTCCGGGTGGCAGGTGGCGGCGGATGCGAACAACTCCGGGCACACCTACCCCGACCAGTCGCTGTACCCGGCGAACTCGGTGCCCACGGTCGTCCGCCGCATCAACAACGCCCTCCTCCGCGCCGACCAGATCGAATGGGCCGAGGGCACCTCCACCGTCGAGGACTGGCTCGTCCCGATCGTCGCCGATGCCGAAGCAGGCTTCGGCGGACCGCTCAACGCCTACGAGCTCATGAAGTCGATGATCCAGGCCGGGGCCGCCGGCATCCACTGGGAGGACCAGCTCGCCTCGGAGAAGAAGTGCGGGCACCTCGGCGGAAAGGTGCTGATCCCCACCCAGCAGCACGTGCGGACCCTCAATGCGGCCCGCCTGGCCGCCGACGTGGCGGGGACGCCGTCGGTCATCGTCGCCCGCACCGACGCCGAGGCCGCGACCCTCATCACGTCCGACGTCGACGAGCGGGACCAGCCGTTCGTCACCGGCGAGCGCACGCCCGAGGGTTTCTACCACGTACGCAACGGCCTGGAGGCGTGCATCGCCCGCGGACGGGCGTACGCCCCCTACGCCGACCTGCTCTGGATGGAGACGGGCACCCCTGACCTCGACCTCGCCCGGCGCTTCGCCGAGGGCATCAGGGCCGAGTTCCCCGACCAGATGCTCGCCTACAACTGCTCGCCGTCGTTCAACTGGCGCAAACACCTCGACGACGCCACGATCGCGAGGTTCCAGCGCGAGCTCGGCGCCATGGGCTTCACGTTCCAGTTCATCACCCTCGCCGGGTTCCACGCCCTCAACTACTCCATGTTCGACCTCGCACACGGCTATGCGAGGGACGGCATGAGCGCGTACGTGGACCTGCAGGAGCGCGAGTTCGCCGCCGAATCGCGCGGCTACACCGCGACCAGGCACCAGCGCGAGGTCGGCACCGGCTACTTCGACTCCGTGGCCACGGCGCTGAACCCCACCGGAAGCACCCTCGCGCTCGCCGGATCCACCGAGTCGCAGCAGTTCCACTAGCACTTCCCCCGACAGCACCCCGCCGAGGCGACAGAAAAGACCACGAATCCCCGCCCGGGCCGGTCCTTTCTGCCCTCTCGCGGCCCTTCCACCCCAGGAGCACACCATGAACGACCCCTACACCCTGAATCGCATCACCCTGAACGCTCCACCCGTGCAGCGACAGGGCGAGATCCTCACCCGCGAGGCACTCGACTTCGTCAAGGCGCTGCACAAGGCCACCCACAAGCGGCGCGAGGAACTCCTCCGCCACCGTTGCCTCCAGCGGAAGGCCGTCGCATCCGGCATCGACCCGCATTTCCTCCCCGAGACACGCCACATCCGCGAGGATGCGTCGTGGCGGGTCGCACCGACGGCGCCGGGGCTCGAGGACCGCCGCGTCGAGATCACCGGCCCGGTGGACCGCAAGATGACCATCAACGCCCTCAACTCGGGAGCGAAGGTCTGGCTCGCGGACATGGAGGACTCGTCCACGCCGTCGTGGGCCAACGTGATCAACGGGCAGCTGAACCTGAAGGACGCGCTCGCGGGCCGCATCGGCTTCACCTCGCCGGAAGGCAGGGAGTACAGGGTGAAGGGCTCCCCCGAGACCCTGCCGACCATCGTGGTGCGGCCCCGGGGCTGGCACCTGGCCGAGAAGCACGTGCTCATCCAGGACGTCGCCGTCGCGGGCGGCCTGTTCGACTTCGCCCTCTACTTCTTCCACAACGCCCGCACGCTGATGGAGCAGGGCCGGGGCCCGTACTTCTACCTGCCGAAGATCGAGAACCACCTCGAGGCGCGGCTCTGGAACGACATCTTCGTCCAGGCGCAGCACCTGCTGGGCATCCCGCAGGGCACCATCCGCGCGACGGTGCTGATCGAGACCATCACGGCGGCCTTCGAGATGGAGGAGATCCTGTACGAGCTGCGGGACCACGCGGCGGGCCTGAACGCCGGCCGCTGGGACTACATCTTCTCGGTCATCAAGAACTTCCGCACCCGCGGGCCGCGCTTCGTCCTGCCCGACCGCAACGCCGTGACCATGACGGCACCGTTCATGCGCGCCTACACGGAGCAGCTCGTCCGCGCGTGCCATCGGCGGGGTGCACACGCGATCGGCGGGATGGCGGCGTTCATCCCGAACCGGCGGGACGAGCAGGCCAATACACTGGCCTTCGAGAAGGTCCGTGCGGACAAGTCCCGCGAGGCCCATGACGGCTTCGACGGCTCGTGGGTGGCCCACCCCGACCTCGTACCCGTGGCGATGGAGGTCTTCGACGCCGCACTCGGCGACCGCCCGAACCAGCTCGACCGGATGCGCGACGACGTCCAGCCGGACGACAGGGCACTGCTCGACGTCGCGGCCACGCCGGGCACCATCACGGAGCGCGGCGTCCGGGAGAACCTCGAGATCGGCGTCCGGTACATCGAGTCCTGGCTGCGGGGCAGCGGAGCCGCCGCCATCAACAACCTGATGGAGGATGCCGCGACCGCCGAGATCTCGCGGTCGCAGATCTGGCAGTGGATCTACACGAGCGCCCTCACGGAGGACGGCGACGTCATCACGCGCGAGTGGGTCACCGCCCTGCTGGACGAGGAATTCGACGCGCTCGCCCGGTTCGACGGCGACTTCTTCGACGAGGCCCGCGAGGTCTTCGAGGAGGTGGCGCTCGGCGAGGAGTTCCCGGCGTTCCTGACCGTCACCGCCTACTCGAAGTACCTCCGGGACAGCCGGACGCCGGCCGCGGCATAGCGGCAGCGGACGGGAGGGACGGCGTGCGGCGTCGTCCCTCCCGTCCGGGCCGGCTAGGGGGCGGTGGCTGCCGGGGTGGGGGCCGGCGTCGAGCCTTCCTCCGGTGCGCACCTGAGGCCCGCGGGCGTGACGTCCACTCCTTCCGGGGGGATGATGCCGGCGTAGGTGGACCCGAGGATGACGTCGACCGTCCTGTCCTCACGCTCGTCGGCGACGTAGACCGAGTCCGGGATGGTGCGCTGCACCGTGAAGGCGTTGGCGCGGCCGCCCTCCCCCGAGACGACGATCGCGGTCATACCGGTGGGGCCGACCTCGCGGTTCCCGATGTCGCGGACCGCGAAGGCGCGGCCCCGCAGCTGCTCCGCCGCGATGCCGGCGAGGCCGTCGATGTCCGTGCTGTTGTACACGTTGACGGTGACGGCACTCGGGTCCTGGTAGTCGAACGGACCGGCCGGACACGTCGACGTCGGAGCGGGAGCCGGAGCCGCGTCGGAGCCCCCGATGCTGATGTCGCCGCGCGCGATCCCGAGGGCCACGTACACGGCGGCGGCCAGGAGCGCGACGAGCAGGACGAGGACAACCCCGTGGCGGATCCTGCGCATGGAGGCGCGATGCCGGCGTGCATCGTCGTCCTCCGTGAAGACGGCGCCGAGGTCCGTCTCGGTGATGATGCGGTGGCCGTGCCATTCGGTGGGATCACGCCTCGCCTGCGCCCGCTGCTGGCGCGACGAGCCGTGCTCAGTCATTGAGCACGAGGACTCTCGCGTGCAGGATGGTCCGCTGGTGCAGCGCGGTCCGGACAGCACGGTGCAGGCCGTCCTCGAGGTACATGACGTCGTTCCACTGCACCACGTGCGGGAAGAGGTCACCGAAGAACGTCGAGTCCTCGGCGAGCAGCGCTTCGAGGTCGAGGGTGGTCTTGGTGGTCACCAGTTCATCGAGCCGCACCTGCCGGGGAGCCACTTCCGCCCAGTCCTTGGGGGTCACGTGTCCGTGGTCCGGGTACGGCCGTCCGTCACTTACTGCTTTGAAGATCACTGGTACAGCCTAGGTAATTGCTCGGGCCAATGGAACGCGGCGCCGCCGCGGCCGTCATCTCGTGGCCCAATGGTTACCCCTTCCTGCCCCTCGCGCGGGCGGGAAACCCCAGGAATCCGCTTCACGTGCCGGCGTCCTGCTCCTGTAGCGGCAGTGCGGGGAGCTCGTCGCCGAGCGTCGGATAGGAGGGCTGGGCGCCGGCGCCCTGGACCGCGTAGGAGCCGACACGGACGGCGAACCGGACGGCGTCGACGAGGGGCGTGCCTCCGGAGAGTTCCGCGGCGAGCGCACCGACGAACGCGTCCCCGGCGCCGGTCGTGTCCACCGTCGGGACGCGCGGGGCGGGCACGGCTCGGACCGTGCCGCCGTCGGACACCAGGGCGCCTACGCCGCCGAGGGTCATCACCACGGACGCGAAGCCGCAGGCCAGGAGGCTCCGGACGACCGCCTCGTGACCGGGCACCGCGTCGCCACCGAGATGCGCGAGGACCAGGGCGCCCTCGTGTTCGTTGACGACGAGCGGGTCCGCCCGCAGCAGCATTCCGCGGTCGATGCCGATCACGGGCGCGAGGTTGACGATCACGCGCCCGGAGGCCAGGCGCACCGCCGCCTCGGTCGCCTCCGCCGGCAGCTCGCCCTGCACGACGACGACTGCCGCCGCCCGGATGACGTCCGCCGAGGCGGCGACGAGCCCGGCGGACACCTCGGCATTCGCGCCCGGCAGCACCACGATGGAGTTCTCGCCGTCGTCGGACACCTGCACGACGGCGACGCCCGTGCCGCCGTCGGTCCGCCGGACCGCTCGCAGGTCCGCGCCGGCAGCGGCAAGGGCCGAGAGCGCGACGTCGGCGTGGGCATCGGTGCCCACGGCACCGACCATCGCCACCTCGGCACCGAGCAGCGCTGCTGCGACGGCCTGGTTGGCTCCCTTGCCGCCGGGCAGGACCGTCATCGATCGGCCCAGCACGGTCTCGCCCGGTTGCGGGTGCCGTTCGAGGGTGACCACGAGGTCCGCGTTGATGGACCCGACGACGACGATGCCCGGCGACACTGGATTCATCCCGCGAGTGTTTCACGGCCGGCGCCCCGGCACCTCCCGAATGGAAGGACCGTGCGGCTCCGGAACATAATGGGACCATGCCTACGGACGCCCCGATCGACCTCCTGCCCGATACCCCCGCCGCTCCCGCGACACACCAGGGGAACCCCGTCCAGGGGCTCCTGCTCGACGTCGACGGCCCGGTCGCGAGCCCTGTCACCCGCTCTGTTCCGGCCGGGATCATCGCCGATCTGCTCACGCTCGCGTCCGCGGGCTGGCCCGTGGTGTTCAACACGGGCCGGTCTGACGCCTTCATCCGGCAGCAGGTCATGGAGCCGATGCTCGCCGCAGGCCTACCCGCCGGGATCACGTTCCACGCCGTCTGCGAGAAGGGTGCCACGTGGTTCTCGTTCACCGCGGACGGCGCCGGCGAGGTGTTCATCGACCGGGACCTCGCCCTGCCCGTGAGCTTCGCCGACGACGTGCGGGACCTCGTGGAGGAGCAGTACCCGGACGTGATGTTCTTCGACGAGACGAAGCTGTCGATGGTCTCCGTGGAGCAGTCCCTCGACGCGACGAACGCCGACTACCTCGAAGCGCAGCGCTCCTTCGACAACGACGCCCTCGACATCATGCACAGCCACGACATGGGCGCCTGCCGGCTCGACCGCGAGGAACCGGACAGCCACGGGAACATCGAGTACCGGGTGGACCCGACGATCATCTCCACCGACATCGAATCGGTGCGTGTCGGCAAGGACCTCGGCGCCGAGCGGGCCCTCACGCTCGTGGCACCCCTCATGGGGATCCCCCGCACCTGGCGGACCGTGGGGGACTCCCGCACGGACTACGCCATGGCCGACTACCTGCACGAGCAGGGCTTCGACGTCGCGCACGTGGACGTCCGGCCCGCCGACGGCGTCCCCGCGAAGCCGTACGAGGTCGTCACGGAGGGCTCGCTCATCCACGAGGAGGCAGGAGCCGCGTTCCTCGCGCGCTGCGTCGCGTCACTGGGCTGAGGCCGGGCCGGGAACGGCCGCCGCGTTCAGGCTGCGGGCCGCGCCAGGGCATCCTCGATCGCGGCGATGACCTCGGGTGCGTCCGGTTCCACCGTGGGAGCGAAGCGCGCGACGACGTCGCCCTCGCGGTTCACGAGGAACTTCTCGAAGTTCCACTTCACGAGCCCGGGCAGGACGCCGTTCCTGAACTGCGTCAGCTGCTCGTAGAGCGGATGCTGGTCCTTGCCGCGGACGTCTCCCTTGGACATGAGCGGGAAGGTCACACCGAAGGTGGTGGAGCAGAACTCGGCGATCTCGCCGTCGCTTCCCGGTTCCTGTCCCAGGAACTGGTTGCACGGCATCCCGAGGACCACGAGGCCCTCCTCGGCATACCTGCCGTAGAGCTTCTCGAGGCCCGCGTACTGGGGCGTGAACCCGCACTTCGATGCCACGTTCACCACCAGGACGGGACGGCCGCGGA
Source organism: Arthrobacter sp. NPDC092385 (assembly GCF_044755105.1). Lineage (NCBI taxonomy): Bacteria > Bacillati > Actinomycetota > Actinomycetes > Micrococcales > Micrococcaceae > Arthrobacter > Arthrobacter sp. NPDC092385. Next base: position 49,519 of record NZ_JBIVQL010000009.1, read on the forward strand.
AGTCGCCGAAGGACCTCCGGCTGCCGTCGTTCATGGTGAGGTCGATCCCGTACAGGCTGGGCGAGGACATGGTTGCTCCTTTGGAAATGGTTGCGCTCCTGCTTCGTGCTGCGTGGCTGCCCGGATGGCTCGGCGTCCGGGAGCGGACAGGAGCAAACGGGCCCGCGGATGCGTTGGAAGGAACGGCGGCCACGAAGGCCGTGCACCGGCCGCTCGGGCACATCCCGGGTCGGCCGCGAAGGTCACCAACAGGATAGGTCGTCGCATGGGATTGATCGACACGTGGAAGACGCAGCTCCGGACGACGTTCACGGACGGCGATCCCACCATCCCGCAGTGGCAGTTCGAGTTCGAGAAGGGCGACGACCTCGGCTACTTCCCGATCGGCTCGGCGGTGTGGACGGTCCACAGCTCGATCACGCCGACCGTCGCGGGCATCCGCGCCCTGCTGCTCCAGGCGCTGCATCCGGGAGCCATGGCGGGCGTTCACGCGCACTCGAGCTTCCGCGAGGAGCCACTCGGACGACTGGCGAACACCATCCGCTGGATCTTCACCGTCACGTACGGCTCGAAGACCGCCGCCCAGGAAGGCTCCGCGTTCGTGCAGCGGCTCCACACCAGGGTCAACGGCACGTACATCGACAGCCGGGGCGCCGAGCGGCCCTACTCGGCGGCGGATCCGGACCTGATCCGCTGGGTGCACCTGGCGTTCACGGACGCCTTCGTCGCTGCCCATGCAGCCTATGGCGGCCCCATTCCGGGTGGAGCCGACCAGTACGTCGCCGAGTGGGCTGCTGCCGGGGAGCTGATGGGGCTCGAGGACCCGCCGCGGTCCGAAGCCGAGCTGAAGGCGCAGCTCGCAGCGTTCGACGGCGAACTCACCGACAGCGACCAGGTGCAGGAGGCGCTGACCTACATCCGCCGTCCCCCGCTGCCGAGGTCCCAGCGCCTCGGCTACCGGGTGCTGTTCGCCGGGGCGGTGGCCACCCTCGAGCCGAGGCACCGCGAGATGCTCGGGCTCCGGACGCCGTCCCTCGGCCCGGTCCCCCTGCCCATCCGGACGGCGGTGCGGCTCGTCCTGGGAGTCATCCGGCTCGGGCTCGGGCCCCAGGGGCCCGCGGAGACCGCCGCGAAGAACCGCATCCGCCGCCTCACCGGGGCGGCCGACCCCTCGACGGCTTAAACAGCAGGACCCCGGCCGGTGGGCCGGGGTCCTGCTGTTCGAGCTACAAGGCGGAGGATGGGGGATTTGAACCCCCGAGGGCGTGAACCCAACACGCGTTCCAGGCGTGCGCCATAGGCCGCTAGGCGAATCCTCCTCATTTGGAGCAGATACCAGAATACCCATACAAGCGGATCCTGCCGAATCGTGCCCTCCCGACCGGAGCCGGCGCTTTCGCCGGACACCTTGGTGAGGCCGCAGCCCTCCCCCATACTCGGAGCATGATCGAGCAGCACTGTGGCGGGTAGCAGCTCCTCATCCGCCGCGCTCGCCGCGGCCGATGTGGGGCCGGAACGACCGGAGTTCGCCTACCCCGCGGTCCTGTCCGCCGCGGTCGCCCTCGCCGTCGTCCTCGCGCTGACCAGCGGAAGGTACGGCTACCACCGCGACGAACTGTACTTCCGCATGCTCGATCCCGCCTGGGGCTATGTGGATCAGCCGCCCCTGACTCCCCTGCTGGTGCAGGCGATCAGCGCCATCGCGGACCAGGCATGGGCGATCCGCATCCCGGCCGTCGTCGCAGCGGCAGGGTCCGTGCCTGTCATCGCACTCATCACCCGCGAGCTCGGCGGGGACCGCTATGCCCAGGCACTCGCGGCCTGGGCCTACGCGACGGCATCCACGCCGCTGCTGCTGGGCCACGTCATGCTCACCGCTTCCCTGGATCTCCTGGTCTGGCCGGCGGTCGGCCTGTTCGTGATGCGTGCGCTGCTGCGGAACCAGGACCGGTGGTGGTACGCGGCAGGCGCGGTTGTCGGCCTGAGCATGTTCAACAAGCTGCTGATCGCCGGACTCCTGGTGTCGTTCACCGTGGGCGTTCTCATCCTGGGTCCACGCAGGGTCCTGTGGTCACGGGCAGTCCTTGCATCCGCCGGGCTGGCCCTGCTGGTCGGTGCTCCCAATCTGCTGTACCAGGCCATGCACGGCTGGCCGCAGGTCGGGATGGGTGCGGCCCTGTCCGGGAACAACGCCGGGGAGGTCCGCGTGACCATGTGGCTGTTCCTCCTGGTGCTCCTCGGGCCGCCGCAGGTGCCGGTATGGATCGCCGGGTGGCTGTCCCTCGCCCGCCGCCCGTCGTGGCGCCCCGTCCGATTCCTGGCCGCCGCTTTCCCTGTGCTCCTCCTGCTGTCCTTCGCCGCCGGGTCCCAGATCTACTATCCGTTCGGCCTGCTGGCCATCCTCTTCGCTGCCGGGTGCGTCCCGGCGGCGGCGTTCCTGGCGAAGCGCACCGCATGGCGCCGCGTGATGATGCTCGGTCTCGTTGCCAGCGCGGCGATCTCTGCGGTGATCGCCCTGCCCGTCCTCCCCGAGCGGGCCCTCGGGGGCAGCCCCGTACCGGACATCAATCAGCTGTCCGGGGACCAGGTCGGCTGGCCCCGCTACGTGGAGCAGATCTCGGAGGTCCACAGGGCGGAGAAACCGGGAACCGTCATCATCACGAGCAACTACGGTGAAGCGGGGGCCGTGGCACGGTACGGCCCGGACCTCGGTCTGCCGCAGCCGTACAGCGGGCACAACGAGCTCTACTTCGTTGCGCAGCCACCCGAGGGATCGACGACGGCCGTCATCGTGGGCGGGCAGGCGGAGCGGGTCTCCCGCCTGTTCAGGGACTGTCGGCTCGCCGGCACCCTCGACAATGGCGTGGACGTGGACAATGAGGAGCAGGGCCAGCCGATCCTGGTGTGCACTGGCCCTCTCGACCCCTGGCATGAGACCTGGCCCGCGTTTCAGCACTTCGATTGAGAGCCTGTAGACTATTTCCCGGCCCCTCATGTGGTGTCATCCTGTGAACTCCCCCAGGACCGGAAGGTAGCAAGGGTAAGCGGGCTCTGGCAGGTGCATGGGGGGTCTTCACTTTAAGGGCGAGTCAGCGGGAGGTCGGACGGTGGCAGTTCAGGGCGCCGGACGCTTCGCTCCCAGCCCCTCCGGGCAGCTGCACCTCGGCAACCTCCGCACCGCCGTCCTCGCCTGGCTGTTCGCCCGGTCCACGGGCCGGCGCTTCCTGATCCGGATCGAGGACCTGGACCGCGTCCGCGCCGGTGCCGAAGGCGAGCAGCTGGCGGAACTGGCCGCACTCGGGATCGCCTCCGACTCCCCCGTCATTCGCCAGAGCGAGCAGTCCGGACGCTACGAGCAGGCGCTCGGCCGGCTGCTCGACCACGGACTGGTCTACGAGTGCTTCTGCACGCGCCGGGATGTCAGCGACGCCGCGAGCGCGCCTCACGGCCGGCCCGGCTTCTACCCCGGCACGTGCCGGGAACTCAGCGAGGGCGAGCGGGCACGACGGCGCCTGGAGCGCCGGCCGGCGCTGCGCCTGAGGTCCGCCGTGGACAGCTGGAGCGTGGAGGACCTGCTGGCCGGGCCGTTCACCGCTCCGGTCGACGACTTCGTCCTGCGCAGGAACGACGGCGTGATCGCCTACAACCTCGCGGTGGTGCTCGACGACGCCGCCCAGGGCATCGACCAGGTGGTGAGGGGGGCCGACCTGCTCGATTCCGCCCCCCGGCAGGCCTACCTCGCCACGCTGCTCGGACTTCCCGTCCCCGCGTATGCCCACGTGCCCCTCGCCGTGACGGCCGAGGGGCGCCGCTTGGCAAAACGGAACGGCGCTGTGACACTGGAGGACCTCGCCGAGCTGGGCCGGACACCGGCCGAGGTGCTGGACGTCATCCTGGCCTCCCTCGGGCTTCCCGGCGGCCCGCTCGGGTCCGCCCTCACGGCCTTCGACCCCGCCGGGCTGCCGCGGAAACCCTGGATCGTGGACCCAGCGGCCCTGTTCTCCACCTCCGCCGTCCCGGCATGCAAACCGTCAGCGCCAACCGATAAGGTTTTTCCGTGAGTACAGCCCTCTACCGCCGCTACCGTCCCGAGACCTTCGCGGACGTCATCGGTCAGGAGCATGTCACCGAACCCCTGATGGCGGCCATCGACAAGGACCGCATCAACCACGCGTACCTGTTCTCCGGGCCGCGCGGCTGTGGCAAGACCACCTCCGCCCGCATCCTCGCCCGCTGCCTCAACTGCGCGCAGGGCCCCACGTCCACTCCCTGCGGCACGTGCGACAGCTGCGTGGAACTGGCACGCAACGGATCCGGCAGCCTCGACGTCATCGAGATCGACGCCGCCAGCCACGGCGGCGTGGACGACGCGCGGGATCTCCGTGAGCGTGCGACCTTCGCGCCGGTCCGCGACCGCTTCAAGATCTTCATCATCGACGAGGCCCACATGGTCACGTCCGCGGGCTTCAACGCGCTCCTGAAGATCGTGGAGGAGCCGCCGGAGCACATCCTCTTCATCTTCGCGACCACCGAGCCGGACAAGGTCATCGGCACCATCCGCTCGCGCACGCACCACTACCCCTTCCGGCTCGTTCCGCCGGAACCGCTGATGGCGTACCTCGAACTGCTGTGCCACCAGGAGAACGTGCCGGTGGCACCGGGCGTGCTCTCGCTCGTGATCCGGGCCGGCGGCGGCTCCGTCCGAGATTCGCTCTCCGTGCTGGACCAGCTGATGGCCGGCGCCGGCGAGAACGGACTCGACTACGAGCTCGCGGTCTCACTCCTCGGCTACACGCATGCCACCCTCCTCGACGACGTCGTCGACTCCGTGGCCGCGGGTGATGCAGCAACCGTCTTCAATGCCGTGGACCGCGTGATCCAGACCGGCCACGACCCCCGCCGCTTCGTCGAGGACCTCCTCGAACGGTTCCGGGACCTGATCGTCATCAATGCCGTCCCCGAAGGCGCGGCGTCGATCCTTCGCGGTGTCCCGGACGATCAGCTCAACCGCATGCGCACCCAGGCGAACCAGCTCGGTGCCGGTGAGCTGTCCCGGGCGGCCGACGTCACCAACTCGGCGCTGACCGAGATGACCGGGGCGACGTCCCCGCGCCTGCACCTCGAACTGCTGTGTGCCCGGCTCCTGCTTCCGGCGGCCGACGCTACTGCACGCGGTACCCTCGCGCGGGTGGACCGCATCGAGCGCCGCCTCGAATATGCCGCCGGCACACCTGCGGTCGAGGCGGACGAAGCGCCCAGGCCGCCGGCACGTCCGAGGCTCCACGGCGTTCCCCGGACCGCTGAGGAAGCCGCCGCCCGCTGGTCCCTCCCCTCTGCGGACACGGCTGCTCCCGCGGTTCCTGCAACGGCACAGGGTGCTGCCCCCGGCACGCACTCGCCCGCCGTCCCTGCTGCAGCGCGGGTCGAGCGACCGGCCGGAACCCCCAGCGCCGATTCGTCTCCTGATTGGGGCGGCAGCTGGGGGGTGTCCAACACGTCGGCATTCTCCGACGCGGCCGACGGGCAGTCGAAGAGTCCGGCAGCGGCCGGTCCGGCGCCTGCCGCCGGTCAGCCCAGCGCGGATGCCGCCACGACCACAGCCCAGGATTCGCCCGCTGCCGGCCCGCAGGTGAACCCGCAGGGGGAAGCCGTCGACAACCGCCCGGCACAGGTCGGCTTGGCGGACGCTCCCCCGGCCGCAACCGGTGAATCGGCGCCATCTTCCCGCCAGGCAGGACAGCCCGCCGCCTCTCCCGGGCAGCAGGCAGGCGCGGCCCGCGGGCAGGAGCCCGCCGCCGCGAGGAACCAGGCCGGGGCCCCTGCCGAGGCCACGCGGAGCGGGGCACAGTGGTCGACACCGTCGCAGCACGGGTCACCCCAGGAGGGTCAGCCACCGGTCCGCCCGGTGCAGGACGGACCGGCGCAGCACGGCCCGGGCCAGGGCGCCCCGATGCAGCCCGGCCAGGTTCAGCCCGGGCAGGGCGGTCCGGCCCAGGATGTGCCGGCCCAGGGTATGCCGGAGCAGTCCCGGCAGGCTGCCCCCCGACCCGAATCGGGTCACCAGGGACAGCCCGCCGCGTCCGGTGGCAACGTCGAGATGGTGCGCCGTGCGTGGCCCGAGATCATGGACGAGGTCGCGCGGATCAAGCGCGCCACCTGGTTGATCGTCAACGTCGCCGCGAAGCCCCGTTCCTTCGAGGGCAACCAGCTGGTCCTCGCCTTCGCTAACCAGGGCAACGCCATCGGGTTCCAGCGTGGGCCCCACATGGACAACGTGAAGCAGGCCATCCACAAGGTACTCGGCCTCACCTGTTCCATCGAGGCAGTCCACGACGCCGGCGGGTCGGGTGAGTCGGGCCCAAAAGTACCGGCCGGCCAGCCGGCCACGGGGAGTAACCCGGGCCCGGTTTCCCCCGCGCCATCCGCTGATCCGCACGGGGCCCGGCAGGCGTCGCCGGGGACGGCTCAGGCTCCCGTCGGCGGAGTGCTTGGTGGGCACTCCGGTCCGGTCGCCGAGGCGAGTCCGCAGGTCGAGGGGAGGAATGCCCCCGGCGCGGGAAGTAGCCCCGCGCCCGCCCCTCGTGCGGGCGAGGACAGGAGCGCCTCGTCCGTCGTGAGCGCGCCCGGCACGGCCGAGTCCGGCAGTGCCGCGAGCCCACCCGGTGCATCCCCGGTGCCGGCGTCGGCCACTCCGCCCCGTTCGCCTGGGACGCCCGACACCGCCCGTACCCCCGGCGCGCCCAGCACCTCTGGTGCTGCCGGCTCGCCGGCGTCGGCCACTCCGCCCGGCGCGCCCGGTTCGGCTGACCCTGCCCCTGGTTCGCCCGCCTCGTCGACGGCCGCCTCGCCCGGGCCCTCCCACACCGCCGGCCGGGCGGCCGGGCAGCCTGTGCAGACCGACCCGCAGCCGGACCGGGGAACCGCCGGCAGCGGCTCGGGGAAGACCCGCTGGGACGCTCCGACCGCCGTCACCCCTCGGGGTGCGGCGCGCGCGTCAGCGCAGGCCGAGCCGTCGGTGTCCGAGGCCGTCAGCGCATGGGACCCGTCCATGTCCGACGACTCCTGGGCCCTCGTCGAGCCGCCCGAGGAAGCTTTCGATCCCGGCCCGGGCTGGGGCTCCGTCCCCGAGGATCCCTTCGAGCGCAGAGCACCAGCACCGGTACCGGCACCGCACGGCAGCCAGGCAGGACGACCGGGCAGCGCCCCGGTGCCGACCTCGATGCGCGCCTCGGAGGAGACCCGCCAGGCAGACAGCGATGCGTCGCGGAAACCCGGACCGGTCGCCGCCGCCTCGCCACCGGAGGGCGCCGGAGCACCGCGCCCGGCGATCGTCCGGCCCACCGGACCGCCGGATACCGAACCGGCGCCCTCCCGCTCCGTGGTGTGGAGTCCGGCAGTGCAGTCAGGGGCGGGCAGCACCGCCGCCACGACGAAGCCGTCACCGGCGTCCTCACCGCCGGGTCCGATGACGGCCGGTGGGGCAGTCGGCATGGCCACCAGAGGACAGGGTTCCGTCGCGCGGCCATCCGGCGTTCGCCAGGGGACCGCCGACACCGAGGAGCGCCCGGCTTCCGCGGAGCACGTTCGGCAGAAACCGGTCAGCCGTTACCAGCAGCTGCTCGATGAGGCCGAACGTAAGCGGGCCGAGGAGGCCGCCGCCGCGAGGGGTACCGTCGACCTCCGCTTCGTCGAGGACGAGCCCAGTGCGGACGACGAGACCATCGAGGAATCCGGGCTGGTGGGCCGCACCGCCATCGAACGCATCCTCAACGGACGCCTCGTCGAGGAACGCAGCGTCGATGGCCAGTAGGGGCCGCGGGTAGGAGCCCCACCGGCAACGCTGAGGGCGTAACCCTGGTGCTGCCCGGTGGGGCCCGCGCCGCCGGGCAGGGCGGACAATGGAAGAGGCTTCCCGGGCACTGCCGCGGAGGGAGCACACAGCAGGTTCCCGCGACGAGCTCGTCGGGACCGTCATGAGCAGCAGATAAGGAATCACCGTGTACGAAGGCGCAGTGCAGGAGCTGATCGACGAGCTCGGACGCCTGCCCGGGGTAGGCCCGAAGTCGGCCCAACGCCTCGCGTTCCACATCCTCGAGGCCGACGGCGAGGACATGTCGCGCCTCGTCACGGCCATTACCACCGTCAAGGAACGCGTGAAGTTCTGCACCGTCTGCGGCAACGTCGCCGAGCAGGAGCAGTGCGCCATCTGCCGCGACCCGCGCCGCGACCCGACCATGATCTGCGTGGTCGAGGAATCCAAGGACGTGATCGCCGTCGAGCGTACGCGGTCCTTCCGCGGGAGGTACCACGTCCTCGGAGGCGCGATCAATCCGATCGCGGGCATAGGCCCGGACCAGCTGCGCATCCGCGAACTGCTGTCCCGACTCTCGGACGAGCAGATCCAGGAGATCATCATCGCCACCGACCCCAACCTGGAGGGCGAAGCGACGGCGACCTACCTGGTGCGCATGCTCAAGACCATCGGCATACCCGTGACCCGGCTCGCTTCGGGCCTTCCGGTGGGCGGCGACCTCGAGTACGCCGACGAGGTGACCCTCGGACGCGCGTTCGAGGGCCGCCGCGCCATGTCCTGATCCTCAGGCGATGCGCGTCCCCTGCGCGAGGCGCCTCGCCGGCATCGTCAGCCTGCGGCGCCCGATCAGCAGGAGCACGCCCGCCAGGACCAGCTGGACCCCGAGGCCCAGCGGCCAGATCGGGGTCTCCTGCGGGAGCGGCCGCAGGGCCTGCGCGTACTCCTCGCACGTCTGGTCGACGTCGGGCCCGGCCTGCGCGGCCCGCACTCCCTGGCTGATCGTCTCCATGATGCCCGGTGAGTAGTGGGGCCCGCTGGGCTCGTACGCGCGGAGTTCGGCGGTCGTCGCCGGTTCCGGAAGATCCTCGACGCTGTACGGAACGGCGTCGGCGACCACCACGAACGGATTGGCGGCGAGCATCCACGCGATGTATTCCGTACGCGGGATCATGCTCTGGCTCGTCTGCGTGATGCACTCCATCTCGGCTCCCTCCTCGGGAACGCCCCTGCTGTCGAAGCTGTCCTCCGGGTAGGTGTAGTACGACGTCGTCGTGGTCCGCTCCTCCATCACCAGGGTGGTGCTCAGCCCGAAGACGATCAGGGTGCCGACCGCCAGCAGCGCCACCAGCATGTAGGTGCTGACGATCGAGAAGAGCGGCCGGCCCGCGAGTGCGGAGACGCCGACGCCGAGGGCGCAGACGACGCCCAGTTCGACGGCCAGCATCAGGAGGGAGACCAGCGCCTCCTGCGCGTTCACTCCGCCGAGGGCCAGCGCCCAGAAGATGAAGGGGCTGCTGAGGACGAGGAACGCGAGCGATCCCACCCAGGATGCGAGCCATTTGCCCAGCAGCAGCTGGCCCGGCGTCAGGAGAGTCACCTGCAGGATGGCGAGCGTGCCGCCGGCGCGGTCGCCGTTGATGGCGTTGGCGGACAATCCGGGCGCCACGAGCAGGCCGAAGAACAGCACGAAGCCGACGATCAGGTCGAAGAGGATGCCACCCTCGTTGTCGGTGGCCCCGATCACTCCGGTGGCGAGGACGAAGATGGCGCCGATCACCACGAACCAGACGCCGAGCATCCAGTACCAGGCCCTGCCGCGCAGCCTCTGCTTCATCTCGAGGCCGAAGACGGTGCGGACGGCGGACCAGAAGGGCAGTTTCGTGGCGGTCCGGACGGGATGCGGAGTCGAGGGTTCTGTCGCGGTGCTCATAGTCGGTCCGTATCCAGGCTCATGTAGGTCTCTTCGAGCGCGCCTCCGGCGGGCGCGAACGCGGTGATGACGACGTCGTCCAGCACCAGGGTGCGCAGCAGCCAGGAGGCTTCCGCGGTGCTGCCGAGCTGGACGATGAACTCCTCGCGGCGGGAGTCCCCCCTCGTCTCGAACCGGACTCCGTAGCTCTGCAGGGCGCCGGCCAGCGCCGACATCGGTTCTGCCTGGACGTAGTAGCGCCGCGCCTGGCTGCCCGCCTCGTCCAGCGTCTGGCTCTTGACCGACTGCCCGCGGCTGACGAAGACGGCGCGGTCCGCGATCTCGTCGAGCTCGGACAGGACGTGGCTCGATACGACGACGGTCTTACCCTGGGCGGCCAGGGACCGCAGGAGGGCCCTCAGCTCCACACGGGATCCCGGGTCGAGACCGGAGGCCGGTTCGTCCAGGAGCAGCACCTGCGGGTCGTGGATCAGGGCGCGGGCCAGGCTCAGCCGCTGCTGCTGTCCGCGCGAGAGGACGCGCGCCGGCTGCCCGCCGAATTCCGTGAGGTTCACGGCGACCAGCAACTCGTCGGCACGCCGGGCACTGTCCGCGGCGCTCATCCCGTAGAGGGCGCCGAGGGTCTTGAGCACTTCGAGCGCGGTCAGGGACTCCCACACGCCGAGGGTGTCGGGCATCCACCCGACCCGGCTCCGCACCTCGGCGGCCTGCGTGACGGGATCGAACCCCGCCACGCGCACGGTGCCGAGATCGGGAGCCAGGAGGCTCGCCAGGATCAGGAGCAGGGTTGTCTTGCCGGAGCCGTTGGGACCGATCAGAGCGGTCACTTCCCCGGGCGGAGCCACGAAATCGATGTCGCGGATCGCCTGCACGGAACCAAAGCTCCGCGCAACTCCCTCGACAACGATTCCCCCAAATTCGTTGGTCATGGTCTGAGGGTATGCGACGCCGGGGCGTCCGGACCGGAAGAGGCCACGAGGATCTCCGCCCGCGCGCCTGTTCTTATTCGGACCCAGACTTTGGGCAGGCAATTACCCCGCCGCTACACTGGCACGGGCGTCGGATCCCGATTCGCGTTCCCGAGGCGCCAGTGCTGCCGCCCCTCAGAGATACAGCCGGCGCGGCAGGGTCATACCGCCGTCGTCCTTCACCAGTGAGCGAGTGCATGAGCCTCATAGTCCAGAAATTCGGCGGGTCCTCGGTGTCCGACGCCGAGGGTATCAAGCGTGTAGCGCAGCGCGTGGTGGACACCCAGGCCGCGGGCCATCAGGTGGTCGTGGTCGTCTCCGCGATGGGTGACAGCACCGACGAGCTCCTCGACCTCGCAGCCCAGGTGAGTCCGGCGTCGTCGGACGCCCGCGAGATGGACATGCTGCTGAGCGCCGGTGAGCGCATCTCGATGGCGCTGCTGGCCATGGCGATCCACGCCATCGGAGCATCCGCCCAGTCCTTCACCGGCAGCCAGGCCGGCATGATCACCGATGCCATCCACGGCAAGGCACGCATCATCGACGTCTCGCCCCACCGCATCCGCACGGCCATCGAGAAGGGCGACATCGCGATCGTCGCCGGGTTCCAGGGCATGAGCCGTGACAGCAACGACATCACGACCCTCGGCCGCGGCGGGTCCGACACCACCGCCGTCGCGCTCGCGGCAGCGCTCGACGCCGACGTCTGCGAGATCTACACCGACGTCGACGGCGTCTACACGGCCGATCCCCGCGTGGTCCCGTCGGCGCAGAAGATCGACACCATCTCGAGCGAGGAGATGCTCGAGATGGCCGCGTCCGGCGCCAAGATCCTGCACCTGCGCTGCGTGGAGTACGCGCGGCGCTTCGGTGTCCCCCTCCACGTCCGCTCCTCCTTCAGCCACAACGAGGGGACCTGGGTACTGCCCAGCCCCGACGACCAGATCAAGATTCAAGAGGGAGAACCCTTGGAACAGCCCATCATCTCCGGTGTCGCCCACGACCGCTCGGAAGCGAAGGTCACGGTGGTCGGCGTGCCCGACATCCCCGGCAAGGCGGCCGAGATCTTCGGGATCGTCGCCGGTGCGAACACGAACATCGACATGATCGTGCAGAACGTGTCGACGCACGGCTCGGGCCGCACCGACATCTCCTTCACCCTGCCGATCGTCGACGGCGCCGAGGCCCTCGCCGCCCTCGGCGAGGCCCAGGACCGCGTGGGCTTCGAGACGGTCGACTACAACGAGAAGATCGGCAAGCTCTCCCTGATCGGCGCCGGCATGCGCTCCAATCCCGGGGTCTCCTACCGCTTCTTCCGGGCGCTCTCCGACGCCGGCGTGAACATCGACATGATCTCGACGTCGGAGATCCGCATCTCCGTGGTGACCGGCGCCCAGCTGCTCGACACCGCTGTCCGTGCCGTGCACGCCGCCTTCGAGCTCGACGGCGACACCACCGCTACCGTCTACGCCGGAACCGGACGCTAGCAGCACACGAAGAAGGCCGGTGGATCAGGAATCCACCGGCCTTCTTCGTGCTGTCAGTCAGCTGCTGCTACTTGTTCCCGGTGGGCGTGGTCGCCTCGCGGGGACCCGTGAGGAGCTTGTCCGCCGGGTCGACGGTCGGGAGCTGGGCCTGGGCCTCGCCCTCGCCGTCCACGACGACCGTCGCGTACGTGACGATCGAGGACCCTGCGTAGGAGATGCGACCCACGTACGAGCCGGGAGCGAGCCCGGTCCAGGCCAGGGTCACCGCGCCCGTGCTGCCGTTCGCCAGGGCGAGCGGATTCGGGGTGAGCGTCGCGTTGTTCTCGTTACCGCCGAGGATGACGGCGTCGATCGTGCCGGTCGTGGTGCGCTCGTCCGGGCTGGCGTAGAGGTTCGCGAGGATGCGGTACTTGCCCGGCTCCGGATCCTCGATCGTGATCGTCTCACTGGCGTCGGCCGTCGCGACCTCCTCGACAGCACCCGAGGGCGTCAGGACGAGCATGTCGAAGTCGGCCTGCGGGTCGTCGGAGAGGACGGAGAACTTCGCGACCGGAGCGCCCTCGGGGACGGTGACGTCCTTGATGGCGTTCTGACCCACCTCGAGGCTGATGGCGGTCGAGTCGGCCTTGGAGAGGCCTTCGAGCGTCATCTGGATCGGGGTGTTGGTACCGGACGTGACGTCGAAGGTCCCGCTGCCGTCGGGGCCGGCGGAGTTGAAGGCGATCTCCTCCGGCGCGTTGAGCGCCTGGGGACGGACGGCGACGGGCGAGGTGACCTTGATGCCCTGGCCGGACCAGGTGAGCGATCCGGACGTGAACTGGCCGAACGGCGCACTCTGGTTCTCGAAGGACACCTTGAACGTGCGGGTCTCCCCCGCGGCGCTGAAGTTGAGCACCGACGGGGTGACCGTGACGTTGACTCCGGGCACATTCGCCGTTGCACGGTAGAGGCCGGGGGTGACGGCGGTGACCGTGCGGGTCACCTCGGTGCGGCCGGTCAGGTTGCCGAGGCCGAAGGAAGGGACGTTGGTGTCCCTCGCCGCGACGGGCTTGATGTCGTCCATCCCGAGGTCGACGCCGGTGCCCTGGATGAAGGCGAGGTAATCATCGACGTCCTGGTCGTAGACCAGCCCGGGGTTGAGGACGGAGGCCGGGTTGATGTGGCCCGCTCCCACGGCCAGTGCGTCGGTCTCGACGCCGCCGGTCGCGGTCTTCAGGGGGTACGCCGTGGTCATCATGGCGGACTTCACGGTTGCCGGGGACCACGCCGGGTTCTTGCCGAGCACCAGCGCGGCGAGCCCTGCGACGTGCGGGGATGCCATGGAGGTACCGGAGAGGAAACCGAACTGCGCGCCGTTCGAGCCGACGGTGGAGACGCCCGCGAGGACGGCGACACCGGGAGCCGTGACGTCCGGCTTCAGGAGATCTGAGTCGGTCGCGAGGAGCGGACCGCGCGAGGAGAAGCCGGCGACCTGGGGTGCGGGAGGCAGGGGCTTGCCCGTGGTGTCCGTGGGCTGCAGCGCGACGGTGAGCGACGGGTTGGCCGCGACCTTCGCCTTGAGCTCGAGGGCCTCGGGAGCGTTGACGTGCACCGTGGGGACCGCGTGCTGGTCGGTGTCCGTCGAGGAGTCGACGAGGTTCACGAGGATCATCCCCACACCGCCACCGCGTGCCACCTCGGCGCTCTTGGCGGTGCGGTCGACGACGCCGCGGTCGCAGACGACGATCTTGCCCGCGACCTTCGCGGGATCCAGGGTGTTGGGGCCGCAGAGGTTCGGGCCGGCCGCGCCTGCTGCAGCAGCATCCACGGCGAGGACGACAGGGCTGGCCGGAACGCCGCCGCGCATGATCGACGCGCCGCGGTACTTGGTGCCGTCGGAGAATTCGGCGGTGCCCTGGAGTTCATAGCTGAACGTGCTCGCGGCGACCGTGGTCATCCAGGGTGCGCCGTGGTTGACGGTGCTGGCCGTGGGGCCCGAGTTGCCGGCGGAGGCGGCGACGAAGATCCCGGCGGACGTCGCCGACAGGAAGGCGAGGGACACGGGGTCCGTCGTCGTCGTGGTGCTGCCCGAGATCGAGTAGTTCAGCACGTCCACGCCGTCGAGGATGGCCTGGTTGATGGCCGCGATCGACGCGGAGGAGTAGCAGCCACCGGTCGCAGGGTCGATGTCCTCCCAGCAGGTCTTGTAGACGGCGAGCTTGGCCGCGGGTGCGACGCCGGAGGAGACGCCGAAGTCACGGCCGTCGACGGTCTGGGTGACGTCGGAGTTGCCCGCGGCGGTGCTCGCGGTGTGCGTGCCGTGGTTGTCGATGTCCACGGGGGAGATGACTTCCTGCGGTGCCCGTTTGTCTTCGGGGACGCTCGCGAGGAAGGATTCGGCGAAGTAGCGGGCCGAGAGGACCTTGGAGTTGCAGAGACTGCCGTCGAAGCCCTCGCCGACCTGGCACTCACCGATGAAGGTGCTGCCGTCCGACTTCAGCATCGCGATCTTGCCTGCCGCATTCAGGTAGGGCTCGCCGACCACCGGCTGCTGGTTGCCCTTGAGCGGCTTGACCTTCTTGCCCGCGAAGAAGGGGTTGTCCGGCGAGTACCCGGTGTCGATCACGCCGACGACCGTGCCTGCTCCGGCATTCTTCTTGCCGCCGAACTGGCTCTTCCAGATGCCCTTGCCGCCATCGAGCCCGAGGAAATCGATGCTCGAGTAGTCCGGGGCGTTCTCGACGTCGGGAGCGACGAGGAGGACCTCGTCGCTCTTCGCGAGTTCGATGGCCTGGTCCGCGCTGAGGTCCGCGGCGAAACCGTTGATCGCGGCCGTGTAGGTGCGCTTGATCTCGACGTCCTTCTCGGCCGCGACCTCCTGCTGCCTGGTCTCGAGGAACTGCGAGTACTGCCGGACGTTGTCCGCTTCGGCGTCGAGCTTCGCCCCCTTCTCCGGCTTGGTCGGGGCGATGCCCTCGACGCCACCTTCGTAGGTGGCTACGGGCTTGTCGGCGAGGACGACGATGTACTTGCCGGCCGGGTACTGCGCGGGGTCCAGCTCCTTGGCCGGCGCCTTCTGGGGTGTGACCGCAGTGGCCGGGGCAGGGGCGGCGAAGGCGGCAGGCGCCACGGCCGTCGATGTCACCAGTAGCGGCAGACCCAGAACGATAGCCGCGGCGGCTCGCAGGGTACTGCTGCCCTGCCCGGCTTTTCTCCGTTGTGTCATAGGAAGGTAGTGCCTCTCGTGAAAGTGCGGGCCGGCCATCGCCGTTCCCCCGATGCTGTGGCCTCCCGAGGAGGGCCGCGCCTGTGATGATGCTCACAGAACCACAACGGGCACAAATTTACCTCAGGCAACACTCACCCACCAGCCGCCTTCGTGCCGGATTTCCACAAAATGCTCAGGGTATTTACCAATAGGGCGCCGGGTGATAATGGACCCGTGCCCGCAGAACTCCTGACCCGCCTTCCACAGGTGGAGTGGCAGGATCGCGAGCGGCAGCACCGGGAACGCGTGGCCCGCTTCGCGGAGCCCTACCTCGACAGGCGCTCGCGCGGCGCGAAGCATCCGGTCGAGGACTTCCTGTTCACCTACTACAACCAGAAGCCCGGCCAGCTCCTGCGCTGGCATCCGGGAGCCGGAATCGTCCTGGCCGGGCAGGCTGCAGGCATCCGCCGGGACTGGAAGTACTACGCGGCGGAGACCGACGGCGTCCGCGTCGACGTCGCCCGCTTCACAGCCGAGCGGGCCGAAGCGGTCGACTTCGCCCGGCTGATCCTCGCGCGGACATCCGCACGCCCTGCGCAGTTCGGCTGTTTCGGCCTCCACGAGTGGGCGATGGCCTACCGCTCCGCGACCAACGGCGTGCGCCACGAGTACCTGCGGCTGCGGCTCGGCGCGGAAGGAACGGACGACGTCGTGGAGTCGGCGCGGATCCGCTGCACCCACTTCGACGCCTTCCGCTTCTACACGCCGGAGGCCGTACCCCTGAATGAGCACGCCCCCACGCGGGAGACGCAGCGGGACCTCGAGCAGCCGGGCTGCCTGCACGCCAACATGGACCTGTACAAGTGGGCGTACAAGCTCACTCCCCTCCTGCCGAGCGAGATCGTGATGGACTGCTTCGAGCTCTCCTGGCGCATCCGGGCCATGGACATGCGGGCGTCACCCTACGATCTGGGCGACTGGGGCTACACGCCCATCGCCATCGAGACGGCGGCGGGCAAGGCGGAGTACGTCCGCCTGCAGCGCGGCTTCGCGGAGGAGTCGCAGGCGCTCAGGATACGGCTCCTCGGACTCCTCGACCGGGCACTCGGCGCACCCTAGCGGGCCGTACGCAGGCCGTTGCGCCCGCGACGGGACATGCCGTCGTCGTCCTTCGTTGACCTTCCACCAGCCGCTACGCTGGGAAGCCAGCCGAAGGGGACACCATGACATCCGCTGTGCGATCGTCAGCACCAGCCCGATCCCGCCGTGCCGCCATGGCCGTCGGGCTTCCCCTCGCCGTCCTCTCGCTCGCCCTCTCGGCGTGCGCGCAGGGTGGACCGGCCGCCGAACCGACTGAGCAGGAGACCGCCGTGCAGTCCTCCACCCCCGATCCCTCATCCGCGCCTCCCCCGACGGCGGGCAGCAGCCCGACCGCATCGGACCCGTCTGCCGCCTCCGCGACGAACGCAGCGCTGACCATCACCATCAAGCAGGATGCCGCTGCGGAACCCGTGCAGTACGTCCTCGAATGTGTCGACGGCGCACCCGGCCCCGCGTCCACGCTGCCGGGAGCCGAGGCCGCCTGCACCGCCGTCGCGAAGCTCGGTGCGGGGTTCTTCACGGCGCGGCCCGACAAGGACATCATCTGCACGCAGCAGTACGGGGGGCCGCAGACCGCGAGCATCAGCGGTGAGATCGACGGCACCACCGTCCTGGCCGCTTTCGCCCTGACCGACGGCTGCGAGATCTCCCGGTGGGACAGGGTCCGCGACATCCTGGGAGCGCCCGGAGGCCAGTAGGGCGGCCGGACGGGCACGCCGTTAATCCCCGGTAGACTTGCAGGGCAAGCTCGCGGAGCGCCGGCGTCAACCCAGATGCGGCGTGAGACGGCACTTCCGGGCTACTGCATTTAATGCTGGAACCCCCAGCACTTGCCGCTCACGCACAGGAGTTGCCGGATGCCCCGGATTGTTGTCGACGTCATGCCCAAGCCCGAGATCCTGGACCCGCAGGGTAAGGCGATCGCCGGAGCGCTCCCGCGGATCGGCCTCACCGGCTTCGCCGGCGTCCGCCAGGGCAAGCGCTTCGAGCTGACCGTGGACGGTGACGTCACCGAGGAGATCCTGGAGCAGGCCCGCCACGCCGCCACCACGCTGCTGTCCAACCCCGTCATCGAGGACGTCACGCGCGTGGAGGTTCTCGAGGAGGACGGCCAGTGAGCACCTCGAACATCGAGACTCCCCTCATCGGCGGCCCCCAGCCGGTCGCCTCGAACAACGAGGACAGCCCGCTCTCCGGTGTGAAGGTCGGCGTGGTCACGTTCCCCGGCTCGCTCGACGATCGCGACGCCGTCCGTGCCGTCCGCCTCGCCGGCGGCAGCGCCATCCACCTGTGGCACGGCGACTCCAGCCTGCAGGACGTCGACGCCGTCATCATCCCCGGCGGATTCTCCTACGGCGACTACCTCCGTGCGGGCGCCATCTCGCGGTTCGCCCCGCTCATGGAGCAGATCACCGCGGCAGCGTCGGGCGGGGCCGACGCCCTTCCCGTGCTCGGCATCTGCAACGGCTTCCAGGTCCTCACCGAAGCCCACCTGCTGCCCGGGTCGATGATCAAGAACAACTCCCTGCACTTTCTCTGCCGCGACCAGCGCCTGCGGGTCGAGAACGCCGGCACCTTCTGGACCTCGGACTACGAGGAGGGCGAGGAGATTGTCATCCCCCTGAAGAACCAGGACGGCCAGTTCGTGGCGGACAACTACACGCTCGACGTGCTGGAGGGGGAAGGCCGCGTGGTCTTCCGCTACGTCGACGGCAACCCCAACGGCTCGCGCCGCGACATCGCCGGCATCTCGAACGCGGCGGGCAACGTCGTCGGGCTCATGCCGCACCCCGAGCACGCGGTGGAGGCCGGTTTCGGCCCCGACTCCTCGGCTCGCGGCGAGGTCGAGGTCCGTGGCGGCACCGACGGGCTCGGCATCTTCACCTCGGTACTCAAGAAACTGGTGGGCTAGTGACCGCAGAGACAATGTCCAAGAAGTTCAACATCGACACGGTCGCGAACGCCGAGGCCACGCCCGGCCAGGCGCTCCCCTGGGCCGAGCTCGGCCTCAAGGAGAACGAGTACCAGCGCGTCGAGGAGATCCTGGGCCGCCGCCCCACGGGCGCGGAGCTCGCCATGTACTCGGTGATGTGGAGCGAGCACTGCTCCTACAAGTCCTCGAAGGTGCACCTGCGCCAGTTCGGGGACAAGGTCACCGAGGCCATGAAGGAACACCTCCTCGTGGGCATCGGCGAGAACGCCGGCGTCGTGGACATCGGCGACGGCTGGGCCGTGACGTTCAAGGTGGAGAGCCACAACCACCCCTCCTTCGTGGAGCCGTACCAGGGTGCGGCCACCGGCGTCGGCGGGATCGTCCGCGACATCATCTCGATGGGCGCCCGCCCGGTCGCCGTCATGGATCCGCTGCGCTTCGGCGCGATCGACCACCCCGACACCGCGCGCCTCGTCCACGGGATCGTCGCGGGCATCGGCGGGTACGGCAACTCCCTCGGCCTGCCGAACATCGGCGGCGAGGTGGTCTTCGACTCCGTCTACCAGGGCAACCCGCTCGTCAACGCCCTCGCGGTGGGCGTGCTGCGCCACGAGGACATCCGCCTCGCCAATGCCTCCGGCGCCGGCAACAGGGTGGTCCTCTTCGGCGCCCGCACCGGCGGTGACGGTATCGGCGGCGCCTCGGTGCTGGCCTCCGAGTCCTTCGATTCCTCGAAGCCGTCCAAACGCCCTGCCGTCCAGGTGGGCGATCCGTTCGCCGAGAAAGTGCTCATCGAGTGCTGCCTCGAGCTGTTCAAGGCCTCCGTGGTCGAGGGCATCCAGGACCTCGGCGCCGCGGGTATCTCCTGCGCGACGTCGGAGCTGGCATCCAACGGTGACGGCGGCATGCACGTGGAACTCACCAACGTGCTGCTGCGCGATCCCTCGCTGACGCCCGGCGAGATCCTGATGTCGGAGTCGCAGGAGCGCATGATGGCGGTCGTGACACCGGAGAACGTCGAGGCGTTCGAGGCGATCATGGACAAGTGGGCCGTGGAGTACTCCTGGCTCGGCGAGGTCACCGACACCGGACGCCTCATCATCGAGTGGGACGGCGAGAAGATCGTCGACGTCGATCCGCGCACCGTGGCCCACGAGGGTCCCGTCTACGAGCGCCCCTACCACCGGCCCGAGTGGCTCGACGGCGTGCAGGCGGACACCTTCAGGCCCGAGCAGCCCGTGGACCTGCGAGAGGCCGTCCTCGAACTCATGGCCTCGCCGAACATGTGCGCGAAGAACTGGGTGACCGACCAGTACGACCGCTACGTGCAGGGCAACACCGCCCTCGCCATGCCCGACGACGCCGGCGTGGTCCGCGTCGACGAGGAGACCGGCCTCGGCGTCGCCATCTCGACGGACGCCAACGGCCGCTACTCCTACCTGAACCCGTACGAGGGTGCGCGCCTGGCCCTCGCCGAGGCGTACCGCAACGTCGCGACGTCGGGCGCCGAGCCGCTCGCCGTCACCGACTGCCTGAACTTCGGCTCCCCCGAGGACCCCGAGGTCATGTGGCAGTTCGCCGAGACCGTGCGCGGGCTCGCCGACGCGTGCCAGGAGCTCGGCGTGCCCGTCACCGGCGGCAACGTGTCGCTGTACAACCAGACCGGCGGCGTCGCCATCCATCCCACCCCGGTGGTCGGCGTGCTCGGCGTGTTCGACGACGTCGCGCGCCGCACGCCGTCCGGCTGGCGGGAGGACGGCCAGGCCGTCTACCTGCTGGGCACGACGGCGGCGGAGCTGGACGGATCCGAGTGGGCCAACCTGCGCGGGCACCTCGGCGGACAGCCTCCGGCACTGGACCTCGCCGTGGAGAAGACACTCGGGGCGATCCTGGTGAACTGCTCGCGCGACGGCATGATCGACGCCGCGCACGACCTCTCCGAGGGCGGGCTCGCAGCCGGCCTCAGCGAGATGGCACTGCGGTTCGGTATCGGTGCCCGCATCGGGCTCGACGAGCTGTGCGAGCGCGACGGCATCGATGCGTTCACGGCTCTGTTCAGCGAGAGCCAGGGGCGCGCCGTCGTCAGCGTTCCCCGCTCCGAGGAGGTGCGCTTCAACGACATGTGCACCGCCCGGAACTTCCCCACCATGCGCATCGGCGTGGTGGACACGGAGAACCAGGCGCTCGACGTGCAGGGCTACTTCACCCTGCCGCTGCAGCAGCTCCGTGAGGCGCACGAGGGGACCCTGCCGAGGTACTTCGGCTAGGACGCGGGCAGGGGCGGCTTGCTCCGGCCGATGTGAGGCCGCCACCCACCGGGGTGGCGGCCTTTCTCGTCTCCCTCCCACTTCGGCTCGGTTGGGCCGAACATGAAAGGGCGCTGACGACGTAACCGGGGCGTAACCGTTGAGCCGCCCCTCCGAAATGCGGTCCTGATGGGATGGCGATGTCACTCCGGGCACTTTCGCACCCCCACCCGTGCTCGCGCCCGATACACCTCGTCAAAAGGACACCCGCATGCCGTTCCTCTCCTCACCGTTGCGGCCCCGCGCCCGACGCATCACCTCCGGGCTCGCCGCAGGACTGCTCGCGGCTGCCGTCGTCGCTGGCCCGGGCCCCGCGGTCGCCGCGCCAAAGGCCATACCGCTGGACCTCAGCACCGCCGGGGTCGCCGAGGTGCAGGCCGGCCTCGCGTCCCGAAGCTTCACCTCGGAAACCCTCGTGCAGGCCTACCTTGAGCGCATCGATGCACTCAGCATCAACGGGCCACACCTGAACTCGGTGCGCTCCATCAACCCTGTCGCACTCGCGGACGCGAAGGTCCTCGACGCCGAACGCAGGAAGGGAAAGGTCCGCGGTCCGCTACACGGCGTGCCCGTACTCGTGAAGGACAACATCGACGTGGTGGGCATGCCCACCACGGCCGGTTCGGTAGCCCTCGCGGGCTCGTTCCCCGCGGCCGACGCCCCCATGATCACCGAACTGAGGAATGCCGGCGCCATCATCATCGGCAAGACCAACCTCACCGAGTTCGCCAACTTCATGACCAGCGGCATGCCCGCCGGCTACAGCTCGCTCGGCGGTCAGGTTCTCAACCCCTACGACGCCAGCCAGACTCCGAGCGGATCCAGTGCGGGCTCGGGTTCCGCGGCGGCGGCCGGGCTCGCCACCCTGACGATCGGCACGGAGACCTCCGGCTCCATCCTCAGCCCCGCCCGCGCCAACTCGCTCGTGGGGGTCAAACCTACCGTGGGCCTCGCGAGCCGCACGGGCATCATCCCCATCTCGGCGACGCAGGACACCGCGGGGCCCATGACGAAGTCCGTATACGACGCCGCGGTCCTGCTGGGCGCGATGACCACCATCGATCCCGAGGACCCCGCGACCGCCGCCAACCCGAGCGACGACATCGACTTCACGGCCGGCCTCAGCGATAGCGCGCTGGTCGGAGCGCGACTCGGTTATGTCGCAAGCAACACCGACCCCGTGTACACCGCCGCGCTCGAAGCCCTGCGGGTCCAGGGAGCCATACTCGTGCCCGTGACGGTTGGCGGGACATCAGCTCCGAGCATCCTCACATTCGAGTTCGAGCGGGACCTGAATGCCTATCTGTCGCGGCTCCCCGAGGAAGCTCCGATGGACACGCTTGGCGACATCATCGCGTACAACAGCGCCCATGCCCCCGCTGCGGTGAAGTTCGGCCAAACGCTCCTCACGGAATCGGAAGCCGTGGACCTGGGCGATCCGGCCCAGCTGGCGCAGTACCAGGCCGCGCGCGATACGGGCCTCGCCGAGACGAGGGCAGCGATCGACGCCGTCCTCACCACCAATGACCTCGACGCCATCGTCTCGAACTCCGCGACCACGGGTGTTGGCGCACGCGCGGGTTACCCCTCGGTGATCGTGCCGTCAGGATACTCGGAGACGAACCGCCGCCCCTCCGGCGTCGTGTTCCTCGGGACGGCGTGGAGCGAGGAGAACCTGCTGAGCTTCGCCTACGACTTCGAGCAAGCCACGAAGGCCTGGCAGTCGCC
The DNA here is from genome assembly GCF_044755105.1 of Arthrobacter sp. NPDC092385. Taxonomy (NCBI): domain Bacteria; kingdom Bacillati; phylum Actinomycetota; class Actinomycetes; order Micrococcales; family Micrococcaceae; genus Arthrobacter; species Arthrobacter sp. NPDC092385. Next base: position 71,972 of record NZ_JBIVQL010000009.1, read on the forward strand.
GCAGAACATCAATCCCTCGCTGTTCCGTTGCACGTCCGTGGTCCCGGTTTCGGAATGGGACGCCTCATGCCCAACGGCGGACGGGACGCCTGGGAAAGGGAAGAAGTAGACCGCGGCACGGCGCGAAGGAGGCCATCACCTTGACCGGGTGGTGGCTTCCTTCAGGTCACGGGTGCGCGTATCGAGAAGGTGTTAGCGCGCTGCCCATGAGGGCACCCCCCACGCTCATGGGTGAGGCATTCGCTCAGCCACCCACCGCCAACTCCCGCGCCGCCTTCACGTACCGCGACAGGACGTACTTCTGGGTCAGCCGGGTCACCGGTGCAGCGAGCCGGAACACCAGGCTGGCCGGCACGCTGTACGCGGAACAGATGAACAGCAGGCGGTTGTCCGCGGTCAGCTCCGCGTAGAAGCCCTCCTCGCCACGTACGGGGTGCCCGGGCAGCGTCCCGTAGCCGAAGCCCCCGCGCTGGCCGGGAACCGCCCGGCCCGCGCCGTCGAGCTGGGGACTCCTGGACCAGATCACCCGGCAGGGGGCCTTGATGCGTGCCGGGCCGACACCGAACCCGGACACGACCCGGACGCCGGGCGCGGCCCGTTCGGCGTCGGACTGCATCGTGAGCCCGGCGCGCCGGTGCAGTTCCCATCCGAGGATGCCCTCGGTGAGGGCCACGAAGGCGGCCGAGGGATCGTCGGACGGGATCTCGTGGGACTCCACCATCACGGTGTACCCGGCAGGCCAGCCACCCTCGAGCGGCTCGGGGAAGGGCCTGTCCGTCGCGCCCCGCTCCTCGTACGTGAACTGCTCCATGCGCGTGCCTTCCCGTCGGTGTGCGGCAACCGGGACGCCCCGCCGTCGTCCGCGGGAGCCCTCGGTCCAACCTACTGGAACGCCGCGGGCCAGGAACCGGCGCAGAAGCCCCGGAGCAGTGGCAGGATGGAGGTCCAGACCGGCATGGACGCAGTTGTGGCGTCCGCCCCGCCGATCCGACAGGAAGGCGGGAGCACCATGGCACCAGGAACAGGCAAGTCCCACAGGGGTGCCGCCGACACGGCCTCCGACGCCGCAGAGGACGCCGTCAACTCGAAGGGCTTCGAACTGGCGGCGCGCGCGGGCTACGTCGCAGCGGGCATCCTGCACTTCCTCATCGGAGTCATCGCGCTCGGACTGGCGAACGGCGGCTCCGGGAGCGCGGACCAGAGCGGAGCGGTCGGCCAGCTCGCGGCGAACCCGGGCGGGACCTTCCTCCTGTGGTTCTGCTTCATCGGGTGCCTCGCCCTCTCCCTGTTCCAGCTCGGCGAGGTGTTCTTCGGCGCGAAGTTGCTCAGGGGCAGGGACAGGCTCGTCGCCCGCCTCAAGAGCGGCGGCCAGGCCGTGGTCTACGCGGCCATCGGAGTGACCTTCGGGCGGTTCGCGATGGGCGGCTCGAGTGACAGCAGCAGCAGTACGAGTTCCCTGAGCGCCTCGCTCATGTCCAATCCGGCGGGTGCGGCTCTCCTCCTCGCCGTCGGCCTCGGCATCCTGGGGGTCGGGGGCTACTTCGTCTACAGCGGCGCCACCCGACGGTTCCTCAGGAAGCTCTCCGGCCTCCCCTCCGGTTCACCGGGCCGCGCCGTCACGGCCCTGGGCACGGCGGGGTACATCGCCAAGGGAATCGCCCTCGGGGTCCTCGGGATCCTCGTCGTGGCCGCCACCGTGACGCACGACCCCGAGAAGTCGACAGGGCTCGACGGCGCCCTCAAGACCCTGCGCGACCAGCCCTTCGGCCCCTGGCTCCTCGGCGCCGTGGCGCTGGGCCTCATGGCCTACGGCGTCTTCATGGTGGTGCGGTCCAAGTACCAGCGGATGTAGCTAGAGGCCCAGCGCAGGCGCCTCCATCGCGGGGCAGGTGTCCATGACGACGTCGAGCCCGGCCGCGGCCGCGCGTGCGGCGGCGTCCTCGTCGATCACGCCGAGCTGCAGCCAGACCGCCCTGGCGCCGACGGCGATCGCCTGGTCGACCACGGCGCCCACGCGGGAGGAGTTCACGAAGCAGTCGACGACGTCGATGGGTCCGGGGATGTCCGCGAGCCGCCTGTAGCCCTTCTGCCCGTGGACGTCGTCGCCCTTCAGGCTGACCGGGACGATCTCCATCCCGAGGCTGTCCATGAGGTAGCGCGAGACACCGACGGCAACGCGGCGCGGATTGTTGGACAGCCCCACCACCGCCCACCGGCCCGGCTCGCTCAGCAGCCTCCGAATCACCTGCGGATCGTTCTGGTGTGCCACGGTGCCTCCTGTTCCTCCACGAATTGTTACAGCCTTTGTTACATGCCCCATTTTGCTCCTCGAGTACCCCGGGCGTTTCATAGGAGTGACCATCCCGAGCGGCCGAGAGACCTGGATCGATGAAGCCGCAGCAACCCTGGTTGTCCGTATATCCCTGATCACGGGCAATATCGAGGTTCGAGCCACGGGAACCACCGCACGCGGTGGCGAAGGCTCGTTCCGTAGGGTGCTACCGCCAGGACCGATGGAGACACCATGACCGCAGTTCTGGCACCAGGCAGCACCCAACCCCACTCCAAGCAGGCCCTCGGCGTGCGCTTCTCCGGCCTCGGGCGCAGTTTCGGTTCCTCGGACAACCGGCGCGTCGTGCTCAGGGACGTCACCGTGGAGGTGGAGCCGGGCGAGATCCTCGCCATCCTCGGTACCAGTGGGTGCGGCAAGTCGACCCTCCTGCGGGCCGCTGCGGGCCTCGACGTACCCGACGCCGGCAAGGTGCTGATCGACGGGACCCCGGTCTCCGGGATCGACGAACGCTGCGCCGTCGCCTTCCAGGAACCCCGGCTGCTCCCCTGGCACACGCTGCAGGCCAACGTGGCCATCGGATTGCCGAAATCCTCGAGCGCCAGTGCCGGCAAGGCCAAGGTCCTCGAGTTGCTGAAGCTCGTGGGCCTGGACACGTTCGCCAAGCACAGGCCGCGCGAGGTGTCCGGCGGCATGGCCCAGCGCACCTCGCTGGCCCGCGCGCTCGCCCGGAACCCGGGAGTGCTGCTGCTCGACGAGCCCTTCGGCGCACTGGATGCCCTCACGCGCATCAAGATGCAGGACCTGCTCCTCGATATCCACCGCGCCCAGCCCACCACGGTGCTGCTCGTCACGCACGACGTCGACGAGGCGCTCCAGCTCGCCGACCGCATCCTCGTCCTCGGACGGGGCGACGGCGACGAGCCGGGTTCCACCATCGCCGAACTCGTCACCGTGCCGGCTACCCGCCCGAGGGACCGCAACTCCGCCGAGCTCGGGAAGCTCCGCAGCTCACTGCTCTCCCTGCTCGGCGTCACCGGGCACTAGCCCGGCCTTCCCACCGCACCCTGGCGCCGTCGCCCTGCCGCGGCGCAATCCTGTCTCCCCTTTTTCGCACCATCCACCGAAGGACCACCATGAACCGCCGCGCCCTCCTGCCCACCCTCGCCCTCGCCACCGCACTCTCGCTCAGCCTCAGCGGCTGCCTGGCCGGGGAGAACGCCTCCGACACCGAGGCAGTCGCGGCCGGTGAAGCGACGCAGGGCGGGACGCTCAACATCGACTTCGCCACCTACAATCCGCTGAGCCTCATCATCAAGGAGCAGGGCTGGCTCGAGGACGAGCTCGCCGACCAGGACATCACCGTCAACTGGGTGCAGTCCGCGGGCTCGAACAAGGCCAACGAGGCGCTGCGGGCCGGTGCGATCGACGTCGGATCCACTGCCGGTTCCGCCGCGCTGCTCGCCCGCTCCAACGGCTCCCCGATCAAGGCCATCGACATCTACTCGCAGCCCGAATGGGCGGCCCTCGTGGCGCTTCCGGAGTCCGGCATCACGAGCGTGGAGGACCTGCGCGGCAAGTCCGTGGCGGCGACCCGCGGCACCGACCCGTACTTCTTCCTCCTCCAGGCCCTCGAGGCCGCGGGCGTGGAGCAGTCCGAGGTCACCATCGAGAACCTGCAGCACGCGGACGGCCGCGCGGCCCTGGCCAGCGGCGCAGTCGACGCCTGGTCAGGCCTCGATCCGATCATGGCCGCTGCCGAGCAGGACGGCGCCCAGCTGTTCTTCCGCGACATCGACTTCAACTCCTACGGCTTCCTCAACGCCACCGAGGACTTCCTGACCGAGAAGCCCGACGTCGCCCAGACCGTGGTCAACGCCTACGAGAAGGCACGGGAGTGGGCCAAGGAGAACCCGGAGGAGACCGCCACGATCCTCGCGGGCGTCGCGGGCATCGACCAGGCCGTGGCCAACTCCGTGATCATCGACCGCACCAACCTCGACGTCGACCCCGCGCCGGGCGACGCACAGCGCAGCGTCCTCGAGAAGATCGGCCCCGTCTTCGTCGAGACCGGTGACGTCCAGACCCAGGAGCAGATCGACGAGGCCCTCGATACCCTCTTCGACGCCTCGCTCGTGGAGAAGGCGGACCCAGCCACCATCGGTTCTGATTCATGAGTGCTGAGCACCTGACGGGACGCAGCACCGTTCCCATCAGCAAGGAGGGCCTCGCGTCCACCGGATCTCCGGTCACCGGGGATGGGGCCGGCAGGAACCCGGGCAGGACGGGCACGGCCGGACGGCGCGTGGTCATCGTGCTGCTCGGGCTCATCGTCCCGGCGCTGATCCTGCTCGCCTGGCACCTCAGCACCGCTTCGGGCTTCTTCCGGCCGTCGCAGCTCCCCTCGCCGGCGTCGGTCCTCGCGGCGGCGGTGGACCTCATCGAGCGCGGCCAGCTCGCCACCCACATCCTGATCTCCACGCAGCGGGTCCTCCTCGGGTTCCTCCTCGGATCCCTGCTCGGCGTCCTGGCCGGCGCGCTGCTGGGCCTCTCCCGTATCGCGGACGTCCTCCTGACCCCGACCGTCGGGGCGCTCCGCGCGGTCCCGTCCCTGGCGTGGGTCCCGCTGCTGGTCCTCTGGATCGGCATCAACGAGGACTCGAAGGTCACGCTGATCACCATCGGTGCGTTCTTCCCCGTCTTCACCACGCTCTACCTCGGGCTGCGCCACGTGGACCGCAACCTCGTGGAGGCCGCGCGGGCCTTCGGGCTGGGCGGCATCCGACTGCTCACCACGGTGCAGCTCCCCGCCGTGGTTCCCGCCCTGTTCTCCGGCCTGCGGCTCGCACTCGCGCAGTCCTGGCTGTTCCTCGTCGCGGCCGAACTCATCGCGTCGTCGATGGGACTCGGCTTCCTCCTGACGGACTCGCAGCAGAACGGCCGCGTGGACCGCATCATCCTCGCCATCATCCTGCTGGCCGTGATCGGCAAGACCACCGACGCCCTCCTGGGCATCGCCGAGCGCTGGGCGGTGCGCCGATGGGCGTAGGCACGACGACGCCGGACGGGCAGGCCGCTCCGCTGGACGAGGCCGAACGGCTGGCGTTCTGGGCCGAGCAGGCCGCCCGGCTCGACTGGCAGGACCCCTGGGACACCCTGCACACGTTCGAGAAGGCGACCCCGCAGGAGGACGGGACGCTCAGCGTCCCCGTCATCGAGTGGTTCTCCGGTGGCACGCTCAACGTCGCCGCCAATTGCGTGGACCGCCACGTGCGGGCCGGTCGGGGTGACCGCGTGGCCCTGCACTTCGAGGGCGAACCGGGTGACCGCCGCACCGTCACCTACGCGCGGTTGCAGGACGAGGTCTCACGGGCCGCTAACGCGCTCCTGGCCCTCGGCATCGGCAAGGGCGACCGCGTGGTCATCTATCTCCCGGTCCTCGTCGAGACGGTCGTGGTCACCCTCGCATGCGCCCGGATCGGCGCCGTGCACTCCCTCGTGTTCGGCGGGTTCTCCGCGGAGGCACTGCGCTTCCGGGTGGAGGACACCGGGGCCAAGCTGCTCGTCACCACCGACGGGCAGTACCGCCGGGGTACGGCCGTGCCCGTGAAGGACAATGCCGACGCCGCAGTGTCCGGCACCAACAACATCGAGCACGTGCTCGTGGTGCGCCGGACCGGTTCCGACGTCAGCTGGACCGATGGCCGGGACGTCTGGTGGCACGACGTCGTCGACACCGCGTCACCGCACCACGAACCGGAGGCGTTCGACGCCGAGACCCCGCTGTTCATCATGTACACCTCGGGGACCACGGGGAAGCCGAAGGGCCTCGTGCATACCTCCGGCGGCTATCTCACACAGGCGTCGTGGAGCTTCGAGCACCTCTTCAGCAATCCCGATCCGGCCCTGCGGGACCGCGACGTCCACTGGTGCACCGCGGACCTCGCCTGGGTCACCGCGCACACCTACGAGCTGTACGGCCCGCTGTCCAACGGTGCCACGCAGGTTCTCTTCGAGGGCACCCCGAACACTCCGCACCCGGGCCGCCACTTCGAGATCATCGAGCGTTACGGCGTCACGAGCTACTACACGGCCCCGACCCTGGTGCGCTCGCTCATGGGCTGGTTCCCGGACGGTGTCCCGTCCGAGTACGACCTCTCGAGCATCCGCGTGCTCGGCACGGTCGGCGAAGCGGTCAATCCCGAGGCGTGGCGCTGGTTCCGGAGGAACCTCGGCCGCGACGAGGTCCCCGTCGTCGACACCTGGTGGCAATCCGAGACCGGCGCGACAGTCCTCTCCCCCAGCCCCACCGACTCCGACTTCAAACCGGGGTGCGCCGCCCGGCCACTCCCCGGCGTCAGCACCCGGATCGTCGACGAGGAGGGCCGCCCGGTTCCTCCCGGCGTGCAGGGGCTGATCGTCGTGGACCGCCACGGACCGGCCATGGCACGCACGGTCTGGGGCGACCCGCAGCGCTACCTGGACTCCTACTGGCGGAAGTTCGCCGCCGAGGGCTGGTTCCTCGCAGGCGACGGCGCGCGCTACGACGACGACGGCGACACCTGGATCCTGGGCCGCGTCGACGACGTCATCAACGTCTCCGGCCACCGCCTCTCCACCATCGAGATCGAGTCGGCGCTCGTCGCGCACCCGCTCGTGACCGAGGCAGGAGCCTGCCCGATCGCCGATCCGCTGACGGGTCACGCCATCGCTGCCTTCGTCGTGCTCGCCGCGGGCGCGGATCCGACGGCGGACGTCCCGGCCACGCTGCGCGCCCACGTCGCGAAGGCCATCGGGCCGATCGCGCGGCCCTCCGCCGTCGTCGTCGTACCCGATGTACCCAAGACGCGGTCCGGCAAGATCATGCGGCGCCTGCTGACGCAGCTCTACGAGGGCTCCGCGCTCGGGGACACCACGTCCCTGCAGAACGAGGGGTGCATCCCCGGCATCCAGGACGTCCTGGCCGGACGGCGCTGAAGAGGCGGTCGGGTGAGGAACCGGTCGGCTGATAAGCCGGTTAACGGAGAAGGAAGCGGCAGGTGCCCCGTCCAAGCACCTGCCGCTTCCCGTGTGTGGTCCGTTCCGGTGCTAGCCTGCCACCCGAACGAAGGATGCTCCCGCGAGGTCCGAGAGAGGGTGCTGCATGGTGAGGTTCGACCCGTTCATGCCGCTGCTGATGACCTGGCCGCCGCCGACGTAGATGGCCACGTGGCCACCGGTGATGACGAGGTCGCCCGGTGCGGGGGTTGCCACCGTGGCGCCGAACTGGAAGAACTGCGACGGACCGAGGTCACCCACGGAGATGCCGGCAGCGCGCAGCGCCTTCTCGACCAGCACGGTGCAGTCCTGGATCGATCCGGCTGCGAGCTGGGCCTGTGCGGACGCGACGAGGGTGCCGGCCACTCCGCTGGAGGAGGCCACCGGGGTGATGGCCGCCGAGGCGAGGTAGACGCCCGACTCAGGAGCGGCGGACACAGCCGGCGCCGGGGCGACGGCCGCTGCCTGCTGGACCGGCGCGGCCGGCGTGACAGCCACGGGCACCGATACCGATACCGCCTGCGCCGGAGCCGCACCGCCGGTGGGGATGGCGATGCTGTCGCCCGGGAAGATGATCGAGGCGAGGGAGAGCCCGTTCGCTGCCAGGACGGCGGTCAGGTCCGCCCCGTAGCGAGCGGAGATGCCACCGAGGGTGTCACCCGCGACGACGGTGTGGGTTGCCCCAGCCGCGACTGCGGGAGCCGCAACCGGTGCGGCGGGTGCGGCTGCCACGGCAGGAGCTGCGACGGGGGCGGGGGCCGCCGTCGTGCCCTGCTCGGTGTACGAGCCGGCGTGGGCGGTGCCGACGGCGCTGAGCGCGAGGCCCGACGTGACGGCGACGATGGCAAGGGGGCGGCCCACGGTGGTGGCGTGGGTCTTCGCGGCGCGGGACAGTCCCTGCAGCGCGAGGTTGCCGTCGATGACGGCGCGGTGGCGCGCCGGGGAAATCTTTCGTGACATGGTTCTATACCTCTCCCATGCCTGCGGGGTGAGCTGTCGGGTTCGGATGGGAGTCACCCGGCCGCGAGCATCAGCGGGTAGGCGATGCGGTGCGGCTTAACCCCAAGGACGATGGCAGGTGGTCCTGCACGTCCACTGGAACTGTGGTTCCCCCGTCCCTGCCTTCGTGTTTGCGAACGTGTCCCGATCGGCGGCAGGGCTCGGCAATCCGTCCGGGAGCGCCCCACATGGACGGAGGCACTCGAAGACGATAACCAGCGCTCCGCCGGTTTGTCACATTCGCGTAACGGCGCGTACCCTACCCGCGCCCGCGGAAGGAGCGCCAGCGGCGGAAGGCGAGGGCTGTCCCACCCGCGCCGAGGAGGAGCAGCACGGACTGCTGGACGTAGAACCAGGCGCGGATGGCAGGCGCCCCGCTTTCGGCGACCAGGACGATGCTCGCTGCCAGGGTGACGGTCAGGACGACGCCGACGCAGAAAAGCGTGTGCCAGAGCCTTCGCTCCTGCACGCGCTGCGCCGACTTCCAGGTTTCCATTCCATCAGCCTAGGTGCAGACGGGTGTGCACGGCCCGATCGGACCGCACACACCCCGCTCTGCTACGGCCGGACGGGCGCGCCGGCGTTCCTGATCAGGTCGATGGCCTGCTCCGGGAACCAGGCTCCGGCAGCCGGGTCTACCCGGCCCCACTCGGGATCCACTCCACCGTTGTCCGTCAGTCCGCGGCTGCATTCGCCGTCGGACTCACCAGGCACCTTGATCCACAGGAAGGCATCGGCCAGCGGGTTGCCGGTATCGGACGTGGGCAGGTGGCCCAGTCCGCGGCCCGGCGGGTTGCACCAGACCTGAGGGTCCGGGTAGGCGGCCGTGGGGACCCAGGGGCCCTTGCCGTTGCGGCTCGTATCGATGACGAAGTGTGCAAGCTCGTCGTTCGACGGCGCGTTCGCCGCGCCCGCCACGTTCTTCGCGTACCAGGCGTCAGTCAGTCCCCAGGTGGAGAAGTCGGTGGGCGACGCCGGATAGTACTGGCTGCCACAGGAACCGTAGGCCCCCGGGTTGATCTCGGTGGCGTAGTAGATGCACTGGGACACCCAGCTGCCGAACTTCACCTGGCGTTCGGTGAGTTCGTAGTTGGAGACGTTCAGGAAGAAGCCGTCGGCCTTCTGCACACCGGCTTTCACGAGCCTGCTCGAGATCTCACCGGTACCGAGCCAGGCGCTGTGCGTCCCGTCGAGGTACACCCTGGTGTTGGGAAGCGCCTTCAGCTGGTCCACCGCGTAGTTGAGCATCTCGAAGCGCTCTGCCGCCGCGGTCCGGGCGTTCGCCTCTGCCGGCTGGCACCACTCGAGGTTGCCGTCGAGCCCGCGGTTCCAGGGGATGATGCCGAGCCCGTCCGGCTCGAGCACCACCATGGCCGCCCTGTCCTCGATGCCCGCGGCGAGCGCGTCCACCCAGGCCTTGTAGCCGGCGACGTCGGTCGCTCCGCCGGCCGAGTACTGCGAACAGTCACGGAAGGGCAGGTTGTACGCGGCGAGCACGGGCACCTGGCCCTTGCCTGCCGCGCGATGCGTGGTGGTCCGCACCTCCTGCGTGACGGTGGCGGGATCGCTGCCCGTGACCCAGACAGCCTGTGGAGCCGAGACCATGGCGCTGAGGCTGTCGGCGGTCGCACGGTCGCCGGAAGACCGCAACTCCGCGATCTGGCGCTGGGCCTCGTGATAGTGGTTCTTCATCGGGACATAGAACTCGGTGGCGGACGAAGCCGCTCCCTGTTCCGGACCGTCCTTGGGCCCCTGGGCAGAGGCCGGCAGGGCGGAGAATGCGGTGGAGACCAGAACCCCTGCTACGGCAAGGGTCACTGCACACGTCCTGGAAATGCTGAGCATCATTGCTCCTCATGTGGTGGTGGTTGGCGTGATCGCCCGAATGCGGAGCGCTGGTCCATCCCCATGGAAGCGCTCCCACGGCCAGTCTTTGATGCGTTCCCGGCTTTGTCAAGGTCCTCAGTGCACTGATGGCTTCGAGACAGGACCTCATACGGGGACACATTGTTTTGGTTCTGCAGCACCTCGGTGTCACACTCGACCTGACCATCCGGAGCGGCTGAGAGATCTGGCTCATTGACGCCGCAGCAACCCTGGCCTCCGTGTTCCACGGCGACAGAAGGGTGCTACTGCCAGACCGATGGAGGAAACCATGAGCGTCGCCGACCTTTCCGCCCCCCTCAAATTCGCCTACTGGGTTCCCAACGTCAGCGGCGGCCTGGTGGTCTCGACCATCGAACAGCGCACCAGCTGGGACTTCGACTACAACAGGAAGCTCGCGCGCATCGCCGAGGACGCCGGTTTCGAGTACGCGCTCTCCCAGACCCGCTACGCCGCGTCCTACGGCGCCGACAAGCAGCACGAGGCGACGAGCTTCTCCCTCGCCCTCCTGGCCGCGACCGAGAAGCTGAAGGTGATCGCCGCCGTCCACCCGGGCATGTGGCACCCGGGCGTCCTGGCGAAATACATCATCACCGCGGACCACATCTCCAACGGCCGCGCAGCGGTCAACATCGTCTCCGGGTGGCTCAAGGACGAGTTCGTCAACTTCGGCCTCGAGTGGCTCGAGCACGATGAACGCTACGTCCGCACCGAGGAGTTCATCCGGGTGCTGCGCGGCCTGTGGACCGAAGAGGGCTACAGCCAGTCGGGGAAGTACTACGACATCAACAACTTCACCCTGAGCCCGGCCCCCGTGGACGTCCCAGGCCGCCCGCACCCCGAGATCTTCTTCGGCGGGAACTCGACAGCGGCCCAGGCGACCGCCGGACGGGTGGCGGACTGGTACTTCTCCAACGGGAAGGACCTCGAGGGCTTCAAGGAGAACGTCGCAGGAGTCCGGGCCTCAGCACAGGAGGCCGGCCGGCATCCCCGGTACGGGCTCAACGGCTTCGTGATCGCGCGTGACTCCGAGAAGGAGGCACGCGACACCCTGCGCGAGATCGTCGAGAAGGCGCACCGCCCCGCCGTCGAGGGCTTCCGGGACGCCGTGCAGGAAGCCGGCGCGTCGACGAAGGACGGCAAGGGCATGTGGGCCGACTCCAGCTTCGAGGACCTCGTGCAGTACAACGACGGCTTCAAGACGCAGCTCATCGGGACGCCCGAGCAGATCGCCGAGCGCATCGTCGAGTACAAGAAGATCGGCGTGAACCTCTTCCTCACCTGCTACCTGCACTTCCAGGAGGAAGTCGCGGCCTTCGGCACGGACATCCTGCCGATCGTGCGCGAACTGGAGGCCGACGCCGCCCGCAAGGCCGGCGTCGACTTCGATCCCGAATCCACCCTCGCAGTATCCCGACCCAGCAAGGCAGGTGTCTGATGGCAGAACGTTCCTTCGGTTTCCGCACGCGTGCGCTCCACGCCGGCGGGACCCCCGACGCCACGCACGGCGCCCGGGCGGTGCCGATCTACCAGACGACGTCGTTCGTGTTCAAGGACACCAACGACGCCGCCAATCTCTTCGCACTGCAGAAGTACGGCAACATCTACTCGCGTATCGGCAATCCCACGGTCGCCGCGTTCGAGGAGCGCATCGCGTCGCTCGAGGGCGGCATCGGGGCGGTCGCGACGGCGTCGGGCATGAGCGCGGAGTTCATCACCTTCGCCGCCCTGTGCCAGGCCGGCGACCACATCGTCGCCGCCTCCCAGCTGTACGGCGGGACGGTGACCCAGCTGGACGTCACGCTCCGCCGGTTCGGCATCGAGACAACCTTCGTGCCCGGAACGGACCCGGCCGACTACGCGGCCGCGATCCGCGACAACACCAAGGCCGTCTACGCCGAGGTGATCGCGAACCCCTCGGGCGAGATCGCGGACCTCGCCGGGCTGGCGAAGGTCGCGCACGACGCCGGAATACCCTTCATCGTCGACTCGACGCTGAGCACCCCCTACCTCGTGAGGCCGATCGAGCACGGCGCGGACATCGTGATCCACTCCGCCACCAAGTTCATCGGCGGGCACGGCACCACCCTCGGCGGCGTGATCGTGGAGAGCGGGCGCTTCAACTGGGGCAACGGCAAGTTCCCCATGATGACCGAGCCGGTGCCCTCCTACGGCAACATCCAGTGGTGGGGGAACTTCGGCGAGTACGGTTTCCTCACCAAGCTCCGCACCGAGCAGCTCCGTGACATCGGGCCCTCGCTCTCGCCGTCGTCGGCCTTCCAGCTCCTGCAGGGCGTCGAAACCCTCGCGCAGCGTCTCGACGAGCACCTCGAGAACGCGCAGGCCGTGGCCGAGTGGCTGCAGGCCGACCCGCGCGTGGAGTACGTCAACTACGCGGGTCTGCCCACGCATGCACACCATGAGCGCGCGAAGACCTACCTGCCGCAGGGACCCGGCTCGGTCTTCAGCTTCGGCATCAAGGGCGGCCGCAAGGCGGGCCAGAAGTTCATCGAGTCGCTGCAGCTGGCCTCGCACCTCGCCAACGTCGGCGATTCCCGCACCCTCGTGATCCATCCCGGCTCGACGACGCACCAGCAGCTCTCCGCCGAGCAGCTCGTCGCCGCGGGCGTGCCCGAGGACCTGGTCAGGATCTCGGTGGGGCTGGAGGACCTCGACGACATCCTGTGGGACATCGACCAGGCGCTCGCAGCTGCCGTGGAGTCCCCGGACGCAGCATTCGCCGAACTCCCCCAGGAGTCCGCGGGAGAGAACGACGACGACCCGTCGGCAACACGGGCAGTAGGAGTGGGAGCATGAGCAGCACCGCACCGGAACGGACCTGGGAGGGGCCTTCGGCCCCCGAACGGCTGAACCTGCTGAGGAACGCGAAGTCCGTGGCGATCGTCGGGGCATCGGACAAGCCCTCCCGTGCGTCCTACTTCGTCGCGACCTACCTGCAGTCCTCCTCGCCGTACCGCCTGTACTTCGTGAACCCGGTGGCCAAGGAGATCCTGGGGCAGCCGGCGTACGCGTCGCTCAAGGACCTGCCGGAGGTGCCCGACGTCGTGGATGTCTTCCGCAAGCACGACGACCTGCCCTCGGTGCTGCAGGAGACGCTGGACGTCGGCGCGAAAACCCTGTGGCTGCAGCTGGGATCGTGGCACGAGGACGTGGCCCGCGATGCCGAGAAGGCCGGCCTGAACGTGGTGATGGACCGCTGCATCAAGATCGAGCACGCGCGGTTCCACGGAGGACTCAACCTCGCCGGCTTCAACACCGGCGTCATCTCGTCGAAGCGGCAGATCACCTCGTAGCCGGCGTCAGCCGTCCTCGGCGACGGGCGCCGGCGACTTCACGGCCGGCGGTTCCACAGTGACGGGCTCGGCCGTCGGTTCGACCACGGCGAGCGGCTCGGCCGTCGGTTCCACGACGGTGACGGGCTCGGCCGGCGGTTCCACCCCAGTGGCGGGCTCGTCCGGAGCGGCATCGCCGGAGGGGTCGTTCGCCGGCCCGGCGGCCTGTTCGACGTCGGCGTCCGCTTCCGCGTACGCAAGAATGTCCGCGTCGGCGAGGAAGAGCGACATCCCTGCATCATCGTCGGAGAACGGACCAGCCAGGAACATCGGTTCGTCGGCCTGCTCGACGGGCGTGAGGCGCCAGGAGGGATCCGGGCCGGCGAAGGACCTGCGGACGTCGCGATCCCCCCGCTCAGGACCGGTGCTGGTGACTACCCCCTCAGCCTGCGTGTCCTGGCCCCTGCCGTCGCCCTGGACCGTGCCGTCCTTCTGGACCGTGTTCCTGTCCTGCAGCTTTCCCTGGTCGACCTGGCCCTTGCGCTTGCCGTCTCCCGGCGGCGTCTCCCCTGTCGGGGTGCCCGGGACGCGTCCGCCGGGGACGGTGGCGGGTCGCAGGTCCTGCACCGGTGGAGTACCCGGGGCGGCCGGTACCTGCCCGACGGGCGGCTTCTCGGTGGCTACCGGAGGTACTGCAGGCATGGCCAGCGGCGCACCGGGTGCCGTCCTTCCTCCGATGGAAGGCACCTCGGGCGTCACCGTTCCGGCTCCGGCACCGGAAACGTCGCCGGGACCGGTCGGGTCCCCAGCAACGGGAACAGCCGGAACCGCCGCGATGGCGGACGGCGCCGGAACCGGCACCGCGAGGGCCCCCGCAGGGCTCTCGATGGACGGCGCGACGACGGGCGCAGCGGGCTCCGGACGGTCGGGATCGTGATGGTCGGGATCGTGATGCACGCTGAAGCGGGCGATCGAATCGACGGCGTCGCCGAGGCCGTAGGGGAGATGGAGGGTTCCCGCCGCGACACCGGACATCCCGACACCCATCGACACGGCGAGTGCGCCTCCCAGAAAGGTGATCCGACGCTTGTTCCGGCGGCTCTGGGGCGCCTTCCCGCCGTCGGCCATCAACTGGGCGAGTTCCGCGGACGCTTCCGGTGCGGGCCCGGTGCCCAGCGCCCGCAGGTCGCGTACGGCGTGCAGGAGGGCCGGGTCCTCCGGGAGGCCCGCTTCCTCGAGGATGCGCAGCTCCCGGTCCGAGGTCTCACGTCCAGTCATAGCGCTTCCGATTCATTGGGTCCGACCAGTTCCTTGAGCTTGAGCAGTCCCCGCCGCTGCAACTGCTTCACCGATCCCGCCGATCTCCCGAGGATCTCCGCGACCTCGTCGATCGGCAGTTCGGCCACGATCCGCAGCAGGAGGACATCGCGCTGCTCGGTGTTCAGCTGCGCCAGCATCCCACCTGCTCCCCCGGCGTCGAGATTGTCCAGGGCCACCATCTCCGCGGAATCCGCGGCACGTGTATCGCCGTCGGCCTCGTAGCCCACGAGGACCGGAGTCCTCGCCTTCTTGCGCACTTCGTCCACGTACCGCGCGTGCGCCACCGAGAACGTGAAGGTACGCAGGCCCTGCAGCCCGCCCGAGACCGTCTCCAGCTTCGAGAAGACCGCGAGGAACACTTCCTGCGTCAAAGCCTCAGGGTCCTCCGACCCGCGGCCGGCGAAATAGCCGAGCACGGCCGGACTCAACGCCTCGTAGATCAGGGAGAACGCCACGGGATCGCCCGATCGCGCGCGCGCGAGCACGTCGTCAGGCAGGGGTGTGGCCACGGTCTATTCCTTGTTCGGCGGGACGGCGACACCATCGTAACCGCTGCCTCCCGCCCGCAGGCGTCGGCCCCACCGGGGTCGCGGCAAAGAAAAGGCCGCACCGAGGCCCGTTGGGGGATAAGCCTCGGTGCGGCGCTTACAAACAGGTAATCGACGGCCGGTACGGAAAAGTTACGCCCCGCCCGACTTTTTTCCCGCGTCTCGCGAAGACCCTACTTGAGGGCGTTCGAGGCGCGGCGCTTGTTGAAGACGTCGAAGCCGACGGCCAACAGGAGCACCATGCCCTTGATGAACTGCTGGACGTCGATCCCGACACCCAGCAGCGACATGCCGTTGTTGAGCACGCCCATGATGAGGCCACCCGTGATGGCCCCGATCACGGTACCCACGCCTCCGGTCACGGCCGCTCCGCCGATGAACGCAGCGGCGATGGCGTCGAGCTCGAACAGGTTTCCCGCGCCCGGGCCGGCCGAGTTCAGGCGGCCCGTGAAGATGAGGCCGGCGAGTGCGGCCAGCACACCCATGTTGACGAAGAGCATGAAGTCGATGCGCTTGGTGTTGATGCCGGACAGCTGCGCCGCCTGGAGGTTCCCGCCGACGGCGTAGATGTGGCGCCCGAAGACGCTGTTGCTCATCACGGCGCTGTAGCCCACGATCAGGATGCCGAGGACCACGAGCACGATCGGCGTACCGCTGCGCGAGCTCGCCAGAAGGTAGGTGAGGCCGAGGATGATCACGACGATGAAGGCGAGCTTGGTGAAGAACCAGGCCGCCGGCTCGTCCTCGAGCTTCAGGCGTGCACGGGTGGCACGTCCCCGGAGCTGGGTGATGGTGAGGAGGCCCACGGCCACCAAGCCGAGGACCACCGTGGTCCAGTCCAGGAGGTTGGTCTCCGCAGGGAACAGCCCGGGGAAGAGGAAGCCGCCGCCGAGCTGGCGGTACTCCTCGGGGAACCCGGTGATGCGCTGGTTCTCGAGCACGATCTGGGTGAGTCCCCGGAATACGAGCATGCCGGCGAGCGTGACGATGAACGCGGGGATGCCCACGTAGGCCACCCAGAAGCCCTGCCAGGCGCCGACGAGCCCGCCGATGATCAGTGAGGCGAGGAAGGCCACCCACCAGGTGAACCCCCAGTCCTGGATCATGATGCCGGACATCGCCCCCACGAAGGCTGCCACTGAGCCGACGGAGAGGTCGATGTGCCCGGCGACGATGATCATGACCATGCCGATGGCCAGGAGCAGGATGTAGCTGTTCTGCACGATGATGTTCGAGACGTTGTCCGGCTGCAGCAGTGCGCCGCCGGTCAGCACCTGGAACAGGGCGACGATGACGATGAGCGCCACGAAGATACCGATCTGGCGCAGCCTGCTCGTGAGGAAGGCGAGCCCGTGCTTCACGGGAGGTGGCGGTGCGGTGACCGCGGGGTCTTTGACGGTGGTAGCCATGGAATCAGTCCTTTTCCTTGGTCATGTACTGCATGAGGAGTTCGGGGGTCGCCTGGTCGATCGGCACTTCGGCCGTGATGCGGCCTTCGGCGAGGGTGTAGATGCGGTCACAGATGCCGAGCAGCTCGGGCAGTTCGGAGGAGATGACGATGACGGCCTTCCCCTCGGCCGCGAGGCGGTTGATGATCGTGTAGATCTCGTACTTGGCGCCGACGTCGATCCCGCGGGTGGGCTCGTCGAGGATCAGGACATCGGGGTCCGAGAACATCCACTTGGAGAGCACCACCTTCTGCTGGTTGCCGCCGGAGAGCTTGCCGGTGATGGCCGTGACGGTCGGGGCCTTGATGTTCATGGACTTCCGGTAGTCGCCCGCGACGACGGCCTCCCGACCGCTGTCGACCCAGCCGCGCTTCGCGAGCTTCCCGAGCGCGGCGCCGGAGATGTTCCGCTTGATGTCGTCGATGAGGTTCAGCCCGTACCGCTTGCGGTCCTCCGTGGCGTACGCGAGGCCGTGCCGGATCGCCTCACCCACCGTGCGCGCCGTGATCGGAGCACCGTTCTTGTACAGGGTGCCGGTGATGTGCGAACCGTAGCTCCGACCGAAGATGCTCATGGCGAGCTCCGTCCGCCCGGCGCCCATCAGGCCGGCGATACCGACCACCTCGCCGGCGCGCACCGAGAGGTTCGCGGCGTCGACGACCACACGGGAGGTCTCCTGCGGGTGGTGCACCGTCCAGTCCTCGACGCGGAGGACCTCCTCGCCGATGACCGGCGTGCGGTCCGGGTAGCGGCTCTCCATGTCCCGGCCCACCATGCCCTTGATGATCCGCTCCTCCGTGACGGAGCCGTCGTGGAGGCTCAGCGTCTCGATGGTGCGCCCGTCCCGGAGGATCGTCACGGAGTCGGCGATCTCCCGGATCTCGTTGAGCTTGTGGCTGATGATGATGCTGGTGATGCCCTCGGCACGGAGGCCCTTCACGAGTCCGAGGAGGTGCGCGGAGTCCTCGTCGTTCAGGGCGGCGGTGGGCTCGTCGAGGATCAGCAGCTTCACGTTCTTCGACAGCGCCTTGGCGATCTCGACGAGTTGCTGCTTGCCCACCCCGATGTCCCCGGCCCGCACCACCGGGTTGAGGTCGAGGCCCACGCGCCGGAGGAGCCTGGCCGCCTCCACGTTGGTCTCGTTCCAGTCGATGAAGCCGCGCTTCTCGCGCTCGTTGCCGAGGAAGATGTTCTCGGCGACGGACAGGAAGGGGGAGAGGGCGAGCTCCTGGTGGATGATGACGATGCCGTCGCGCTCGCTGTCACGGATGTCCTTGAACTCCGCGACGGAGCCCTCGAACTCGATGTCGCCGTCGTACGTCCCGTGAGGGTAGACGCCCGACAGCACTTTCATGAGGGTCGATTTCCCGGCCCCGTTCTCTCCGCAGATCGCGTGGACTTCTCCACGCGCGACGTCGAGGTTGACGTCCTGCAGTGCCTTCACGCCTGGGAAGGTCTTGGTGATGCGGCGCATCCGGAGGATGTTCTCCGACATGGTCGAGCCTCGCTTACTTGAGTGGAAGTCCCGGCAGGGGCCGGGCGAGGTACAGCACCTGTGGCTCCGGACCGGTACGGTACGGAGCCACAGGCTGAAGGGGTGCTGCGGGGTACTGCGGAACGGCTACTTGAGGTCGTCCTCGGAGTAGTATCCGGTCTCCACGAGCGCGGCCTCGTAGTTGTCGACGGTGACGATCTGCGACTCGAGCAGGTAGGACGGGACGATCTTCTCGCCGTTGTCGTACGTCTCGGTGTCGTTGACCTCGGGCTCCTCGCCCTTCATGAGCGCATCGACCATCGTGACGGCCTGCTTGCCGAGCTCACGGACGTCCTTGAAGATCGTCGAGTACTGCTCGCCCGCGATGATGGACTTCACGGAACCGACCTCGGCGTCCTGGCCCGTGACCACGGGGAGCTCGTCCGCCGAGTAGCCGCCGGAGGTCAGCGCCGAGATGATGCCGATGGACAGGCCGTCGTAGGGCGAGAGGACACCCTCGAGGCGCTCGCCGCCGCCGACGGTGAGCAGGTCCTCCATGCGGTCCTGCGCCGTGTCGGGCAGCCAGCGGAGGATCGCCGCCTGCTCGAACTCGGTCTGGCCGCTGGGTACGCGCAGGACGCCGCTGTCGAGGTACGGCTGGAGGGTCTCCATGGCGCCGTCCCAGAAGAACGTCGCGTTGTTGTCGTCGGGGCTGCCGGCGAAGAGCTCGACGTCGAAGGGACCCTTCTCGCCCGTCTCCTTGCCCTCGGCGTCGAGGACGCCGAGGCCGGTCAGCAGCGAGGTGGCCTGCTGGACGCCGACCTCCTGGTTGTCGAAGGTCGTGTAGTAGTCCACGGTGTCCGAACCGTTGATGAGGCGGTCGTACGCGATGACCGGGATGTCCTGCGACTCGGCCTGGTCGAGGACGCTCGTGAGGGTGGTGCCGTCGATCGAGGCGACCACGAGGGCCTTCACGCCACCGTTGATCATGTTCTCGATCTGGCTGACCTGCGTGGGGATGTCGTCGTTGGCGAACTGGAGGTCGACCTCGTAGCCGAGCTCCTCGAGCTGGCTCTTGACGTTCTCGCCGTCGGCGATCCAGCGCTCGGACTGCTGCGTGGGCATGGCCACGCCGATCTTCGCACCTTCGTTGGATCCGCCCTCGGCAGCGGCGTCGTCGCCGCCGCCACGGCTTCCACCGCAGGCGGTGAGGCTGAGGGTCAGGATGCTGGCGGCCGCGATGCCGGCCAGGTATTTCCGATTCATGGTGGGTCTTTCTTGTGAGTGGTTTCCGGCAGCGTTGCCGGCTGTGGGTGGAGCGGTCCTACAGTTTCTGGGCCAGCCGGTAGTAGGCCGCGTTCCATCGTAGTTCGCGCTGGAACTCACGCAGCTTCGTATCGGCGTCGATCCGCAGCAGTTCGACCTCGGCGATGTCCGCGAAGTCCTCGAAGACGTCGAGGCCCACGGCGGTGGTGAGGACGGTGTGGTGCGCGGCACCGGCGCTGAGCCAGGCTGCTGCGGACGTCTCGAGGCTGGGCTCCGGCTTCCACACTGCGCGCGCGACCGGCAGGTTGGGGAGCGGGGCGTCGGGCGGCACGATCTCGACGGCGTTCGCCGTGAGGCGGAAGCGGTCCCGCATGTCCGACATCGCGACGACGACGCCTGCGCCGGCATCCGTGTCGAAGACCAGGCGCACGGGGTCCTCCTTGCCGCCGATACCGAGCGGGTGCACCTCCAGGGAGGGCTTCGACGTGGTCAGGGTGGGGCAGATCTCGAGCATGTGCGCCCCGAGGATCTTCTCCTCCCCCGGCACGAGGTGGTACGTGTAGTCCTCCATGAGGGAGGCACCGCCGGGCAGTCCGGCGCCCATCACCTTGGCGGCCCGGACCAGCACGGCCGTCTTCCAGTCGCCCTCTGCGCCGAACCCGTAGCCGCGGGCCATGAGCCGCTGGACGGCGAGTCCGGGCAGCTGCCGCAGCGCGCCGAGGTCCTCGAAGTTGGTGGTGAAGGCGCCGAAGCCGCCCTCCTCGAGGAAGGACAGCAGCCCCAGTTCCTGGCGGGCGCCGTAGCGCAGGGATTCGTGCCGTTCGCCGCCGCGGCGGAGTTCCGGTACGACGTCGTAGGTCTGCTCGTACTCGGCCACGAGCGCGTCGACGTCGCTCTCGGACTGTGCCTCTACTGCGGCCACGAGGTCGTTGACACCCCAGGTGTTGATCGAGACGCCGAAGCGCAGCTCGGCCTCCGTCTTGTCGCCCTCGGTGACGGCGACGTTGCGCATGTTGTCACCGAATCGTGCGACCTTGAGCTCGTGCACGGCGGCCCAGCCCGCAGCGGCCCGCTGCCAGGACGCGACCTTGGCGCACACCTCGGGGCTCGAGACGTGCCCCACCACGGTCTTGCGCGGCACTCCGAGGCGCGACTGGATGTAGCCGAACTCGCGGTCGCCGTGGGCGGCCTGGTTGAGGTTCATGAAGTCGAAGTCGATCTCGCCCCACGGCAGCGCCACGTTGATCTGCGTGTGCAGGTGCAGCAGGGGCTTGCGGAGCGCATCGAGGCCGGCGATCCACATCTTCGCGGGGCTGAACGTGTGCATCCAGGCGATCACGCCGATCGCGTTGTCCGCGGCGTTGACCTCGAGGGCCATGCGCCGGATCGACGTGGAATCCTTGAGCGTCGGCTTCCAGACCACCTTCACGGGCAGCCCGGCGTCGCCGAGGATCCGGACGATCTCCTGGGACTGCTCGGCGACCTGCTGGAGCGTCTCCTCGCCGTAGAGGTCCTGGCTGCCGGTGAGGAACCAGACTTCGTAGGTGTCGAGGGTCGTGCTGAGGGGGCTCATGCGTGGGCTCCTGGGGTCGAGGGCTGACCGTACACGTTCTGGTAGCGGTCGAAGAGTGAGTCGATGTGCTCGGGCTGGATGCCTGCGGGCGCTCCGAGCTGTCGGGAGATGTGGACGGTGCGGGCGACGTCCTCGAGCATGACGGCGGCCTTGACGGCGTCCTTCGCGTCCTTGCCGATCGTGAAGGGGCCGTGGCTCTTCATCAGCACGCCGCGGGAGCGGTGGCCGGTCAGCGTCTCGACGATGCCGCGGCCGATCGAGTCGTCACCGATGATCGCGAACGGACCCACCGGGATCTCGCCGCCGAACTCGTCGGCCATGGCCGTGATGACGCACGGGATGGGCTCCCCGCGCGCGGCCCAGGCGACGGCGTAGGTGGAGTGCGTGTGCACCACGCCGCCGACGTCGGGCATGTTGCGGTACACGTAGGCGTGCGCCGCGGTGTCGCTCGACGGGGACCGCTCCGATCCGGGCGTGCCCTCGATGACGTTGCCGTCGAGGTCGCACAGGATCTGGTTCTCCGGCGTCAGCTCGTCGTAACTGACGCCGGAGGGCTTGATGACGAAGAGGTCCGCTCCGGGCACGCGTCCGGAGACGTTGCCTCCCGTCCAGATGACGAGCCCGTACCGCACGAGTTCGGCGTGCAGGGCGGCGACGTCCTTCCGGACGGCGCTGATGGCGGCCTCGACCTCGGGGCTGAAGGAGCCTGGAGTTGCAGCACTCATGCCGACACCGCCTGCGGGGTGCGGGCCGCGCGGCGCAGGGCCTTGAGCCGGTGCATGACGTCGTTGGTGCCTCGGCCGAAGTAGTCGTGCAGTTCGGTGTACTCGCGGTACAGGGCGTCGTAGGCGGCGGCGCGCTCCGGGTCCGGTGTGTAGGCGGCACGGTTGAGGTGGCCCATGGCGGCGGCTGCGGCGTGGATGTCCTCGTAGGCGCCGGCCGCCACGGCGGCGTGGATCGCCGAGCCGAGGGCGGGCCCCTGGGAACTGCCGATGACCGAGAGGGGCATGTTCAGCACGTCGGCGTAGACCTGCATGAGGAACGGGTTGCGGATGAGTCCGCCCGCGGCCACGAACTCCGTGACGGGCACGCCGGAGGCGTTGAAGGTCTCGACGATCTTCCGGGTGCCGAACGCCGTCGATTCGAGCAGCGCGCGGTAGACCTCGTGGGGCTTCGTGGCG
The DNA here is from genome assembly GCF_044755105.1 of Arthrobacter sp. NPDC092385. Lineage (NCBI taxonomy): Bacteria > Bacillati > Actinomycetota > Actinomycetes > Micrococcales > Micrococcaceae > Arthrobacter > Arthrobacter sp. NPDC092385. The sequence goes on from NZ_JBIVQL010000009.1 coordinate 94,285, forward strand.
AGTGTCAGGCCCACGATGGTGCCGGAGAGTTCGTGGTCCACGAGGACCGAGCGGTTGCCGGAGTGCCAGTCGAGGGCCACCAGGCCGTGCGCCCCGACGGGCTCGGACTGCGCCTGTTCCGTCAGGTACTCGTGCACGCTCAAGCCCTGCGCGGTGGCGGCGTCCTTGATCTCGCCCGGCACCTGGTTGGCCACGAACCACGCGAAGATGTCGCCGACGCCGGACTGGCCGGCCTCGTAGCCGTAGAAGCCCTCGACGATGCCCCCGTCCACGACGCCGCACATGCCGGGCACCTCGCTCAGCCGGTCCGAGTTCATGACGTGGCAGGTCGAGGTTCCCATGATGGCCACCATCTGGCCCGGGTCGGTGGCTTGGGCGGCGGGGGCGGTGACGTGCGCGTCCACGTTGCCGACGGCGACGGCGATGCCCGCGGGCAACCCGGTCCAGGCGGCTGCCTCCTCGGAGAGCGAGCCCGCCTTCGAGGCGAGGGCCCCGATGGTGTGCTCCACCTTCTCGCGGGCGAACCCGGCGAAGTCCGGGTTGAGGGCCGCGAGGAAGTCGTCCGACGGGTAGGCGCCGTCCTGGTAGATGCCCTTGTATCCGGCGGTGCAGGCGTTGCGCACGTACTGCCCCGTGAGCTGCCAGACGATCCAGTCGGCAGCCTCCACCCAGTGGTCCATGAGGTCGTAGAGCTCCCGGTCCTCCTCGAGCAGCTGCAGCCCCTTGGCGAACTCCCATTCGCTCGAGATGAGGCCGCCGTACCGGGGCAGCCAGGCCTCCCCGCGTTCGGCCGCGAGGTCGTTGATGCGGTTGGCCTGGCCCTGGGCGGCGTGGTGCTTCCACAGCTTCACGTAGGCGTGCGGGCGGCCTTCGTAGCCGGGCACCTCGTTCAGCGGCGTGCCGTCCGCGAGGGTGGGCACCATGGTGCAGGCGGTGAAGTCGGTGGCGATGCCGATGACGTCCTGCGGGTCGATCCCCGCCTCCTTCACGGCCGCCGGTACGGCGGCGCGGAGGACGTCGACGTAGTCGGACGGCACCTGCAGGGCCCACTCGGGCGGGAGCTGCTCCCCGGTGGCCGCGAGCGTCGAATCCATGACGGCGTGCGGGTACTCGAGCGTCGAGGCGCCGAGTTCGGCGCCGTCGGAGACACGGACGACGACGGCGCGGCCCGACAGGGTGCCGTAGTCGACGCCGATGACGTAGGCGGATGAGCCCGGGGTGGAGTCACTCAAGGGAAGGACCTCTTTGTTCTTCTCGAGACCGCTGCGCAGTACTCGGGTGGATCGGCTGTTCGGACGCCATGTGACCGTTCACATGAGCGATCACCAGTGTAGGCGTGTGCCGGTGGGGGCTGTCAATGAGCAGCGGGTAACGGGCGGGTATCAGCCCGCGGGCGCCGCCGTCGATGCGCGGACGACGAGTTCCGGGACGACGTCGGGCGTCGCGCCCCCTGCACCCGCGCTCCCCGCCGTCGGACCCGGCCCCGCATCGCCGATGAGCCCGAGCAGCCGCGCCACGCAGCGCCTGCCGAGCTCGGGGAAATCCTGGCGCACGGTGGTCAGCGGCGGCCAGTAGTAGGCGGACTCGGGGACGTCGTCGAACCCGACGACACTGATGTCCTCGGGGACGCGGCGGCCGCCCTCGCGGAAGGCATGGAGCAGCCCGAGCGCCATCTGGTCGTTCGAGGAGAAGACCGCGGTGATGCCCGCGTCCGCCATGATGCGCGCTCCGGCAAGGTACCCCGACTCCGCCGTCCAGTCACCCGAGAGCAGGTTCTCCGGCACCCGGCCCCAGGCCTCCATCTCGCTGCGGTACCCGCGCACGCGCGCTTCCGTCTCGAACCACCCGTCCGGGCCCGCGACGTGCACGATCCTCCGGTGCCCCAGCTCGAGCAGGTGCCGGGTGGCGAGTGCCGCCCCGCCCGACTGGTCCACGGACAGGCGGTGGTCGTCGTGGGCGCGCGCGGAGTGGACCGTCACGAACGGCAGCGTGATGGACAGGTGCTCGATCTCCCCGAGCGTCTGCGTCTGCGGCGCGAGGATGATGAGCCCGTCCACGCCGTGGGCCAGCAGGCGGTCGAGGGCGGAGCGGATCGAATCCGCGTCCACGTCGTCGAGGTGCGCGACGTCGACGGCGTAACCGGCCTCGCGCGCCGCGCTGTCGATGGCCTGCAGGCTGGCGGCGGGCCCGTACTCGAAGCCCTTGCTGACGAGCACGCCGATCATGGTGGACCGGCTCGTCACGAGCGCACGGGCGGCCCGGTTCGGACGGAAGCTCAGCTCGTCCATCGCGGCCAGGACGCGGTCGCGCGTCTCGGCCCGCAGGCTCGGGTGACCGTTGAGCACGCGGGAGACGGTTTGGTGCGAGACGCCCGCCCGCCGAGCGACGTCGCGGATATTCGGCGCCCGCCCCGGTTCGGCGGGCCGCTCCACCGGCGGGGAGGCGCGGGCGGAGCCGGCGTCAGTGGGAGTCGACAATGGTGTCGTTCCGCGCGAAGCGCCGGTTCCGGAGCACCGGCAGGAACTCGCGGACGTCGTCGACCCTCCGGCGCGTCACGTCCGTGGTGACGACCCCCCGCTCCTCGTCCTCGAGATGCACCTGCGGGACGCCCATGGGGTCGATGATGGCGGAATGGCCGATCGTGTGGCTGCTGGAGGTTCCGGCCGCTGCCACCCAGAGGGTGTTCTCGATGGCCCGTGCCTTGAGCAGCGTCTCCCAGTGCTCGATCTTGTGCTCGCCCTTGAACCAGGAGGCGGGAACGCAGATGAGGTCCGCCCCCGCGTCGGCGAGGGCGCGCGCCTGCTCGGGGAAGCGGACGTCGTAGCAGGTCATGAGCCCCACCCGGACGTCTCCGAGCTGGGCGACCTTGATGCCGCCGTCGCCCGGCTTGATGTTGGCGGACTCGGAGTAGCTGAAGGCGTCGTACAGGTGCAGCTTGCGGTACGTGTCCACGATGCGCCCGGTGGCGTCGATGAGCACGAGGGTGTTGAAGGGCCGCTCCTCGCCGCTGGGCTCGTATCCGCCGGCGACGATCGCGATCGAGTGCTCGGCCGCGATGAACGACAGCTGCTGCACGAAGGAGGTCCAGTTGGCCTGCACGGCCTCCTGCAGCGGGCCCTCGACCTTGCCGATGGCGAACATCGATTCCTCGGGGAAGACGATCAGCTCCGAGCCGTCCGCACCGGCGTCGGCCGCGAGCTCCCGCATGACGGCGAGGTTTGCCGGGGCGTCCCCACCCGGCCTGAACTGACCAACGCTGACCTTCATGATGCCCCCCTCGCGTGTGCCGTGCCTTGCTTCAAGCCTACAGACTCCCGCCCAGCACGCCGGAGTAGCCTTTGTCGCATGAGGAATCCGAGAAAGGGCGAGCGCGTGGAGCCGGGCCCCGGCCAGGAGTCGGTGTGGGACTACCCGAGGCCGCCGCGCGTCGAGAGCACCCCGGCGACGATCGAGGTGCGCTTCGGCGGGCAGCTCGTCGCGAGCACGAACCGGGCGGTCCGCGTGCTCGAGACGAGCCACCCACCGGTCTACTACCTGCCCATCCCGGACTTCACCCCCGGGGTCCTGCGCCCGGTCGAGGGCACCACGCACTGCGAGTTCAAGGGCGCCGCGAGCTACTTCGACGTCGTCGCCGGCTCCGCGCTCAGTCCTCGTGGCGCCTGGACCTACCCCACTCCGGTGGCCGGGTACGAGGACCTGGCCGGCCGCGTCGCGATCTATCCCTCGCGGATGGACGAGTGCACCGTCGACGGCGAGCGGGTCCGGTCCCAGGAGGGCGACTTCTACGGCGGCTGGATCACCGCCGCGATCGTCGGCCCGTTCAAGGGCGGCGCAGGAACCTGGGGCTGGTAGCGGCAACCTCCCGCGCGGGGACCGGATCCGGGCGCCGGACGGGCCTCAGGCCCCGATGAGGTCGTTGACCACGATGGTCTGGTCGCGGTCCGGACCCACGCCGATGGCGGAGAACCGGGTGCCGGACATCTTCTCGAGCGCCCGGACGTAGGTCTGCGCGTTGTCCGGGAGGTCCTCGATGGTCCGGGCACCCGTGATGTCCTCGGTCCAGCCGTCGAAGTACTCGAAGATCGGCTTGGCGTGGTGGAACTCGGTCTGGGTCATGGGCATCTCGTCGTGCCGCACGCCGTCGACGTCGTACGCCACGCACACGGGGATGCTCTCGATACCCGTGAGGACGTCGAGCTTGGTGACGAAGTAGTCGGTGAAGCCGTTGACGCGCGAGGCGTGGCGCGCCAGGACGGCGTCGTACCAGCCGCACCGGCGCGGGCGGCCGGTGTTGACACCGAACTCACCGCCGGTCTTCTGCAGGTAGAGGCCCATCTCGTCGAAGAGCTCCGTGGGGAACGGCCCGGCGCCGACGCGCGTGGTGTAGGCCTTGATGATGCCGATCGAGCGGGAGATGCGCGTGGGCCCGATGCCCGAGCCCACGGAGGCGCCGCCCGCCGTCGGGTTCGACGACGTCACGAACGGGTACGTGCCGTGGTCGACGTCGAGGAAGGTCGCCTGGCCGCCCTCCATGAGGACCACCTTGCCGGCGTCGAGCGCCTCGTTGAGCACGAACGTGGAGTCGATGACGAGGGGCCGCAGCCGTTCGGCGAAGGAGAGGAAGTACGAGACGACCTCCTCGACCTCGACGTTGCGCCGGTTGTAGACCTTGACCAGCAGTTCGTTCTTCTGCTTGAGGGAGCCCTCCACCTTCTGGCGCAGGATCGACTCGTCGAAGACGTCCTGGACGCGCAGGCCGAGGCGAGCCACCTTGTCCATGTAGGCCGGGCCGATACCGCGGCCCGTGGTGCCGATGGCGCGCTTGCCGAGGAAGCGCTCGGTGACCTTGTCCAGGACCTGGTGATAGGGAGCCACGAGGTGGGCGTTGGCGGAGACACGCAGCTTCGAGGTGTCGGCGCCGCGGGCCTCGAGCCCGTCGATCTCCTCGAAGAGCGCCTCGAGGTTGATCACGCAGCCGTTGCCGATGATCGGGACAGCGTTGGGGCTGAGGATGCCGGCCGGAAGGAGCTTCAGCTCGTACTTCTCACCGCCGACGACGACGGTGTGCCCGGCGTTGTTGCCACCGTTGGGCTTCACGACGAAGTCGACCCGGCCGCCCAGCAGGTCAGTGGCCTTGCCCTTACCCTCGTCGCCCCACTGGGCTCCGACAATGACGATTGCTGGCATGGGATCCTCCCCCATTCGGTACGGGTTCCCCCCCGCGCAACCGCGGAAAGTGCGCCGTGCATCAGAACGCCCCAACCGGCCGAACGCTGCGCGCGACCACTGGGGCTCTTACCGTCCGAGTTTAGCGGAGCCGCTCCGGGGGCGTCGAAAAAGGCCCGGAGTGACGGTTCCGCCCGGCCGAGCCGGGGAGCCCTCCCTGCCGCCGTGGACAATGGGGGCATGGACCGCTTCGAAGGACATATCGCCGGGATCGGCACCGCGTCGGGTACCCGGCTCGTGATCGGCCGGTGGGACACCTCGCCCTTCGGCGCGTTCACCGACGTCATGATCGAGGACGCGGCAGGCCGGCGGACGCTGCTCGCGCCCGGCCAGGAGATCGCGGAGTACGTCGGCGCGACGTACACGTTCGACGACGTCGTCCTCACGCCCGTCAGCTGCACGCTGACGGTGGATCGGCTCGTGGTGGAGGCCGACGACCTGCGGGTCCGGGCGGGGATCGGAGGCGTGACCCCGCTCGGGCGCCTGCTCGGTCTCGTGCCGCCGCGCCTGGCCACGCACCCCCGATGGCTCGCGCTCATCAACCCGGTGGCACGCCTGCTGGTGAAGGGCGTGGCGACCGCCGGATCCGCAGGACACGGCCGCACCGAGTACTACGGCGCCACGTCCGCCCGGGCCATCACCGGCGCGACGGCGGTCTGGCACGGCGCCGACCTCGGAGCCCTCGCCCCCGTGAGCCCGCCCGTCCGGTTCGGTTTCAGCTCCGCACCACCGCGCCCGCAGCTGGTCTCGGTCACCACGAGCATCCGGCGCCCCGAGCGGTAGAGTGCCCGGTCGAGGACGGCCGCCCGCTACCGCAGGGCACCTGCGCGCCCCGGCACACGACGACGGGCCACAGCGTAGTGCGGCCAGTACCGGATGCGCCCCGGCAGGAGCGGCGCGGCACGGCGCGCCAGCCTCCGGATCACCGCGAAGGTGACCCGTTCGCGACGCCGCCAGGGAAGCCCGTAGGCCTCGCGCAGCACCGGCGGGAGGATGCCCGCGGCGAGCAGGGACGGCAGCGGCCGGAGCGGGCGCGCGACGATCGGCGGGTCCGGGGCGAGGATCTGCCGGGCGATCAGCCGCCCCGCTCCTCCGACGTCGAGCGTCCCGCGCACCTGCTGGTCCACGTAGTGCGAGAGCCCCGCGTAATCGGCGGGAAGGAGTGCAGGCGGGACGCCGAAGAGATGTGCCATCCGGGTCATGTCCCGGTAGTACTCGTCCCGCTCCGCGGTGCAGACAGGCCGGAGGAAGGCGTCGGTCACCTCGAGGGCGGCCCAGACGAGGGTCGAGAACACCCACAGGGCCAGGTCCGGATCGGTGGCGCTGTAGGGCGTCCCGGCCGGCATCGAGGCACTGGCGCCAGGAAGGGTGCCCCGTACGGGGCGGTGCCTGCGCGCCACGTACCCGGCGGCGGCACGCACCTGCGCCTGGTCCCCGAAGGAGACCGTCAGGACGGCGTCGAGCGTTCCCCGCAGTCGCTGCAGGGGATCATGGGCGAAGTCGCTGTGGGCCCTCACGCCCTCGGCCACGAGCGGATGGGCCACCTGCAGCAGGAGTGCCGCAGGCCCTCCCGCCAGGATGGCCCGTTCGCGGCCGATCCGCCAGGCCGCGGAATCCGGCCCGAAGATCCCGGGATCCCCCGGAGCGCCCGGCCCGGGAGCCGGGGGGAAGAACTTCCCGAGGTTCCTCATACGCCGCCCTCGGCCCGCGCTTCCGCCACCCCGTCCTCCAGCCCCTCGTCGTCGACCCACTCCAGCAGGTCGCCCGGCTGGCAGCCGAGCACCCGGCACATCGCCTCGAGCGTGCTGAAGCGGACCGCCTTCGCGCGTCCGTTCTTGAGCACCGCCACATTCGCGGGCGTCAGGCCGATCCGCTCCGCGAAGTCCCCGACGCTCATCTTGCGCTTCGCGAGTTCGACGTCGATACGCACGATGATCGGCATCAGATCACCTCGTCGAGTTCGGTGCGCAGCAGGCGCGCCTCGGCGTCGCGGTCGACGGCCTGCCGGAGCAGTGCGCGCAGCACGAGCACGATCAGCGCCACCGCCGCGATCATCACGGCCACTCCTCCGAGGAGCAGCACGACGCCGGGCGCCACGGCCTCCCCCGGCGCCAGGGCGATCCCGAGGCTCACGGTGAGCAGGCTCGCGGCCGCGAAGGCGCCGATCACGATGTTGACCAGCCGGAAGGCGCCCGCGGAGAACACCGTCCTGCGCCGGGCCATGGTCAACAGCCCCCAGACGCACACCGCGGCCACCTGGAGGGCGAGGATACCGAGCACGGTCAGCACGACGAGCGGCGTCCTGATCAGGGCGACGTCGGGATCCGCGCGGTCGAGGTCGATGCCCAGGAGCGAGAGCATCACCACCTGGATGAACACGGCGCCCGCGAACATCATGCACAGCACGACCCTCAGCGCGAGGACGGTTATTCTTCCCATGACAGCTCCTTCTACTGATATCCAGTACAAAGCTATCGCTAATCGATACCAAGCGCCAGGGTATCGATGGAAGCCGTGACTAGCGCGGAACCTGTGCGGGCCGTGCTGGCATCAGATCGAGTAGTCGGACCCGGGGTTCGTCGCGTCGAGGTACTCCCGGACCGCCCCCTGGGGGACGCGGTAGGACCGCCCGAACCTGATGCTGTTGATACTTCCCGACTGCACCAGCCGGTAGACCGTCATCTTCGAGACCCGCATCATCGCGGCCACCTCGGCAACCGTGTACAACTGACCCGTACTCACGCTTGTGGACATTTCGAGCACCGCTTCCGTTCGCCTCACCACGATTCGTGGAGCTTTTAACTCTGGCCGCGTTCGTAACAACTGCACAAGGAAGTGGACTACTTGTTTATCAACTGTCACAACAAGTACCGCCGGCACCATTCCGGCGCGGGGCGGGGGGCCGAAGGCGTCCCCGAACAGGAATGACGGGCCCGCCGAGGCGGACCCGTCATTCCTGCTGGTCGGCGTCCTGCGATGCAGGACGTCCGTCAGCCTGCGAGCTGTGCGCTGGCCTCCGGATCCGACTCCCGGAGGAAGACCGCGATGCGCTCGGCCTCCTCGATCTCGCCGATGGATGCGGCTGCCCTGCCCAGCGCGTAGAGCGAGCGCAGGAAGCCGCGGTTCGGCTCGTGCGAATACGGGATGGGGCCGGTGCCGCGCCAGCCGCTGCGGCGCAGCGCGTCCAAGCCGCGGTGGTAGCCCGTGCGCGCATAGGCGTAGGACTCGATCGTGCGGCCCTCGGCGTATGCCTCGTCCGCGAGGATGGCCCAGACGAGCGACGACGTGGGGTGCTTCGCCGCCAGGTCCACGGCTTCGTCGCCCGCCGCGAGGCGTCCGACGACGTCGGGCTCCTCCGGCAGCAGTGTGGGCTCCGGGCCCAGCAAATTCTTCCGGAACTCGTCGGACACTAGAGCTTCTTCCCGGCGGATCCGAGGGACGCTGCGGCCTCGACGACGCGGGCGGAGAGGCCTGCCTCGGCGGAGGCGCCCCAGACCCGGGGATCGTAGGTCTTCTTGTTGCCGACCTCGCCGTCGACCTTCAGGACGCCGTCGTAGTTGCGGAACATGTGGTCGACGACCGGGCGCGTGAAGGCGTACTGGGTGTCGGTGTCGATGTTCATCTTGATGACGCCGTAGGAGACGGCGTCGGCGATCTCCTGGTCGGAGGAACCGGACCCGCCGTGGAACACGAGGTCGAACGGCTTGTCCTTGCCGATCTTCTGGCCCACCTGGTCCTGGATCTCCTTGAGGATCTCGGGGCGCAGCTTGACGCCGCCGGGCTTGTAGACGCCGTGCACGTTGCCGAAGGTCAGCGCCGTGATGTAACGGCCGTGCTCGCCGGCACCGAGCGCGTCGATGGTCGCCAGGGCGTCCTCGACCGTGGTGTAGAGCTTGTCGTTGATGGCGTTCTCGACGCCGTCCTCCTCGCCGCCGACGGTGCCGATCTCGACCTCGAGGATGATCTTCGCCGCAGCGGCGCGGGGCAGGATCTCGCGGGCGATCCGGAGGTTCTCCTCGAGGGTCTCGGCCGAGCCGTCCCACATGTGCGAGTTGAAGATGGGGTCGCGGCCGTTCTTCACGGCCTCCTCCGACGCCGCGAGCAGGGGCAGCACGAAGTCGTCGAGCTTGTCCTTGGGGCAGTGGTCGGTGTGCAGCGCGATGTTGACGTCGTACTTCTTCGCCACCTCCTTGGCGAAAGCCGCGAAACCGAGCGAACCGGCAACCATGTCCTTGACGCTGGCGCCGGACCAGTAGGCGGCGCCGCCCGTGGAGACCTGCACGATGCCGTCCGATCCCGCCTCGGCAAACCCTCGCATCGCTGCGTTGAGGGTCTGGGAGGAGGTCACGTTCACAGCCGGGAATGCGAAGCCGCCCGCCTTCGCGCGGTCGATCATCTCGGCGTAAACATCAGGGGTTGCAATAGGCATACTGAGGACTCCTTAGTGGTGGGAAGTGCTGTGCTTCATCCTAGCGATCGCACCTGCCGGACGCAGGGGATGTCGACTGCGTCAGGCGTGCTGCCCGAACACGTGCCGCCGCACCCAGCCGTGCATGGCGATCGCCGCAGCCGCGGAGGCGTTGATCGAGCGCGTGGAGCCGAACTGCGCGATGGAGAGCGTGGCCTCCGCGGCCTCGTGGACCTCGGCGGTGAGGCCGGGCCCCTCCTGGCCGAACACGAGCACGCATCGCTCGGGGAGGTCGTACGTCTCGAGCGGCACGGAGTCGGGGAAGTTGTCGATCCCGATCACGGCCAGCCCTTCGGCTGCTGCCCACGCGGTGAAGTCCGCCACGGTGGGGTGGTGGCGGACGTGCTGGTAGCGGTCGGTGACCATGGCACCGCGACGGTTCCAGCGCCGTCGCCCGATGATGTGGACCTCCTTGGCGAGGAACGCGTTCGCCGTGCGGACCACCGAGCCGATGTTGAGGTCGTGCTGCCAGTTCTCGATCGCCACGTGGAAACCATGGCGGCGCTCGTCGAGATCCGCCACGATCGCCTCGTGCGTCCAGTAGCGGTACGCGTCGACGACGTTCCGGGTGTCGCCGGCCGTCAGCAGCTCGCGGTCCCAGTGGTCGCCGTCGGGCCATTCGCCCTCCCACGGGCCGACCCCGACGGCAGGGCTCCCGACCGTCCCGTCCGCGGCGTCGGCAGTGTCAGTGGGCTCCGGCAGGGGTTCTTTCACCGTCCAAGCGTAGACGGCGCCAAAGGTGGAAGACTGGCACCGGCAGGTCCCGCACGTCACCGCTGGAAGGATTCCCATGCGCGAGAACGAACACATCGAGTGCTGGCTCACCGACATGGACGGTGTGCTGGTGCACGAGAACCAGGCCATCCCCGGAGCGGCCGAGCTGATCGAGAGGTGGGTGGCCACCTCCAGGCGGTTCCTCGTCCTGACGAACAACTCCATCTACACACCGCGTGACCTCGCGGCACGCCTGAAGGCATCCGGGCTGGAGATCCCCGAGGAGAACCTCTGGACGTCGGCCCTGGCCACGGCGCAGTTCCTGCGGGACCAGCTCCCCGGAGGGCGGGCCTACGTGATCGGCGAGGCCGGCCTGACGACGGCGCTGCACGAGGCCGGCTTCGTCCTCACCGACACGAATCCCGACTACGTGGTGCTCGGCGAGACCCGCACGTACTCCTTCGAGGCGATCACCAAGGCCGTCCGCCTGATCCTCGACGGCGCCCGCTTCATCGCCACCAACCCCGATGTCACAGGGCCCTCGAAGGAGGGTCCGCTGCCCGCGACGGGCGCCATCGCCGCCATGATCACGGCCGCGACCAGCCGCGACCCCTACATCGTGGGCAAGCCGAACCCCATGATGTTCCGCTCGGCCATGAACCAGATCGACGCGCACTCCGAGACCACCGCGATGATCGGCGACCGCATGGACACCGACATCATCGCGGGCATGGAAGCGGGCCTGCACACCGTCCTGGTGTTGAGCGGCATCACGCAGCCGGAGGACATCGACGCCTACCCGTTCCGTCCTGCCCAGATCTGCGATTCCGTGGCGGACCTGATCGACCAGGTCTAGGTGTAGCGCTTCCAGCCGCCTCCGCGCGCCACCGGGACGTACTCCCGCTGCACCGTGGTGAGGATGCCCTGGTAGATCCCCGGGTTCCACTGCGGGCTGGCGTGTGCGGGCAGCGCGCCCTCCGTCACATAGTCCACCGAGACCACGTTGTCGGGCAGTCCGAGTGCCCAGCCGGCGCGGGCCCTGGGGTAGTCGACGACGCCGTCACCCGGGTTCCCGGCGAAGACCACCTTCGTGTCGCCGAGGGAGAGCCGGAACCGCGTGAGGTCGAAGTGGTAGATGTACGAGGATTCCGACTGGATGAGTTCGCTGCTCGGCGCCAGGGGTGAGAGCTGCTCGAGCGTCTGGTCCACGATCTGGCTCCACGTGCGCTCGTTCTTGTGCACGATCCGCTCACCGAGTTCGTACGTGCCCCGCACGCTGATCGGGACGCGCACCCCGGCTTCGTAGAGCAGCACCACGCCGTCGAACATGCGCTGGTCCTGGACGTCGAAGCGGCTGGACGGGGAGGAGTCGAGCACCACGAGTTCCACCGGGATACCGCGGTCCCGCAGGCGGGCGGCCACCTCGATCGCCACCATGCCGCCGAAGCTGTGGCCGTAGAAGTAGAGCTTCTCGAGCCGGAAGTTGTCCACGTAGCGGTTCATCGCCGCGACGACGTTGTTGATGTCCAGCCCGCGGTTGGAGTACCCCATGACCGCCATCTGCGCACGCCGGGACAGGGCCGGGCGCAGCGAGTTGAGGATCCACAGGCCCTCCTCCCAGCTGGTCTTGTACCCCGGGAAGAGGACCCAGCGGTCGTTCGGGAACTGCGCCCGGGCGCGGTCGTCGTCGAGCGGGAGGAGGCGCGTCTGGTCCCGCTGGGACTGGATGACACGCGTGAACGAGAGGTCCGCAGCGATCACCGCCGCGGCGGCGGAGCCGATCAGGAAGGACCGGCGGGACGATTCGCGAAAATCGCGCGCCCGCTGGAGGTCCCGGGCGCCGTCGTGTTCCACGCGCTGCCCCGTACCGAGTCCCCCGCCGGCAGTATCCGTCAGGCGAGGCCCAGCTCGTCCTTGCCGAAGGCGAAGAGGTAGGGAACTCCGGCCTCGGACTCGATGCGCTCCTTGGACCCCGTGCTCCGGTCCACGATCACGGCGACGGCCTGCACGTCGCCACCGGCGCGGCGTACTCCCTCGACGGCGGTCAGCGCAGAACCGCCCGTGGTCGAGGTGTCCTCGAGCACGACCACGGGACGGCCGGACACATCGGGCCCCTCGACCTGGCGGCCCATGCCGTGCGTCTTCTGGGTCTTGCGCACCACGAACGCGTCGATCGGGCGCCCGGACTGCGCTGCCGCATGCATCACGGCGGTTCCAACGGGGTCTGCGCCCATGGTGAGCCCCCCGGCCGCTTCGAAGGCGATACCGGCGTCGTCGAGCAGCTGGAGCATGACGCGCCCCACGAGGACCGAGGCCTCGTGGTGCAGCGTGATGCGCCGGAGGTCGATGTAGTAGTCGGCCTCGACGCCGCTCGAGAGCGTGACGCGCTCGTGCACCACGGCGAGTTCCCTGATGAGCTCGAGGAGCCGGGAGCGGTCGGTGGTCATGGAGGGGGTCTCGGCGGTCATGCGGCCAGTCTATCGAGCGTGGTGGGCACCCCCGTCACCGCTCGATCAGGAGTGCTCGCGTCAGCCCGCGAGGCGAGCGCTGGCTGCGTCAATCGCCTCCGGCGAGAGGACATGGGCCACGGCCATGGCCGAGGCCCCTGCGACACCGGCTCGCTCGCCCGACAGGGAGGGCACGATTCGCAGGTGCTCGGTGGCCAGCGGCAATGACCGCGTGTACACGACCTCGCGAATGCCGGCGAGGAGGTGCTCGCCCGCCTGCGCCAGGCTTCCGCCGATGACGACGACGGACGGATTGATCAGGTTCACGCACATCGCGATCACATCGCCGATGTCCCGGCCGGCCTGACGCAGCACCTTGATGGCGGAGAGATCCCCCGAACGTACGAGGGCGATGACGTCGCTGCTGCCCTCGAGCATGGATCCCGTGAGGCGGTTGAGTGCCTCGGCGAGAGCCGGGCCACCCGCCAGGGCCTCGAGGCACCCCGTGTTGCCGCAGCGGCACGTCGCGTCACCGCCCCGGGGAACCCGGACGTGACCGAGGTCGCCGGCAGTCCCCTGCGCCCCCCGCTGCAGGACGCCTCCGGAGATCAGACCGGCGCCGATGCCCGTGGCGACCTTCACGAACATGAGGTCGTCCACGTCCGGCCAGCTCACTGTGCGCTCGCCGAGTGCCATGATGTTGACATCGTTGTCCACGAGGACTGGAACGTCGATGTGCCGCTGGACGAGTGCCGGTACGTCCACGCGGTCCCAGCCGGGCATGATCGGCGGATTGATCGGACGTCCGGTCTCGTGCTCGACGGGACCGGGCAGGCCGATGCCGATGGCCGCCAGGTCTTCCGGCCGGCGGCCGGCGGCTGCGAGCAGCCGGCGCACGGCTCCGGCGAGCCAGGTGACGACGGCGTCGGGTCCGGCAGCGATGGAAAGGTCCTCACGCTCTACGGCGAGCTCCGTGCCGCTGAGGTCCGTGAGGGTGACCAGCGCATGGGTTGCCCCGAAATCCGCTCCGGCCACCACGCGCGCCGCCGGATTCAGCGCGAAGAGCGACGGGCGGCGGCCACCCGTCGACGCCGCACCGCCGTAGGGTGCCACGAGGCCGAGGGCCATGAGCGTATCGATGCGGGCAGCAACGGTGGACCGGGCGAGGCCGGACACCTCGGCGAGCTCCGCCCGGGTGCGGGGGCGTCCGTCCCGGAGCAACTGGAAGATATCGCTGACGCCGGGACCCGCGGCAAGGCCCTGACGCGGGGAGACCACATCGGAGCCCGACGTCGCATGAACGTTCAACATTCGATCAGTAAAACACGTCTTGTGCCATGGATTCTCCTGCTTCCGCTTGTTGACTGCAGAGCTTCTTCTCATCAGGTCATCAGAACTAGCCGAAAACATGGACACTTTTGATTGACGATCGGCAGAAGTGGCTTTAGGTTGAGTGAACCAGCTCACACTGGGCCTCTTCGGCAGGCTTCCTGCATCGCTCGCACCGCATGTTCCGAGGGCCCGGACCGGCTTGCTCGCAGTTACTCAAAGGAGAGATGAACCGTGAAAATACCCGTCAAGGCCCTGTCCACCGTCGCCGTACTGGGGCTGGGGATGACCACCCTCGCTGCCTGCGGCTCAGGATCCGGGGAAGCGACATCCGGTGACACGCTCACGTACTGGGCGTCAAACCAGGGCACGACCGTCGAAGACGACCGCAAGGTCCTCGAGGAATCACTCGCGCGCTTCACGGAGGAGACCGGCATCGAGGTGGAACTCGAGGTCATCCCCTGGACCGATCTCTACAACCGCATCCTCACCGCCGTCAGCAGCGGTGAGGGCCCGGATGTCCTGAATATCGGCAACACCTGGGCCACCACCCTTCAGGAAACCGGGGCCTTCCTGCCCTTCGAGGGCGAGGCGCTCGAGGCTGTGGGCGGCCAGGACCGCTTCATCCAGAGCAGCTGGTCGACTGGCGGCGCCGAAGGCGAACCACCCACTTCCATCCCGCTGTACGGCCTCAGCTACTCGCTCTACTACAACACCGAGATGTTCGCGGCCGCCGGCATCGAGGCTCCCCCCGAGACCTGGGACGAATTCGTGGAGGACGCGAAGAAGCTCACCCTCGACACCGATGGCGACGGCGAGATCGACCAGTGGGGTGTCTCCCTCGCGGGCAGTTCGATCTCCAACAACGCACACCAGGCGTTCGTCCGCGGGCTCCAGGCGGGCGGATCGCTCTTCGACGAGAGCGGCAAACCCACGTTCGCGAGCGACGAGCAGGTGGCCGGCGTCAAGCAGTGGATCGACCTCATGGCGACCGACAAGGTGGTCTCGCCGTCGAACGCCGAGTTCACCGGTGGCAGCCAGATGGTCGAGGACTTCGCAGCCGGCAACGCCGCCATGTTCTTCGACCAGGCCCCGGCCAAGACGCTGAACGCCCGTGGCTTCGAGAACTTCGCCGCCGCTCCCGTCCCGCTCACCAACCCGGACGCCACCGGCGACGAAGCGACGATGAGCCACGTCGCCGGCATCAACCTGAGCGTGTTCAACGAGACGGACAACGAGGAGGGCGCTCTCCAGCTCGCGGCACACCTCACGAGCGACGAGGAGCAGGTCTACCTGAACAAGGCGTTCACGGCCCTGCCCGTCCTGACGGCCGCCTACGAGGACGAGGCGTTCCAGTCCGAGGAGATCACCCTGAAGCAGGGCATCCTCGAGAACAACGCCAAGCCGATGCCGCTGATCAGCCAGGAGGGCCAGATGGAGACCCTTGTCGGCACGGCCATGAAGAACCTCTTCGCCCAGGCGGCTACGGGGACCGTGACGGAAGCCGACATCCGCAAGGCGCTCGAAGACGCCAACAGCCAGATGGCAGCCGCCCAGTAACACCCCCTCAGGCAGGTGCCCGGTCCGTCCGGGCACCTGCCCCTGACCCCGCGCAGTCCGAGGAGCACCCATGTCACAACTGGTCGAGAAGCCACCCGCAGCAGGCAGCGAGCCCGGGGCACCGCAGAAACCCGCACCCGCGGCCCGGCGAAAGCGGAAGTCCCCCTTCGCCTACATCCTGATCGCTCCAGCCGTCGTCATGGAGCTCCTGATCCACATCGTCCCGATGATCCTGGGCGTGTACATCGCCTTCCTCGGGCTCAGTCAGCTCAACATCCGCAACTGGCTGCAGGCGCCGTTCGTCGGCCTCGACAACTTCGTCGCCGGGCTGGATCCCAACGGTCCGATCGGCGGGGAGTTCCTCGCAAGCTTCGGGCGCACCCTCGTGTTCACCGTCGTCGTGCTCGCCATCGTGTGGGTGCTCGGCATGATGGCCGCCGTGCTGCTGCACGGGTCCTTCCGCGGCAACGGCTTCCTCCGCACGTTCTTCCTCATCCCCTACGCCCTGCCCAGCTACGTGGCCACGATCGCGTGGGCGTTCATGTTCAGCCAGCGCGACGGCGCGATCAACAAGATCCTCGTCGACGACCTCGGGCTCCTTGACGAGCGGCCGTTCTGGCTGCTGGGCGGGAACGCGTTCTGGGTCACCGTGATCGTGACCGCGTGGCAGATGTGGCCCTTCGCGTTCCTGATGCTCCTCGCCGCGCTGCAGAACATCCCGAAGGACGTCTACGAGGCGGCCGCGATCGACGGCGCCTCCCTGTGGAAGCAGTTCACCCTGATCACGCTTCCGATGATCCGGCCGGCCAACGGCGTCCTGCTGCTCGTGATGAGCCTGTGGATCTTCAACCAGTTCAACGTGCCGTTCGTCCTCTTCGGCGCGGCGCCACCGGAATCCGCGCGCCTCATCTCACCGCTGATCTACCAGCACTCGTTCTCGAACTGGAACTTCGGCCTCGGCGGGGCGATGAGCACCCTGCTGCTCGTCCTGCTCTTCATCGCTTCCATCGTGTACGTGCGCATGGTCCTCCCGAAGGGAAAAGACATTGATTGAGACCCCAGGTTTCCGCTGGTTCCGGCGTATCGGGCTGACCTTCCTCTTCATCCTCGTCGCCCTGCCCCTGTACGTGGTGGTGGTCACGAGCTTCAAGCCGCTCTCGGACGTCCGTGGGCTGTTCACCTGGTTGCCCTCGACCGTCACGGTGGAGCCCTACATCGAGATCTGGCGGACGGTGCCCCTGGCGCACTACTTCAAGAACAGCCTGATCGTCACGTCGCTCGCCACCTTCTTCTCGGTCGTCATCGCGATCATGGCCGCCTACGCCGTGGCGCGCCTGAACTTCCGCGGGCAGCGCTCGTTCAGCCTGGTGATCCTCTCCACGCAGATGTTCCCCGGCATCCTGTTCCTGCTGCCCCTGTTCCTGATCTTCACGCAGATCCAGCGGACCGTGGGCCTGCAGCTCAACGGCTCCTACACGGGACTCGTCATCACCTACCTGACCTTCACCCTGCCGTTCGCCATCTGGATGCTGGCGGGCTACTTCGCCTCCATCCCGCGGGAGCTCGAGGAAGCGGCGATGATCGACGGCACCAGCCGTGCCGGTGCCTTCATCCGTGTCGTCATCCCCGTCGCCAAGCCCGGCATCATCGCCGTCGCCGTCTACTCGTTCATCACGGCATGGGGTGAGGTGCTCTTCGCCTCCGTGCTCACGAACAACGACACCCGGACCCTCGCCATCGGCCTGCAGGCCTACGCCAACCAGACGGACGTCTACTGGAACCAGCTGATGGCGGCATCCGTCGTCGTTTCCCTTCCCGTGCTCATCGGCTTCATGCTGGTGCAACGGCACCTTGTTGCGGGACTGTCCGCCGGCTCGGTCAAGTAGCCGGCGTACGGGCCCGCCTATCGCAACCATTCACCCCTGGAGAACACCATGACATCCCCACTTTCCGGTCAGTTACCGGACGGTCGCGCCGACCGGCCCCTGGGCGTCGCCATGATCGGCTACGCCTTCATGGGCAAGGCTCACTCGGCAGCTTGGCGCGCGGTCGGCAGCCACTTCGATGTTCCGGCCACCACACGGCGCGTGATCGTGGGCCGCGACGCCGAGCGCACTGCGGAGGCTGCGACGCGCTACGGATGGGAGGAATCGGCCACCGACTGGCGGGAGGCGATCCACCGCGACGACGTCGACATCGTGGACATCTGCACTCCGGGCTACCTGCACGCCGAGATCGCCATCGAGGCACTGAAGGCGGGCAAGCACGTGCTCGTCGAGAAGCCGCTCGCGAACACCATCGCCGAGAGCACCGACATGGTCACCGCAGCCCTGGCGGCCCGGGAACGCGGGGTCCAGTCGATGGTGGGGTTCAATTACCGCCGGGTGCCCGCCCTCACCCATGCAAGGGACCTCATCGCCGACGGACGGCTCGGCTCCATCCGCCAGCTGCGTGTCGCCTACCTGCAGGATTGGCTCGTGGATGCCGCGTCACCGATGACATGGCGCCTGCGCAAGGAGTCCGCCGGATCCGGCGCCCTCGGGGACATCGCCTCCCATGCCCTGGACCAGGTGCAGTTCCTCACGGGTGAGGACATCAGGGAGGTGTCGGGCCGCTTGCGCACCTTCGTCACGGAGCGAGCCGGTCCTGACGGTCCTGAGCCCGTGACGGTGGACGACGCCGCCTGGATCACGGCCGAACTGTCGGGTGGTGCAGTGGCCACGGTCGAGGTCTCACGCCTGGCCACCGGAGTGAAGAACGGGCTGCGCATCGAGGTCTTCGGCGAGCGCGGCGCTCTCCGTTTCGACCTCGAGAACCTCAACGAACTGTGGTTCATGGAAGCCACGGGCCCGGCCACCGAACAGGGCTTTCGCCGCATCCTCGTCACCGAGCCAAAGCACCCCTACCTCGAGGCGTGGTGGCCACAGGGCCACATCATCGGCTGGGAACACACCTTCACCCACCAGCTGCGCGACTTCCTCACCTCCATCGGCACGGGCGAGGCTCCCCGGCCCTCCTTCGAGGACGGCCTGCAGATCCAGCGCGTCCTCGCCGCCGTCGAGGAGAGCGCGGCGGCCAAGAGTGCCGTCGTGCAGGTTCCCTCAGCCACCCACGACCAGCACTAGCCACACCTTCCAAGGAGCCTGAATGACCCGCAACTTCACCCTGTTCACCGGCCAGTGGGCCGATCTCCCCTTCGAGAAGGTCGCCGAGCTCGCCGGCCAGTGGGGCTACGACGGCCTGGAGATCACCGTTTCCGGCGACCACCTCGATGCGTGGCGGTGGGATGACGACGCCTACATCCAGGACCGGCTCGACATCCTCGAGCGCAACGGGCTCAAGGTCTGGGCCATCTCCAACCACCTGAAGGGCCAGGCCGTCTGCGACAACCCGATCGACTTCCGCCACCAGGCGATTGTCGGCCCGAAGGTCTGGGGCGACGGCGATCCCGAGGGCGTGCGCCAGCGTGCTGCGGAGGAGATGAAGCTGACCGCTCGCCTCGCCAGGAAGCTGGGCGTCGACACCGTCATCGGCTTCACCGGATCCTCCATCTGGCAGTACGTCGCCATGTTCCCGCCCGTGCCGTCAGCAGTGATCGACGCCGGTTACCAGGACTTCGCGGACCGCTGGAACCCGATCCTCGACGTCTTCGACGAATGCGGGGTCCGCTTCGCCCATGAGGTCCACCCCTCCGAGATCGCCTACGACTACTGGTCCACGCAGCGCACCCTCGAGGCCATCGGCCACCGCCCCGCCTTCGGGCTCAACTGGGATCCGAGCCACTTTATGTGGCAGCAGATCGACCCGGTGGCCTTCATCTCCGACTTCAAGGACCGGATCTACCACGTGGACTGCAAGGACACGAAGATGCGCATGGGCGGAGGCCGCAACGGCATCCTCTCCTCGCACCTGGCGTGGGGCGACCCCCGACGCGGCTGGGATTTCGTCTCGACCGGCCGCGGCGACGTGCCCTGGGAGGACAGCTTCCGCGCCCTGACGGCGATCGGCTACACCGGTCCCATCTCCGTGGAATGGGAGGACGCCGGCATGGACCGGCTGCAGGGGGCACCGGAGGCCCTGGCTTTCCTGAAGAAGTTCGACTTCGCGCCGTCGGACACCTCGTTCGACGCTGCGTTCAGCCAGTAGCTCGGGGGTGGGCGGACCGGACCGGCTGTGTGGTCCCGGTCCGCCGGCCGCCGGCCGGCCGATTTCGTAACCTTGTAGAAATGCAACGGGGGTAGCCTAGGGGCATGCGTGAACTCCAGGCACAGATCATCGAGGAAATGGGCGTCAAGCCGAGCATCGACCCGGCCGCGGAGGTCCGCCGGAGGGTCGGTTTCCTGAAGGACTATGTGAGGTCCACGGGCACCCGCGGCTTCGTGCTGGGTATCAGCGGCGGGCTCGATTCCACGCTGGCGGGCAAGCTCGCCCAGCTCGCGTGCGACGAGCTCCGGTCCGAGGGCGTCGACGCCGATTTCATCGCCGTGCGCCTGCCCTACAACGTCCAGAAGGACGAGGAGGACGCCCAGGCGGCCCTCGCCTTCATCCAGCCGCGGACGTCCAGGGTGTTCAACGTGGCTCCTGCCGTGGACGGCATCCAGCAGGAGTACGCGGCCACCACGGGCGAGCCCATCTCCGACTTCACCAAGGGCAACACGAAGGCGCGGGCCCGCATGGTGGCCCAGTACGCGATCGCAGGCCAGCACAACCTGCTCGTCGTCGGCACGGACCACGGCGCAGAGTCGGTGACGGGATTCTTCACGAAGTTCGGGGACGGCGGCGCGGACATCCTGCCGCTCTTCGGCCTGAACAAGCGCCAGAACCGCGCCCTGCTGAAGGAACTCGGAGCACCCGCTGCGCTCTACGACAAGATCCCGACGGCGGACCTGCTCGACGACCGCCCCGGCCAGGCCGACGAGCAGGAGCTGGGCATCACCTACGAGCAGATCGACGACTACCTCGAGGGCCGCGAGGTGGATCCGGACGCGGCGAAGTCGATCGAGCACCGCTACTGGATCACACGGCACAAGCGCACGGTGCCCGTGACGCTCTTCGATTCCTGGTGGCGGGAGTAAACACCGCCGTTGGTAACGTAGGGTCCGTGAAGATCGCCACCTGGAACGTCAACTCCCTCCGTGCCCGAGCCGACCGCGTCGAGGCCTGGCTGAACAGGTCCGACGTCGACGTCCTGGCCATCCAGGAGACCAAGTGCAAGGACGACAACTTCCCGTGGGAGCTGTTCGAGAACAGCGGTTTCGAGGTGGCGCACTTCGGTCTCAGCCAGTGGAACGGCGTCGCCATCGCCTCTCGCGTGGGGCTCGACGACGTCGAGCGCACCTTCCCCGACCAGCCGACGTTCGGCAAGCCCGGGACCGAGGCGGTGCAGGAGGCGCGGGCCATCGCTGCCACCTGCGGGGGCGTGCGCGTCTGGAGCCTGTACGTGCCGAACGGCCGCGCCCTCGACGATCCGCACATGCCCTACAAGATCGAGTGGCTCGAAACCCTGCGCGGTCACGCCGAGCAGTGGATCACCGAGGACCCCGAGGCGCAGATCGCGCTCATGGGTGACTGGAACATCGCTCCGCAGGACGAGGACGTCTGGGATATCGAGCTCTTCGTCAACGGCGGTTACACGCACGTGAGCCCTCCCGAGCGCGCCGCCTTCCAGTCCTTCCTCGACTCCGGCTTCGCCGACCTCGCGCGCCCCTTCACGCCCGGTCCCGGCCTCTACACCTACTGGGACTACAAGCAGCTGCGGTTCCCCAAGAAGGAGGGCATGCGGATCGACTTCGTCCTCGGCTCCCCCGCCCTGGCGGCGCGCGCGACCCACGCCTTCGTGGACCGCGAGGAACGCAAGGGCAAGGGCGCCTCGGACCACGCTCCCGTCATCGTGGAACTCAGCGGACCGTGAGCCGGATGGGCGGTGGCGCCCGGCCGTTCCCCTACGTCTCCTACCTCCGCGTCTACGAGCCCCTCGAGGCGTTCTCCGATGCGCAGCAGCTGGCGATCCTCGAGCAGCGGGCGCGTGAGCGGGAACTGACCGAGAGCATCGAGCACGAACAGTCGCTGCGACGCGTCCTGCGCTCGGTGTCCGATCCTTTCCCGCACCACGAACCCGACCTCGTCCGCGTCACACACTTCCCCAGCCTGAACGGCACGACGGCGCCCTACTACTGCCCCAACCAGCTCGCCGTCCGCACCACGCTGGCCGCGGAGTCCCTCGACCAGAGCCTGCGCGGACCCCTGATCGACGTCCTCGTGCCCGAGGTGGCCCGCGAGGCGCACCAGGCGCGGCTGGATCCGGACACGTTCGCCGACTCGGTCGCCAAGCTGTACACCCGGTCAGCCACGTGGGGCGTGCCGTTCGCCTGGTTCG
Source organism: Arthrobacter sp. NPDC092385 (assembly GCF_044755105.1). NCBI lineage: Bacteria > Bacillati > Actinomycetota > Actinomycetes > Micrococcales > Micrococcaceae > Arthrobacter > Arthrobacter sp. NPDC092385. The sequence goes on from NZ_JBIVQL010000009.1 coordinate 116,405, forward strand.
CCCTGATCCACGAGGACGATCTCACCGAGGTGGTCGAGGACGACGGCCGGGTCACCACCGTCCGGATCACGGCGAGGATCGGCGACTGCATCGACCGCGGGCGGCGTTCGGTCGCCCAGCTCGCCATCGGGGCACCGGAGATGGACCTGCTCGACGAGCTCACCGAGATCGTCGAGTGGCTCGAGATCTTCCGCCGGGACGCCGTGGTCGAGGTCGACTACGGCCCGGTGGCGGACCGCGTCTTCCCGGACGACTCCCCGATGGACGTGCGCCTCGGCATCGAGAGCCTGGCCGAAGCCGACATGATGGGGGCGGCGGCGTCCTACCGGCGCCTCGCCTCCCGCTGGATCCCGATCCGCCAGCTCGCCCGGGCCTCCTGACGAGCCGGCCCCGCACTTCTCAGTCCCTGACGCGTCCCGTCGAAGCCCGTTCGACGAGCAGGTGGGGGCGCGACGGCGGATAGTCCGCCGGCTCGTTCCGCAGCAGCTCCCCGAGCAGGAGGTCCGCCGCAAAGGCGCCCTGGTCCTCGGGATCCTGGCGGATGGTCGTCAGGCCCATGGGCTCGGCGAACTCGTGGTCGTCGATCCCGATCACGGACAGGTCCCCCGGCACATCGATGCCGAGCTCCGCGGCGGCCCTGAGCACCCCGAACGCCATCTCGTCCGCGGAACAGAACACCGCCGTCGGCCGGTCCCCCGGATCGGCGAGCAGGGTGAGCGCGGAGACGCGGGACGTCGCGAACCGGAAGTCGCCGAAGGCCGACCAGTCCTCCCGTACCGGGAGTCCGTGGTCCTCCATCGTCTGCTTGAACGCCTGTTCCCGGAGCCGCGGCACCTCGAAATCGATGTCGAAGGACCCGCCGCCGCGCATGTGCGCGATTTTCGTGTGGCCGAGCCGGATGAGGTGCTCGACGGCGTCGCGGACGGCCTGGGAGTCGTCGATCCCGACATGGCGCACGCCCTCGACCGCCCCACCGACGACGATGTTGGGATATTCGAGTTGCTGCACCGCCTTCCGCTCCTCCTCGGTCAGGTGCATGCACATGACCAGCAGGGCATCGATGCGCTTGCGCAGGATGGAACGGTGGAAGACGCGGTCCCGGTTCACGCCCGCACCACCGAGGCTGAACACGATGAGGTCGTAGCCCGCCGCGCGCAGCTGGCGGTCGACGCCTTCGAGCACCGCGGAGAAGTACCACCGATCGATCACCGGGACGAGGACGCCCATCGCCATCGTGCGGCCGGACGCGAGCCCCGAGGCGGACGACGACGGGACGTAGCCGAGCTCCCTGGCGGTCGTGGTGACGCGCGCCCGCGTCTCCTCCGCGACGCCGGGGAGCCCGCGCAGTGCCCGGGACACCGTGGCCGTGGACACCCCGAGGGAAGCGGCGACGTCGTCGATGCTCGTCATCGGTCAGCCCTTCAGGCCGCCCGCCAGCAGCCCGCGGACGAAGTACCTCTGCAGCCCGAAGAACACGGCGAGGGGAACGATGATGGAGACGAAGGCACCTGCCGTCAGGCGCTGCCACTCGCCGCCCCTCGAACCCTGGATCTCGGCGAGGCGCTGGGTGATGGGTGCGACGTCGGCGCCGCCGCCCGAGAACACGAGGGCCACGAGGAGGTCGTTCCAGAGCCACAGGAACTGGAAGATGCCGAACGAGGCCAGGGCCGGGGTCGCCAGCGGGACGATGATCCGCCAGAAGATGGTGCTGTGGCCGGCTCCGTCCACGCGGGCCGCCTCGATGACCTCACCGGGGATCTCCGCGATGAAGTTGTGCAGGAGGAAGATGGCCAGCGGCAGCCCGAAGATGGTGTGTGCCACCCAGAGCTGGGCGTAGGTCCCACTCGGCAGGACCTGGAAGTCCCCGAACTTGAGCACCTGCGTGAAGAGCTGCAGGAGCGGGATCAGTGCCATCTGGAGGGGGACGATCTGCAGGGCGAAGACGAAGATGAAGAGGTTGTCCTTGCCCTTGAAGCGGCCCCACGCGAACATGTACGCGGCCATGGCCCCGAGCACCAGCGTGAAGATGGTGCCGGGTATGACGATCGCGAGGGAGTTCACGAAGTAGGACAGCAGGTTGGGAGACTGGCTCCCGCCCGGGCTCAGCACGTCGGCGTAGTTCTCGAGCGTGAACTGGCGGTCGGTGATGGCGTTCCACCAGCCGTTGCCCTTGATGTTGTCCTCAGGACGGAAGGACGAGATCAGGAGGCCGAACGTCGGGATGGTCCAGACGACGGCGATGATGACGGCGGCCGCCGTGGCGGTGCGGGACGTCAGCCTCTGCTTCACCCGCTTCTGCAGGGCGGGACGGGCCTCGGCGGCGTCGTCGTCGACGTCCGGAAGGAGGCTCTTGTTGTTCTCGAGGGGAACGGTGCTCATCGGATTTCCTTCTGCTTGCGGAGCAGCCGGGCGTTGTAGACGACCACGGGCAGCACCATCAGGAACAGGACCAGGGCCAGGGCGGCACCCCGTCCGGGCTCTCCTGCCCTGAAGGCCTGGGTGTACATCTCGTTGGCGACCACCGACGTCTCGTACTGGCCCGCGGTCATGGTCCGGACGATGTCGAAGACCTTGAGCGTGCCGATCGTGATGGTGGTGATCACCACGATCAGGGAGCCGCGGATCGTCGGGATGGTGACATTGCGGAACTGCTGCCAGGCACTCGCGCCGTCCAGCCTCGCGGCCTCGACGATCTCCGTGGGGATGCCCTTGATGGCAGCCGAGAGCACCACCATGGCGAAACCGGTCTGGATCCAGATCATGACGGCGATCAGGAAGAAGGTGTTCTCGGGCGCGTCGAGCAGGAACTGCTTGGGTTCCTGGCCCAGCCACACGAGGATCTGGTTGAGGAGCCCGATCTGGTCCTGCTCCGCGCCCTTGTAGGCGTAGACGAAGCGCCAGATCACGCCGGCACCGACGAAGGAGATGGCCATGGGCATGAACACGAGGGCCTTCAGCGCCTTCTCGCCGCGCGCGCGGTCGATGAACACCGCGTAGGCGAGGCCGATCGAGGATGCGAGCAACGGGACGAGGACGACCCAGATCAGGGTGTTCCTCAGGGTGACCAGTGCCTCCGGCTGCGTGAACATCCAGACGAAGTTGTCCAGCCCGATGAACTCGCCGTTGCGGTCCGTGAAGGAGAGGTACGAGGTCTGGAGTGCGGGGAAGACCAGCCCGACCGTCAGCAGGATGAGGGCCGGCGCCAGGAAACCGGCGACCTGGAGCTTCTCCCGCCCGGACTTCGGTGCCCGGTCCACCACCAGCATGATGAGGCCGATGATGGCGGCGAAGATGGCAAGCCCCACCACCACCTGTAAACCTTTTCCAGCAAAATCTTCCACAGCCCAGCCTCCTTGGTGTGCGTGATGAAAGTGATCTAGGGGAAGGGCGGCCCGAGGGGCCACGCCGCACCGCGCGGTGTGGCCCCTCGGCCGACGGCGGCCGGTGCCGTCACCCTCGAGGGGCGCCGGCACCAGCCGTCACTGCATCAGGACGCGGGCCAGCTGTCCTCGACGGTCTGCGTGACTTCCTCGGTGGAGGAGCCGTTGATCCAGTTCACGATGCCGCTCCAGAAGGAGTTGGCGCCGACGGCACCGGGCATCAGGTCCGAGCCGTCGAAGCGGAACACCGTATTGGGGTCCTGCAGCAGCTCGATGGACTGGCGGTCGAGGTCCGAGCCTGCGAGCTCCGGGTCCAGGCCCTTGTTGGCACTGATAGCACCACCCTGCTCCACGCGGGCGTTGGCGAACTCGGCGCTCGCCAGGAAGGACTGCAGCGCGACGACCTCGGGACGGTCCGAGTAGGCACCGACCATCTCGCCGCCACCGGTGATGGCCGTACCCGAGGCGGGGTCGACGGGAGGCGTCATGAACGCCCACACATCGCCGTCCTCGGCGACCTCGGTCCCCTCGGGCCAGTTGGCCGCCTGGAAGGATGCCTGGTGGTGCATGGCGCACTGGCCGTCGAGCACGGGCTGGCCTGCCTCAGCGAAGGCAGTGGACAGGATGGAACGAGAGTCGCCGAAGCCGCCGTTGACGTAGTCGTCGTTCTTGAGGATCTCGCCGACGCGGTCGAAGGATTCGACGATGCGCGGGTCGTTGAACGGGATCTCGTGGGCAACCCACTGGTCGTAGACCTCAGGGCCGTGGTCGCGGAGCACGGCATCCTCGACCCAGTCGGTTCCCGGCCAGCCGGTCGCCTCGCCGGATTCGAAGCCTGCACACCACGGCTTCATCTCTTCTTCCTCGCTGGCGATCTTCTCCGTCAGCTCGGTCATCTCGTCCCAGGTGGCCGGGACCTCCCAGCCCTTCTCCTCGAAGGTCGCGGGGACGTACCAGACGTAGCCCTTGATGTTCGCGAGCATCGGTGCCGCGTAGAAGGTGCCGTCGACCGTGCCGTACTTCTTCCAGTCAGGGGACCAGCCCTCGTCGACGAGGTCCGAGACGGCCTGCGGCGCCGGCTTCAGGTTCTCCGCCTGGGCGGCGAGCAGGCCCGGCTGCGGGAAGATCGCGAGATCGGGAGCGGTGCCACCCTGGGCACGCACGCCGATCTGGGTCTCGAACTCCTTGGACCCCTCGTAGGCCACCTCGACGCCGGTGCACTCCGAGAAATCGGCCCATGAGTTCTCGAGCAGCTCGGCCTCGACGTCGACGATGGTCGAGTAGACGCTGACCTCGGCGTCCTCGAACGTCCCGTAGGACTCGTAGGCCGCACAGTCGGCGTCGCCCGAGCCGCCTGCACTGTCGGATCCTTCGGACCCGCAGCCGGCGAGGGCGAAGAGGGAAACGCTGAGTGCTGCAGTGGGAAGCAGAAACTTCCGTGAGCGAATATTCGCCATTGAAACAGACTCCTTTGTCTTGCGGTACTTCCGTGGACCGGACGCACAGCCTCAAGAGCCGCTCGCCGGGGTTGTGCCGCCTCACTGAATGATGAAGTCAGCGTAAGCGCTTACAACGCCACTCGACAACCTCCCCGTCGCACCGCCGGGCTTTGATGCCCAATCGTGACCTGCTTCACAGGGCTAGCTGACGCGATCCGCCCTGGTGAAGCGGACGCGGGCCCCTGAACCGATACTGATGAGCACCGGCGCACGGTAGCCCGTCACGGCGTCGAGGGCTTCGACGAGGCGCGAGACCTCGTCGGCGACCGCATAGGGCGGAACGCCCTTCCGCGGGAACACGCGCACGCGCAGACCAGGCACGCCGCCGACCTGCCACGTGCTCACCGAGGCGCCCGCGAGGTCGGAGCGCTCGAGCAGCGCGGCCTTCAGGGCCTGCTCGGCGGCCGCCGCGGTGATCGTCACCGCCCCGGAGGCCATGCCGCCGTCGCCCCTGCGTACGGACGGTCCACCATCTCCTCCGCCGACTGCGGCGAAGAGCCCTGTGCGCCCCCTCCCCTGGGCGGCGATCCACAGGCAGAGCAGCACGATCAGGAGCAACAGGACTGCCGCGAGCACGATCCACAGCCAGGTGTCGGCCTGGCCCTCCAGGGTGGTCCGGTTCCGGAGGCCGTCGATGGCAGCAGCTGCCCGCGGCGCCGCTGCCCCCCACCACGAGGCGACGGCGGGCAGCATGAGGAGTGCGAGTCCGGCGCTTCCCGCGGCGAGGAGGAGGAGGCCGACGACGGCCAGGACGAGCCGGTTGAGCAGGCGCGGCGTGGTGTTCACTGCCCGATCACCCCCGACTCGGCGACCACGACGACGATCCTCGGTCCGGGTTCCACGCTGGAGCGCCGGAGATCGTCCGCGACGGCAGCACGCACGGCATCGGCGTCCACCGGGATGCCGGACGTCGGCCTGATCTGGACGGTGACGGAAGCACGGCCCACCGTGACGAGGACCTGCTCGGGAGCCACCCCGGCCACGATCCGCGCCCTCCGCGCCAGCGATGACGCCACCACTTCCGCATCGACGACGACCGCGGCGCGCCCGTTCGGGATGGTGTAGCGGGCCCGCCGCCCGGGCAGGACCGCGAGGAGGATGAGCAACACGCCGAGAACCAGCAGCAGGGCGGACGCGGAGCCGAGCAGGGAAGCGGGAGCCGCGCCGGGGAGGGCTCCGATCCAGGCGGCCGCAGCCTCGACATCGAGCAGGAACGGCTGGTCCCCCACGGCCTTCAGGACGGCTTCGAACAGCAGGAGCAGGCACCCTGCGATCAGGAGGACACCGGTGACCACCGAGGCGATGGCCCTCGACGAGTGCAGTTCCCGGCGCACGAGGCGGGCTGTGGAGACCGCTCCCGAACGGTCGCGCAGGTCGGCGCTCACAGTACCCTCGCACCCCTGGTGACGGTACTGCCGATGATCCGGATGTCGACCCGGCTCAGCCGTGCCCCGCTGAGCTCCTGCACCCGCGCGAGGATCGGCGTGCGTGCAGCCTCCGCACGGTCCAGGAGCGGACCGCCGAACGACGCGACGATCCCGGGTTCGTCGAGCACCCGGGACAGCGGTGGGACCGGCAGGGGCAGGGCGAGGAGCAGGGCGAGGAGGCCGTGGTCGTCCGAGAACGTCGCCCGGATCTTGGCGGGCTGCACACCGAGGATCTCGGCGGCGGCTGCTCGCGCCGTACTGGTCAGCGCCTGGGTGGTGATGCGGTTGTGCCCCGCGACGGGGACAGTGCTCCGGGTCTCGGAGACGCCGGCCATCGCGCGGATCGGTGCGGCCGGGACGGACTCGGTGGTCACGAGGACGAGCGTCGGCCGGACAGGGCGTCGAGGACACCGCGCAGGTCGAGCTTGCCCTCGACGATCCGCCCGGCGACGGCACCGCACAGCACCAGTACGAGGGTGAGCAGGAAGCCCCAGAACCCGAAGATCAGCGCTGCGAACGCGAGCACGGCGCCGGTGGCCATGCCGAGGGAGGTGGGGGTCATGGGGTCCTCACTCGACGGGTTGCCCGAGCTGGGTCGACCCCGCCGCAACCGGCCGGATGCGCTCCACGGTCTTCGACTCGGCCGGCTGCGGCAGGTGCACGTCGAGGATCTCGACGTTCACCTCGATGACCTCGAGCCCCACCAGCTCGGTGAGGGCGTCATAGACGGCCGCTCGCACGGAGTCTGCGAGGGCATTCAGGGCGAACCCGTAATCCGCGACGAGGCTGACATCGACGGCGAGCTGGGTCTGGCCCACTTCCACCTTCACGCCATGGGCCGGGTCGTTGGCCCCGACGGCGTCACGGATGGCCCCGAGGGCGCGTCCGGCACCCGGCCCCAGCGCATGCACGCCGGGCACGGCCCGGGCGGCGATGGCAGCGATCTTCACCGCGGCGGGGTCCCCGATCACGGTCCTTCCCGCAGGTGCGCCCTGGAGGACGGGCACCGGCCGCCCCGTGGGTTGCTCGATCATCGACGTCCCCTTTCGCTTGTGCCCAGCCTAAGCCACCTCGGCGGCAACCGGGCGGCACGGCGGGTGGAACGCCACCCGTGGTGGGCGCGGCGGTGCCGCAGGCGTCAGGAGCGGGTGCAGTGCTGTGCGAGCCACTCCTGCACCGGCACCATGGCGTGCCGGAAGGCCTTCTCATCGAAGGTGCCGGACCCCTTGGGCGGTGCTTCGACGGAATAGGCGAGCGTGGTGAAGTCGTCGTGCAGGTCCGCGGGCACCTTGTCCCGCAGATCCAGGATCTGCTGCTCCAGGGCGACGAGCTCGGCGGGATCGGAGTTGGAGCGGAGGCTCAGCGGCGCGAGCATGGCGGTGGTGACACCACCTGCGACGATCACGCAGTGCTCGGACGGTTCCGCGGCAGGCGCCTCGCCTGGCGCCCCACTGCCCAGGACGCCCCCTTCGGGATCCGCAGGCAGGGGCTCCTCGGACGGACCGCCGAGGCTGGTGGGTTCCACGGACGGGTTGACCGGCATGGTGAGCATGGGCTCCACGGGGGCGGAGGATCCCTGGCTGCATCCTGCGAGGACGGCCGTGAGCGCACAGAGGCCGGCAGCGGAATGCAGGAGTCTCACTGATGCCCTCTCGTCTCGGTACGGTGCCTCTGCCGTGATGCTACGGGCCGAACCACGGCATTGGCTGTGAGGCCGACTGCGGGCACACGGAAAAACCCCGCGCTCCGTGGGGAACTGCGGGGTTTTCGGTGGTGGCTCCGACCGGCGTCGATCCGGTGACCTTTCGATTTTCAGTCGAACGCTCTACCAACTGAGCTACAGAGCCTTGCGACCATCTCGAGGATGATCACCGTATCCAGCCTGACCGGAATTCCTGAGGGAATCCAGCCGCCTGAGCGACCCTGACGGGACTTGAACCCGCGACCTCCGCCGTGACAGGGCGGCGCGCTAACCAACTGCGCTACAGGGCCTTGCTAACTTTCCTTGCCTTTTGCAAGAGTTCCAGCCTACCAGCACTTTTCGCTCCGGTTGACCGCCCGTGAGGGCTTCTCCTGCGTACCCCCAACGGGATTCGAACCCGTGCCGCCGCCGTGAAAGGGCGGTGTCCTAGGCCGCTAGACGATGGGGGCCTGGACCACAGTTCGGGTTCCTGCGACCCTCCGGAAGGCAAGCATTTCCGGTGGATCATTCCCTGGCGTGGACCTATAAAACTATAGGGGCAGTTTCTCGATTACACAAAATCGTAGGCGGCGGGCTTCCCTCCGGGCAGCGGAGGATCGGAGGGGACCCCGACGGCCGGCACGGCACCGGCCAGCACGGCACCGGTCGATATGCCACCGGTCGGTACGATCAGGGCGTGCCATTCGAGATCACGCGCGAAGAGTTCGAGGAAGCCGTCGACGATGCGATCGACAGGATCCCCGACGACCTCGCCCGCGCCATGGACAATGTGGCGATCTTCGTGGTCGAGGAGTACGAGCCCGCTCCGGGCGAGGCTGCCGACACCGAGCTGCTGGGACTCTATGAAGGAACACCGCTCACCGAGCGGGACTCGTGGTGGGGCGCCGGCTCCCTGCCGGATCGCATCAGCATCTTCCGCGGCCCACTCATGCGACTGTGCGGATCCCGCGACGAACTGGTGGAGGAGATCCTCGTGACGGTGGTCCATGAGGTCGCCCACCATTTCGGGATCGACGACGACCGGCTGCATGAGCTCGGCTGGAGCTGAGGCGACGGACCGCGCGCCTAGCGGGTCGGCGCGATCATCGGCCCGAACGAACTCCGGTCCTCGAGCCGCGGATCCGCCTTGTCGGGCACGATCAGCACCGGCCCGCGGGCGTGGTGCAGGACGCCCTGGCTCGTCGAACCCATCAGCATCCCGGCGAACCCGCCGCGGCCGCGCGTCCCCACCACGAGCAGCTCCGATGTCGCCGACGCCTCGATGAGGATCTCGGCCGGGGGTCCGTCGACGAGGTCCACGCGGATATCCACATCCGGGAAATGGCTCTGGAGCCAGTCACGACCGGCTGCGAGCTGCACGGCGAGGTCTGCATGGAGCGCCTCCCGGTCGACGGGCGCCGGCACCCACGCGAGCGAGCCGTTGAAGGGCGCGACCGAGCAGATGACGCGGAGGGCGAGCCCGCGGGAGCGTGCCTCCTCGGCTGCCGCGAGGGAAGCCATCCGTGCCTGCTCCGAACCGTCGACGCCGACCACCACCACCGGTTCGACCGCGGCGGCGGGCCTGTCCTTGCCCTGCTTCCTGCCCAGTTCCGGATGACCGAGGCGCGCGCCCGTGCAGACGGGGATGACCGCCGTCGGGCACTTGGCGTGTGCGGGCAGGGCGCTGCTCACCGATCCGAGCAGGCGGCCGACGAATCCACCCCGACCCCGGGAGCCCACGACCATGAGTTCTGCCTCCTCGGAGAAATCCAGGAGCACGCCCGCGGCATCACCTGTCTCGACCCGGGGGTGCACGTCCACCGACATGCCCTCGAGCCGTGCCAGCGACTCGTTCAGCACCGACTGCGCGCTCTCACGCATGACGTCGTCGTCCACGGTGGCATACCCAGCATCCATGCTCGACGCCGCGAAGACCGGCACGGTGTAGGCGGTCACGACGTACAGCGGAGCACGCCGCCGCTCCGCCTCCCGCGCTGCCCACAGCAGGGCACACGTGCTCTGGTCGGACCCGTCCACGCCGACCACGATGCCGTGCTGTGCCAGTCCCTGCGACGAACCCTCTGCGTGTCCACTGCCCACGGCAGGCCTCCCTCGGTCGCGTGTCCAACCGCCTGAAGCGGCCGGTCCACCATTTGTAGCGCACCCACGGTCCCCGGTCCATCCGCGGCCTATCCATGGTCTGAAAAGTTATATAGGCTTCGATGACCCGTAGCGGGGGCAGGCCCCATGGGCTGGCTGCCCCTGTGCGTAGTGCTCTTGGCTGACCCGTTCGCAACCAAGAGTCCGTACGGCCCGGAAGAGGCGCCGGGCCGTACGGGACCAATGCTTCGTGTGGAGGTAACTCGGTGGATTCCTTGCCGCTCGACCCGGTCCGCTCTGCGTCCGTGGTGCCCGCATCCGCAGAGCATACGAGCACCGTGGTCATCGGTTCGGGGCTGTCCGGACTCGCCGTCGCCAGCGAACTGAGCCGCCGCGGCATCGACTCGATCGTCGTCGAGAGCCTGGAGTGCTTCGACTCGGGAGCGATGCGAACGGTCATGACGGACTCCGTCTCCCTCTCGGAACGCACCGAACTCATGCGGCTCCTCCGCGGCTACGCCGCGGCGCATCACCTCGACGTACGCCAGTCCACGGTGGCGGAGCACCTCAGCATCATCGGGCACCCCAAGCTCATCAAGGGTCTCGTGGGGCACAAGAAGTGGGCGGTGCAGACGGCCGACGGTGTCCTCCTGGCCGATCACGTGGTCCTCACGAAGTATCCGCAGAACGAGCTGCGGAAGTTCCTCCGCTCCATGGGCATCGCGATCGGACGGGACTTCAAGGCCGCGCTTCGCGCGATCGGCCTGCACCTCGTCGGCGTCGGGGAACTGCTCACCCCCACAACGCGCGAGATCGTGCGGCAGGCGAAGCTGGTCAGTGACGCTATCGTCGCCCAGGGACCTGCCGCCCTCAACCGCATCGCACCGCCCCACGCAGCCGTCTCGCCGCTCGGGACGTAACCGCGGCGGTAACCCGCTACTTGCCCGCGAGCCGCTTGCGCGCAGTGAGGGCGAGTGCGACGGCGATGGCCACCAGGGCCGCGATCATCAGCACGATGCTCCAGGGGAAATCACTCACGCCGGCCGCCTGGGTCTCGCTGGAGGGCGCTTCCTGCGTATCGACCGGGCCTGCGGTGCTCACCGAGTCGGGGACCGTCGTCGAGCCCTGCAGCGTGGTGAAGGCGAAGGTGCCCTCGATGGGATGCGAGTCCGAACTCACGACGCGCCAGTTGACGGTGTACTCCCCCGCCGGGGCGCCGACGCGCAAGGGTTGGGTCGCGGTGCGGTCGACGATCCCGACCGGCCCGTCCGCCCAGTCCGCTCCGGATTCGTCGAGGACCTGCACCTGGGCGCCGATCCCGGAGGGCACGTTCGTGAAGGTGAGCTCGAGGCTCGGCGGCAGCACCTCGATCTCGGCGCCCTCTGCCGGGTTGGTCCCGGTCAGTGCATCGTGCGCGTTCGCGGCACCACCTGCGCCGAGGAGCATGGCGAGCGCCAGCAGGACGGCGGTGAGGACGGCGACGCCAGGACGGGCCGGACGACGTCGGCGCGTGGTGGACGTGCGCTGTGCGAGCGGAAGGGGAAGGGCAGCCATGTCCCCAACCCTACGCGGAGACCCTGACGGGGCGCTGGGATGGGAGGGTCCGCGCCGGGGCACCGGGACGAACGTCACGAACCACTCCCCGCGGGCCACCGGGATAGAATCGCTGCGACTGCTCCCCGCCCCTTCCGCCCTAGGACCTCCCATGCTCAAAACCGGTTCCGTGCTGGATCGCTACTTCGACATCACGACACGGGGGTCGACGTTCTCCCGCGAGATCCGCGGCGGCCTCGCGACCTTCTTCGCCATGAGCTACATCGTGGTGCTCAATCCGCTCATCCTCGCCGGCGCGGATTCGTCGGGAGCCGAGCTCGGCTTCGAACGCGTCGCCGCCGTGACCGCCCTCGTCGCCGGCATCCTGACCATCGCCATGGGTGCGTGGGCCAAATACCCCTTCGCCCTCGCCACGGGCCTCGGCGTCAACGCCTTCGTGGCCATCACCGTGGCGACGAACCCCGGACTGACCTGGCCGGACATCATGGGACTGGTCATGCTCGCCGGCCTCACGATGCTCGTGCTGGTGCTGACCGGCTTCCGGACCGCGGTCTTCAACGCCGTGCCCGAGAGCCTCAAGACCGCGATCGTCGTGGGGATCGGCCTGTTCATCGCCCTGATCGGCCTGGTCAACGCGGGCTTCGTGCGCCGCGTGCCGGATGTCGCCAACACCACCGTGCCCGTGGGTCTCGGATTCGGCGGCGTCCTGATCGGCTGGCCCACCCTGGTCTTCGTCTTCGGCCTGATCCTGACTATCGCCCTGGTGGTCCGCAAGGTGCGCGGGGCCATCCTCATCGGTGTCCTCGCCGCGACCGTGCTCGCCGTCGTCCTCGAAGCCGTCGTCAACGTGGGCCCCAGCGTCTCCCCGGGCCAGGAACCGAACCCCGCGGGCTGGTCCCTGGTGGTTCCGGAGCTGCCCAGCGGCTCCTGGATCGGCGTGCCCGACCTCAGCCTCGTGGGCAACGTCAGCCTCTTCGGCGCCTTCGGTCACCTCGGCGGGACCGCCGCCGTCCTGCTGACCTTCACGATCCTCCTCAGCATCTTCTTCGACGCCATGGGCACCATGGTGGGCCTCGCCAACGAGGCGAAGCTCGTGGACGCCAAGGGCAACATCCCCGGCGTCAACCGCGTCCTCGTGGTGGACGCCCTCGGGGCTGTCGCCGGTGGGGCCGGTTCCGTGTCGTCCAACCAGATCTACGTCGAGTCGGGCGCGGGCATCGGCGAGGGCGCCCGGACGGGCCTCGCGAACGTGGTGACGGGACTGCTGTTCCTCCTCGCGATGTTCTTCACGCCGCTCATCAGCCTCGTACCCTTCGAAGCCGTGGCGCCGGCCCTCGTGGTGGTCGGCTTCATGATGGTGGCCCAGGTGGGACGCATCGACTTCGACGACTGGGGAGTCGCCATCCCGGCCTTCCTCACCTTCACGCTCATGCCGTTCACCTACTCGATCGCCAACGGCCTCGGCGCCGGCTTCATCGCCTTCGTGCTGATCCGTGCTATCCAGGGCCGCGGACGTGAGGTGCACCCCCTCATGTGGGCCGTGGCCGCGGCGTTCGTGGTCTTCTTCGGCATCGGGCCCATCGAGGAGCTCCTCGGGATCTGATCCGGCACAGCCCGCGGGGGCCGAGGGACGCTAGGACGAGCCGCCCCGCGGGCGGAGGCGGGTCTCCTCCACGTCGAGGATGCGCTGCGCCTTCGCCAGCACGCGCGAGGAGTAGGTGCCGCGCCCCCTGGCCGCCAGCAGTGCCTGCCGCTCGGCCTCGAGCACGGCCAGTCGGAGATCGCGGTACTGGCGGTGCGGTGAGCGCACCAGCTTCTGCTCGGGCAGGCGGGCCTTCTCCCATTCGAACTCGGACCGCATGCCCGTGTCCGTGCGCACGCGGTCCAGTACGTCCTGATCCACGTCGATGTCCTCGCCCACCACGGACTGCGGATCATCGAGCACCCGCAGCCCTTCGGTCCGGAGTTCGTCGAACAGCGTTGCCGACTCCTCGCGGTCGCTGTCGACGTCGGCTCCCTCGATCCTGAGGACCCGGATCAGGGCGGGCAGGGTGCTGCCCTGCACCAGGAGCGTGGTGACGGCGACGGTGAACGCGATCAGCACCAGCTGCTCACGGTAGGCGAATGATTCCGGCAGGGACTGCGCCGCCGCCAGTGTCACCACGCCGCGCATCCCGGACCAGCCGAGGACCGTTGCGCCCTTCCAGCCGAATCCCTCGCGCCGCTCGAGGTCGAGGTCCGCCTGGCGGCGCTGGTACATCCTCGTCAGCGCGCGTTTCCGCCGCTCCTGCCGCGCATCGAGGGTGTGCAGTTTCTTCAGGCGACCGAGCCCACGGCGCAGTTGCAGCGACCGGCGTTCCGCCCTGCTGGGCAGCCGTCGCATGAGCAGCACGAGGGGGAACACCCAGAGGAAGCGCAGCACGATCAGCACGAGGGTCGCGAGGAGGCCGATCAGCACCGTCCGGCCGACCGTCAGCAGCGACTCGTCGATGTTCTGCAGCAGGCCCCGGAGCTCCAGTCCGATCAGCAGGAAGACACCGTTCTCCAGCAGGAACTGCACCGTCCGCCAGTTCACGTTGTCGCTGATGCGTGCCCGTGCGTCGAAGTGGCTCGCGCTGCGGTGGCCGGTGTAGATGCCCGCCACCACCACGGCCAGCACACCCGAGGCGCCCAGTTCCTCCGCGGGGATGAAGGCGACGAAGGGCACGGCGAGCGACAGCGCGGTGTCCAGCACGGGGTCGTCGAGCTTGGAGCGGAGAAAGACCGTCACCACCCCGACGGCGTAGCCGACGAGCACTGCGCCCGCGACGGCGAAGGCGAAGTCGCCCACTGCCGAACCGAAGCCCGTCAGGGCTCCGGCCGACGCCGCGATGGCGCTGCGGAGCAGCACGAGCGCCGTGGCGTCGTTGACCAGCCCCTCGCCCTCGAGCACCGTGAGCAGCCGGGGCGGGAGGCCGAGCCGGCGCCCGATCGAGGTGGCCGCGACGGCGTCGGGCGGACTGATGACCGCGCCCAGCGCGACCGCCGCTGCGAGGCCGAGACCGGGCAGCAGGGCGTGGAGGAGCAGTCCCGTGACGAGGGCCGAGACGACGACGAGCGCGACCGACAGGCTCGCGATGGGGGTGAAGTTCCGGCGGAAGTCGGTCACGGGCGTCTTGATCGCCGCCGCGTAGAGCAGGGGCGGCAGGATGCCCGTCAGGATCCACTCGTCCGGGATGCTGAAGCTCGGCACCCCGGGCACGAAGGAGAGCCCGATGCCGACGACGACGAGGATCAGCGGGGCCGCGACCCCGACCCGCCTGGAGAGCACGGCGACGCCCACGAGGACCGCGATCCCGATGATGCCCAGCAGTCCCAGTTCCACGCTGCAAGCCTAGTGGCGGCCCGTGGCGCGGGCCGCTCCCGGTCCGCACCGGGTGCGCGGGTTGACGCGGGTTGACGCGGGCACCCGTTCGGACCGGCGGAGGGTACCGGCTCGGCGCCGTCAGTCCGTGAGGAGCTGGGCGCCCGCCGCGAAGGTCCGCACGCGGGCGTCCTGCCAGAGCTGCGCCGGGACGCCCCCGCCCAGCAGTTCGCGGGCCAGTCCCGGGTCCTGGCCCAGGGGCGCATCACTCCCGGCGATGATGACGTTGCCGTAGCGCCGGCCCTTGAGCATGGCGGGGTCGGCGATGATCGCGGTGTGGGCGAACTCCGCCCCGATCGTGGCGGCTTCACGCTTGGCCATCGCGAGGTTCGGGCTGTCGCCGCAGTTGACCACGTACACGCCGTCGGCCGCGAGGACACGCTTGGCTGCCTGGGTGAAGTCCCGCGTCGTCAGGGGTGCCGGGGTCACGGCTCCTGCAAAGACATCCCGGATGATGAGGTCGCGGCTGTCCTCGCTGAGCGACTCCGTCACGGCGCGGGCCTCGCCCACGCGGATGCGGACGAGCGGCGCGCGCGGGAGGTCGAACCACGTCCGCACCAGCTCGGCCAGCCGCCCGTCGAGTTCGACGACGACCTGGCGCGCCAGCGGATGGGAGGCGGCGAAGCGGCGTGCGAGCGAGCAGGCCCCTCCGCCGAGGTGCAGCACCCGGAGCCTGTCCGACGCCGACCAGCGGGAGTCGACAAGCGAGGCGATCCAGCGCATGTACTCGAAATCGAGCTGCAGCGGGTCCGCCAGGTCGATATGGGAGCTCGGCACGCCGTTGATGCGCAGGACCCAGCCGTTCGGGTTGTACGGATCGGGTTCGAGTTCGCACGTCCCGGTGTCGATGGGGAACTCTCCGATCTCGGGGCGCGGCCCCGCCGGCTTCGCCATCAGGTGTGTCCCCTCATCCCTGATCGCGGCGGTGCATGCGGAACATGGGCCGATGGTGCCACGTGGGACCGCAGAGCATCGAGGTGCCGTCCGGTTCGAAGCCGTTGCGGACATAGAAGCGCTGGGCCCGCGGGTTGTCGTCCAGGATCCAGAGGTAGGCGGCACGGGTGCCGATCGCGGTATCCAGGAGGCGCTGCCCGAGGCCCGTGCCCTGCGTGGAGCGCAGGGTGTAGATGTGGTGGAGTTCGAAGTCGGGACGGTCCTCGTCACGTCCCGGGCCGGACGTCGCGACGGCCACGGGTGCCCCGCCACCGTCGAACGCCAGCCAGCTCCGCGCACTGCCGGGCGTCCGTTCCGCTTCCTCGAAGGCCGCTCGCCGCCGCGCGATCATGCTGGGCAGCTCGGCGTCGTAGTACGCGTGGTACTCCGGCGGCATGATGTGCTCATAGGTCTCGTGCAGCCCGGCGACGTGCGTGCACGCGTACGCCTCGGCGTCGTCGGCCGTGGCCCGCCGGATCAGGTAGGGCAGCGTCAGCAGGGGCTGTGTCACCACGCCAGTTTAGTGTCCCGAGGCCACCGAGTGCGCTCGAGTGCGTCAGGAGTGGCCCTCGAACTGCTCCTGCTCGGCGAGCGCGGCTTCGAGCCGGTCCACCTTGCCGGTCAGTTCGCCGGTGCGGCCCGGGCGGATGTCCGCCTTGAGCACGAGGGAGACCCGGCTCCCGTAACGGCCGACGGCCTCGGTGGCGTTCTTGACGACGGCCATGACCTCGTCCCACTCGCCCTCGATGGTGGTGAACATGGAGTCGGTATGGTTCGGCAGTCCCGATTCACGCACGACGGCGACCGCGGCGGCGACGGCGTCGTGCACCGACCCGTCGGGGTTCTCGCGGGACAGATCGGAGGATCCGGACGGGGCGACGCTGAAGGCTACGAGCATGCCCCCAGTCTGGCATGAGCGCCCACCGCGGGTCAGCCTCCGGCAACCGCCTTGACGAGCTCGTTCGCGCCGAGGACGAGGAACACGATGGTCGTGATGGCGAGGAACACGTTCGACAGCCACTTGTTCCGCCACTGGCTCGCGAGGCGGGTGCTGTTCAGCAGGACGAGCAGCGTGATGGCGAGGAACGGCATGAAGAAGGAACCGAGGACCCCGTAGAGCAGGATCAGGAAGAAAGGGCGTCCGATGAGCAGCAGGACCATGGGCGGGATGGTCAGCCACAGCATGTAGGCACGGGCCGGCTTGCTGGTGGCACCGGGGGCGTCGTCGTCGGAGAGGTCGTCAGCCTTCTTGCGGAAGTTCGCCCAGAAGTCCGCGAACATGAGGCTCACGCCGTGCCAGACGCCCAGCAGCGAGGAGAACGACGACGCCCAGAAACCAACCAGGAAGACCTTCGCCCAGACGACGCCGTAGCGGTCCTCGAGCACCGCGCCCATGTCGAGCAGTCCGCGGTCACCCGTCTGGAGGGAGATGTTGGCGGTGTAGAGCAGTTCGGCGCCCAGGATGAGCATGCAGATCACGAAGATGCCGGTCACGGTATATGCCACGGCGTTGTCCACCCGCATGACGTTCATCCACTTGGGCCTGTTCCACCCTTTCTCCCGCAGCCAGTAGCCGTAGGCCGCGAGGGTGATGGTTCCTCCGACCCCGCCGGCGAGTCCCAGGACGTAGAACACGGAACCCGCGGGCAGGGTGGGCACCAGTCCGGTGAGCATCGCCGGGATGTTCGGCAGGGCAAGGACGGCGGACCCGACCACCGAGACGAACATGATGGCGATCATCACCGTCATGATCTTCTCGAAGAGCCCGTACCGGCCGAACCACACCAGGGCCAGGCCGATCAGGCCCGACGCCACCGCGAATACGTTGAGCGGGACCGCAGGGAAGAGGGCCTGGAGGGGCAACGCCGTCGAGCTCATCGCCGTCGCGCCGTACACGAAGCCCCAGATGACGATGTACGGGCCGAAGTACCAGCTGGTCCAGACACCGAGGGTCCGCCAGCCCTGGAAGATGGTCTTGCCCGTGGCAAGGTACCAGCGGCCGACGCCCTCGACGAGGATGATCTTGAGGACGCAGCCGATCACCGCCGCCCACAGGAGTGCGTACCCGTACTGGCTGCCCGCGATCAGGGTGGCGACGAGGTCGCCCGCGCCGACGCCGGTCGCCGCCGCCAGCAGCCCGGGCCCGACGATCCGCCATTTCGGCTTCTCGAGACCCTCCACGTCCGCCCGCACACCCTCAGCCACTGCCTGCCCCCTCGAAGTCGGAATGGTTCCGTCGGAAGCTTAGCAAGGGCCCTGAGCAGTTCCGGGCCGGTCGGCGGACACGACCACCCCGTCCTCCGCGGGCCGGAGGACGCACTAGGTTCTTTAGGGGGCGCACCAGGGCGGCCGCCCGTGGGGAGGGAGAACGGATGCTCGGACTGCTGGGCGGATTCGCCGTCGTCGGTGCCGTGATCCTCGTCGGGTACATCGCCGGGCGCCTCGTGATCGGTGGGCCGCAGGCCGGCTTCGCGCTCAACCAGGTGGCGTTCTTCGTGACCAACCCGGCCCTGCTCTTCACCGTCCTGGCGGATGCGGACCTCGCGGCGGTGTTCTCCGAGTACGTGCCGATCGCGCTCCTCTCCTCACTCGCCATCGCCGGGCTCTACGTCCTGGTCGGCAGGCTCCTGTTCCGCAGGGCCGCCGCCGAGACGGCGATCGGCGCCATGGCGTCGTCCTACGTGAACGCGAACAACATCGGCATCCCCATCACCGTCTACGCGCTCGGCGACGCCACGCTGATCGCACCCGTACTCCTGGTGCAGCTGCTGCTGCTGGCTCCGCTCTACCTCACGGTCCTCGACCTCACGTCCAGCCGGAAACCCTCGGTGCGCGCCGTCCTGACACAGCCCTTCCGGAACCCGATGATCATCGCGTCCCTGCTGGGCGTCGCAGTCTCCGCCACCGGGTTCCGCCCCCCGGCCCCGGTCTGGGACTCCCTGGCGCTCATCGGCGGCGCGGCCGTCCCCATGGTGCTGATCTCCTTCGGGATGTCCCTGCCCGGCAGCCGCCCGCTCAAGCCCAGCCCTGACCGGCTGCAGGTCCTCGCGGCCACGGCCCTCAAGACCGCCCTCATGCCGGTGGCCACCTACCTGATCGCCCGCTTCCTCTTCGGGCTCGACGGCGAGAGGCTGCTCGGCGCCGTCGTCGTGTCCGCCCTGCCTACGGCGCAGAACGTCTTCATGTTCGCCAGCAGATACGGGCGCGGAATCACCCTCGCCCGGGACACCGTACTGCTCTCCTCGGTGCTCGCCATCCCGGCGCTCATCGTGGTCGCGGCCCTTCTCGCCTGATCGGCCTGCGCCTCCACGGACAGGGCCATAAGCACCCTGCTTGTCACCACCGCCGCGGGCACCTACCATTCAGACCGTCGCCGTGCAGTTCACGGCCCCTAGATTGGATGGCCATGAACAGCAGGATCTCCCCCGAAGAACCCTTCCCCGCGGACCTCGGCCGGCTCCGGGACCAGGACGTCGAGGTCCTCAACAGCAAGGTCCACCGGGAGATCGACCACGAGTTCACGACCACCGGGGAGATCGACGCCGAGACGGCGTTCCGCAAGGACGAACTCGCCGACGAACTCGATGACCGCGACGCCGGGCCCCGCCTCTCGCTCGTCCCGCAGCAGGACGACAGCGGGGATGACACCGAGGAAGCCCCTGCCGGGAACGACGACGCCGGGGAGTCCGGCCTCCACGCGGGCGGGCACGGGCAGGCCCGCAGCTGAGGCGGAGGATCCGCACGGCAGGAATGTCATCGGGAGCCGCGGTGTTGAGGCAGTAGTCGAAGCCTTCACTAGGCTTGACCTCAGCACGCCCTTTCGGTCTCCAACGGTGCAGCCGGGGCTACGACCGCCGGAATCCCCATGATTGGTACCCCTTGTCTGTTTCCTCCCTGCCGGTGAAGACTGCCGCACCGTTTCCCTACGTCGGACTCCTGGCCCTCGCGGGGGCGATCTTCGTCTCCGTCACCAGCGAGTTCCTGCCGACGGGCCTCCTGCCGGCCATGGCCCGGGACCTCGACGTCGGCCTCTCGACGGCCGGCTACCTCGTCACGATCTTCGCGGGCACCGTCGTCGTCGCGACCACCCCGCTCGCCGCCATCACCCAGCGGTTCTCGCGGAAGTCGCTGATCGTCGTCGTGCTGCTGGTGATCGCGGTGGCGAACATCATCGCAGCCGTCGCCCCGACCTACGGCGTGCTCGTCGCAGCGCGCATCCTCGGCGGACTCGCGCACGGCCTGTTCTGGGCCGTGGTTGCCGCCTACGCCGCGCACCTCGTCCCGGCCCACCAGCTGGGCAAGGCCGTGTCCATCACGGCCGGCGGCGGTACGGCGGCGTTCGTGCTCGGCGTCCCGGTGGGAACGGCGATCGGCAACGCGCTCGGGTGGCGTGCCGCCTTCACCATCATCGGAGTGGTGGTCGCCGTCCTCGCCCTGGTGATCGTGAAGTTCCTTCCACCGGTCAACCACCACGTGGAACGGAAGGCCGGCGAGGAGCGCGTCCCGCTGCACCGGGATCCGAGCCTCAAGGCCGTCCTCCTGCTGTGCACCGTGATCCTCATCATCCTCACCGGACAGAACACGTTCTACACCTACATCGCCCCCTGGCTGACGGACGTCTCGTCCTTCGCGCCGGGCGGGATCGCGCTGGTCCTCTTCCTCTACGGCGGTGCAGGCATCATCGGTCTCGTCGGAGCCGGCTACGCCGCCGACCGTTTTCCCCGCAAGGCGTTCGTCGGCGTGGTCCTGGTGGTCATGGCCGCCGTCCTCACGCTCGCCCTCGCCACCACCAACACCGTCGTGGTCCTCATCGCCGTGATCGTGTGGGGGGCGGCCTTCGGCGGCATCCCTGCCATGCTGCAGACCCGCATGCTCCGGACGGCATCCTTCCGGATGCGTGACCTCTCCGCCGCACTGCAGACGACGGCGTTCAACGTGGGCATCGGCGGCGGCGCCCTCCTCGGCGGGCTCCTGCTCGACGGGATAGGCCTCGACGTCCTCCCGTTCGTGATGATCCTGCTCGTCGCCGTCGGGCTCGGGCTGAGCCTCGCCACCGACACGGTGAAGGATCGCAGGGAGCGCCACCGGCTCCGGGCCGGCTGACCCCGGGCGGCGTCGTTCCCGCGCCGTCCGGGCCCGAGAAGTGCGGGATTTGTCACATCGGGATCAGTTGACAGGCGGCCTGCGGGTCCGCAGGGCGGCTCCTCCGTCGGCGTCGGGCGCCGTGCCCCGCAGGGGAGGTCCGGACCCGCTGCGACACGGCGGGATCGCCGGAGGCGCGCGGAACAGGGGCAGTCACCGTGGTTGCGCATCCTCGGGTTCACGGCACCGAAGGCGGAAGCGCGACCCACCTGCAGCGAGCTTCGACAAGGACTCCTCGGGCCGGAATTCACCCGAACCCGGCCGGCGCCGCCCGCGTACCCTAAGCCATATGTCTAATTCCACCGAGCCCATTCAAGGATCACCGCCCAGCGAGGACACGCCCTTCGAGGCCCCTCCAGGAGAGGCGCCCGTGAAAGCTGCGCTGGACAAGCCTGTCCTCTTCATCTCACTCTCGATCGTCATCCTGCTGATGCTGGTGGCCGTCATCTTCCCCACGGGCTTCTCGAACATCACCACCTCCGTGTTGAACGGCCTCGTGAAGAACTTCGGCTGGGCGTTCGTGCTGACGGCCACCGGCTTCGTGGTCTTCGCGCTCTTCCTCGCCTTCAGCAAGTACGGGCGGATCCCCCTCGGCAAGGACGGCGAGAAGCCGGAGTACTCCAGGGCGTCCTGGATCGCGATGATGTTCAGCGCCGGCATGGGCATCGGGCTCATGTTCTACGGCGTCACCGAGCCCATCTCCCACTACCTGACGCCGCCGGTCGACGGCATCGCACCGGGCACCCCTGAGGCGGCGCGGCAGGCGATGAACTACACGCTGTTCCACTGGGCCATCCACCCGTGGGCCATCTACGCCGTCGTCGGCCTGGCGCTCGCCTACTCGGCGTTCCGCAAGGGCCGCGGCACCGGCTTCAGCGGCGCCTTCACCGCGCTCTTCCGCGGCCGTCCCACACCCAAGGCCCTGCGCGCCATCGACGTCTTCGCGATCTTCGCGACCCTCTTCGGTTCGGCGACGTCCCTCGGACTCGGCGTCCTGCAGATCAACGGCGGGCTCACGGAGGTCTTCGGCATGGGCAGCAGCCTGGCCCTGCAGGTCACCCTGATCGCCATCCTCACCGTCTGCTTCATCGTCTCCGCCGTCAGCGGCGTCAGCCGCGGCATCAAGTGGCTTTCCAACGGCAACATGATCCTGGCCCTGGCCCTGCTGTTCTTCCTGTTCGTCGTGGGACCCACCGTCTTCATCCTCGAGCTCATCCCGGCCTCGGCGGGCAGCTACCTGATCGGCCTCCCGCAGATGTCCTCCCGCACCGGCGCCTTCGGCGGCCACGAATGGCTCGCGGCGTGGACCATCTTCTACTGGGCGTGGTGGGTGTCATGGACGCCGTTCGTCGGGTCCTTCCTCGCGAAGATCTCGCGCGGGCGCACCATCCGGGAATTCATCATCGGCGTCGTCGGCGTCCCCAGCGTCATCAGCGTGATCTGGTTCGGCGTGTGGGGCGGTTCGGCCCTCAGCCTGCAGGACAACGGGGTGGACATCGCGGCAGCGAACGCGGAGAGCCAGGAGTCGGCGATGTTCGCGCTCCTCGCCGAGTATCCGCTGGCCTCGGTGACCTCGATCCTCGTGGTCATCCTCGTGGCCGTCTTCTTCATCTCCGGTGCTGACGCCTCGTCGATCGTGCTCGGATCGCTGTCCTCCTTCGGTGCAGCCGTCCCGCGCAAGTGGCTCACCATCATGTGGGGCGCGCTGACCGGCGGTGTCGCGGCGATCCTGCTGTCCGTGGGCAGCCTCGAGGCCCTGCAGACGCTGACCATCATCGCCGCCGCCCCGTTCCTGCTGGTGATGATAGGACTCTGCGTGGCCCTCATGATGGACCTTTCCAAGGACCCGCTGATCACCGGCGCACGGCGCACGGGCTCCCGCGTGGTGCGAAGGGCGGCCCAGCCGAGGTCCTGACACCGAGTGGCTGTGCCGGGCGGGGAACCCGCGGGGCAGAATGGTGCGATGCGCGCTGTCTGGTTCGACGAGTTCTCCGCCCGTCCCGTCCTCCGGGACGTTCCCGATCCCGTTCCGTCGCCCCGCGGCGTCGTCGTCCGCGTCGAGGCGACGGGCCTGTGCCGCAGCGACGTGCACGGGTGGCTGGGGCACGACGACGGCATCTCCCTCCCGCACGTGCCCGGCCACGAGCTCGTGGGCACCATCACGGTGCTCGGTGACGACGTGCACCGCTTCCGCGTGGGGGACCGCGTCACGACTCCCTTCGTCTGCGCGTGCGGCCACTGCCCCGAGTGCGTCTCGGGCAACGGCCAGGTGTGCCGGAACCAGACCCAGCCCGGCTTCACGCACTGGGGCTCGTTCGCGGACCTCGTGGCCCTCCACGACGCCGACACCAACCTCATCCCCGTGCCGGCTTCCCTCGATGCGGGTGCCGCCGCACTCCTCGGGTGCCGGTTCGCCACGTCCTACCGCGGGCTCGTGCACCAGGCGCACCTCGTTGCCGGGGAGTCGCTCGTGGTGGTCGGGTGCGGCGGCGTGGGGCTGAGCGCCATCATGATCGGCGCCGCCCTGGGAGCGGACGTGGTGGCAGTCGACATCGACGCTACGGCGCTGCGGCGCGCCGCCCGCTTCGGCGCCACCACGACGATCGACTCGTCGGGCCTGACCCGGGCCGCGGTCCTCGAGGCGGTGCGCGGAGCAGCGCCGTCGGGCGCCCATGTGTCCGTCGACGCCCTCGGGCGTGAGGAGACGGCCGCCGTCGGCATCCTGTCGCTGCGCCCCCGCGGCCGGCACGTGCAGATCGGACTCTTCCCCTCGGATCCGGTGATCCCCATGGGTACGGTCATCGGTAAGGAGCTCGCCGTCCTCGGCAGCCACGGCATGCCGGCGCAGGACTACCCTGGCCTGCTGGACCTCGTGGCCGCGGGCGAACTCCGCCCGCAGGAGCTCATCGAGCGGAGGATTCCACTCGAGGAGGTGCCGGACGCCCTCCTGGCGATGGCCGATGACCGCTCGGCGGGCGGAGTGACCGTCGTCGACGTCACGTCGTGCTGACCGCTGGATCGAGAAGACGGTCGGATCGAGAGGACGGGTCGGGGGCCGCGCTACCGGTTGCGCCGCCGGCATGGTGATACTGGGTCATGGAAGCTTCCTCCTCCCCCGCTGACACGGCGTCGAATTCGGTCACCCTGAGGTTCCTCGCCTCGCCCACCGACCTCGGGCACAGCGGGTCGGTGGACGCCGGGACCGTGCTCGAGTGGGTGGACAAGGCCGCCTATGCCGCCGCCGTCGGCTGGGCCAAGACCTACTGCGTGACGGCCTACGTCGGGAACATCCACTTCGCGGACCCGGTGGTCGTCGGCGACCTGGTGGAGGTGGAAGCCACGATCGTCCACACCGGCACGTCCTCCATGCACATCCGCACCGTGGTCTCCTCAGGCTCGGTGTCGGGGAACGACGGCGGGAAGCGCAGTGAGTGCCTCGTGATCTTCGTGGCGGTGGCGCCCGACGGCAAACCGGTGCCCGTCCCCGCCTTCGAACCACGGACCGATGCCGAGCGGCTGGAGAGCGATCATGCCGTGGCGCGCATCGACGTCCGGAAGCGGATCGTCGAAGAGATGCGTCGCCAGGAATACACGGACGCGGGGACCGCGGACCGTACGGTCCTCCGGTTCCTCGCCGCTCCCACCGACGTGAACTGGGGTGGGAAGGTGCACGGCGGGACGGTGATGGACTGGATCGACGAGGCCGCGTACGTCTGCTCCGCGCGCTACTGCGGGCTCGACACGGTCGCCGTGTTCTCGGGCGGCGTCCGGTTCCTCAAGCCGCTGCGCATCGGCGATGTCGTCGAGGTGGAGGCGCGCCTCGTCTACACGGGGCACAAGGGCATGCACGTGGCGGTCCACGTGCGCTCCGGCAGCCCCAGATCACGGGAGATGGACCTCACCACGACGTGCCTCACGGTGATGGTGGCGCGGGACGAGGAGGGGACGGCCGTCCCGGTGCCGCCCTGGGTGCCGCGCTCGGAGGAGGACCAGCGCCTGCACGAGCACGCCCGCAACCTGCAGCTCATCCGCAGCGGCGCTCCCGGGAGCGTCCTGCCCACCCACCTCAGGGCGGTTCCGGACGGCGGATGAGGCAGCTACGGGTCCCTGCGGATCCGCCCCGGGATCATTCCGTCCGGGCCCGCGCGCCTGCGATCCGGTAGGACTCCTCGACGAGTTCCGTCAGCTCGTCATGGCCGATACGGCCGAGTCGCACGAGCACCAGCGATTCGTACTGCTCGTGGTGCGGGTGGATCAGGAAGGCGCCGGGCTGCGCCGCGAGGAGCGCGTCCCGCTCGGTGGTCTTGACCGTCAGGACGGTGTCGTCCCACATGCGCGCGAAGAGGGTCCGCGCGAACCAGGCGGGCCGGTTCCAGCTCAGCCGTTCGGAGGTACCGGGCAGGGCGAGGCACACGGACCGTACGTCGTCTTCGGTGACCATCAACCAACCATGGCACCGGGCACGGAGGCCGTCCAGCGGTTTCGGTCAGCCCCGGAAGAGCCGCTCGAGCAGGTCGACGGCGATGACCAGGGCGTCCTCGTCGATATCGAACCGGCGGTGGTGGTGCGGGGCCGGGTTGGCCGCCCCCACGAAGATGTACGTGCCGAGCCCTCCGGCCTCCTGCACGTCGCGGATGAGCAGGTGCGCGTCGTCGCTGCCGCCCCCGGAGGCGCCCTTGGGCGTGAAGGTGCTGATGGCCGGCACACCGTCCGCCGCGCGGGCCACGTCGGTGAGCAGCGCCTCGTCGGGCTGGGACACGGCCGCCCGCCCATAGACCTTCGTGGCGGCCGTGACGCCGTACATCTGCGCCGCCCCCTGCACCGCGGCCTCCGCCCGGCGGTTGAGGTCCTCGAGGACCTCGTTCGACGTCGACCGCGTCTCGTAGGTGATCGTGGCGAGCGCGGGGATGATGTTGGCGCTGCCGTCGGCGTGGAAGGTCCCCACATTGACCCGGGTGTCCGCCGCGGCGAAGCGCGTGAGCCCGAGGATCGCGAGGGTTGCCTGCGCGGCGGCCGCGAGCGCGTGCCGTCCCTTCTCCGGGGCGGCCGCCGCGTGGGCGGCCTCCCCCTCGAACCGCGCCGTCCACTTCGTGGTGGCCATCGCATCCGTGACCCCGCCGACGACGGTCCCGGTGGGCAGGTCACCGCCGAGGTGGACGGCGAGCATGCGGTCGACGCCGCGCGTGACCCCGGCATCGATCATCGGCTGCGCACCGCGGACACCCTCCTCCGCCGGCTGGAACATGATGCGCACGCGGCCGGGGAAGTCCCGGTCCCGCAGCCGGTCCGCGAGCGCCAGCCCGATCGCCGCGTGCCCGTCGTGTCCGCACGCGTGCATGAACGGCGTCGTGGACCGGAACCCGCCGGCCACGGGCGCGTGGCCGGCGTCTGTCTCCTCGTCGACGGGCAGGGCGTCGATGTCCACCCGGAGCCCCCACGTGGGGCCGTCCCGGTTCCCGTCGAGCTCCGCGATGACGGCGGTCCCGTGCTCCTGGAAGTAGGCGACGTCGTCGGGCGCCGCGCCCGCCTCGACGGCCCGCCGGCCCCACTCGTCCTTCTCGGCCTGCGTGGGTGGAAGGGCGATGCGCCCGACGTCGATGGCGTCCGCCCCGGTGGTGGCCCGCACGCCCCGTTCGGCCAGTTCGGCGAGGATCACGGACGCCGTCCGGTACTCGAGGAACCCGGGTTCGGCATGGGCATGGAAGCGGCGGCGGAGGGCGATGATCTGATCGGGCTGCATCCTCCGACCCTACGCATACCCGTGCGCCGCGCACCATGCCTGCCCTGCTTCGGGGAGGGCGGACCGGGGGAAGCCCGGGGCCGCAGCGTCACGATCCCATCACCACGCGGTCACGGTGTGCGCACGGATCAGCAACGATGCGAGGGCTCTACAACGATCCTGTTGCGACGCTGGTGCGTCCCGTACGCGGGCGCCACCATGGAGCGTCGACCCACGCTACGAAGGAGTAACCATGGGTACCTCAGCCACCCCGGCACTGGTGTCAACAGGGGCACTGTGCCTCGCTGTCCTGCTGTCCTCCTGCGCCGGCACCGATGCCGGCGGCTCCAGCACGCAGGAGGCCCGGCCCGCGGCCGCCACGTCCCCGGCGGAATCCGCCGCCCCGGCGGCGCCCACTCCCGCCGCTACGCCCACGCCGTCCACCGCACCGGCCACGGAGTCCCCTGCCCCACCGGCCGCACCAACTGCGGACGGCATCTGGACCACGTACACGACGACGGACGGGACGTTGGCCTTCGATCATCCGGCGGACTGGACGGTCGCCGACGCACCGGAGACTCCGCCCGACGGCATCTTCGTCGTCGTCGAAGACCCGGCCGGCAGGCGGCTCGCAACCCTCCGGACGAACCTGGTCACGGGGGCCGTCTGCCCCGCGGAACTCCCGTACGCGCTCCTCGACTCCCAGGCCCTTCCGGCGCTGGCGCAGGATTCGGGCACACCGAGGTTCACCTTCGAGGGGCGAACCGACCCGGCCGTTTCTGATCCGGTCGCGGCGTCCATCCTCGCCTACGGCATCACGTCCGCGCCGGAGCCCACGGGAGAGTCGGCCTGCCCGATCTCGCACTTCTTCACGTGGCCACCGTCGGGAGCGGCCTTCGGCGGCGTCTACGATCCCTTCGAGATCTACCCCGGGAAGCCCCAGCACGTCGACACTCCCGAGGCCTACATGGAGACGGAGGAGTACCAGGACCTCAGGACGATGATCACGTCGCTGCGTCCCGCAGGCTAGCTGCCTGCGATGACGGACGATCGCCGCACGCCGGGATCGGGTAGGAGGAACGCGCGGATCGCCGCGGCGATCTTGACCCCGCCCTGCACGGAGGGCTCGATCGGGTTCGCGTAGTCGCCGTCGTCGTCGCACACCAGGCGGAGGTCGACGACGGACACGCCGCGGGCGAAGGCTGCGCGCGTGATGCAGTCGTTGAAGAACGAAAGCGCTGTGCGGATGACGGCATAGCCCGGCTCCGAGGACGGCGTGTCGTAGATCGTGCAGACGGCGAGGGGCAGGCCTGCCGCTGCGACGCCGTCGATCATCGCCTCGTAGCCCTGCGCGAAGTCCTGCTGTGCGGCGGAGAAGGCCAGCAGCGCTTCGGCGGCGCCGCGCACCGGCCGCTGCAGCAGGTGCTGGTAGCCGAGGGCGTCGTTCCCTCCCACGCTGACCACCAGGTGGGTGGCGTCCGCCGGCAGCGAGTGCAGCTGGCGGGCCACGCCGGAGGTGACGTCGCCGTCGACCGCCAGCAGCGTGGCCCTCCAGCCCTCCGGCAGGGCCCCGCGCACCTGCCGGACGACGTCCGGCCCGTCGACGTACCGTCCATTGTCGAAGATGGAATCCCCGAGCAGCACCACGTGTCCCATGCACCCTCCTGGTCAGGTCGATCCCACCATCGTCACCGGGAGCTCGCCCGTGAAGCCAGTCCTCCATCCGGTGGCAGGGGAGGGCAGGATGGAGTACAAGGACAGGGCCACGAGCGGCCCTGGAGGAACGGACAGGACGGACATCACGTGAGGCCGATCGTCGCCACCGGAGTGCGGGACCTCGTGTCCCTCCTGCCTCCCCCACCGCCTGACGGGCGCCGGCTGATCGGGATCACCGGCACACCCGGCTCGGGCAAGTCCACCGTTGCGGCAGCGCTCGCCGCGCTCGATCCGGCGGCGTGGGCACAGGTACCCATGGACGGATTCCACCTCGCCGACCGGGAACTCGTGCGCCGGGGCCTCCTGCAGCGGAAGGGCGCCCCCGACACGTTCGACGCCCACGGGTACGCGGCGCTGCTGGCTCGCGTGCGGAGCCGTCCGGACCACACCGTCTACGCGCCGGCCTTCGAACGCGACCTCGAGCAGCCCCTCGCGAACGCGCTGCCCGTCCCTCCCTCCGTATCGACGGTCGTCACGGAGGGCAACTACCTGCTGGTCGACGGGCCCGGCTGGCGGGATGCGCGCCGGCAGCTCGACGAGGTCTGGTTCATCGACGTCGACCCGGTGCTGCGGCGCAGCCGGCTCGTGGCGCGGCACATCGAGTTCGGCAAGTCACCCGCTGCCGCCGAGGAGTGGGTGCTCCGGGTCGACGGGGCGAACGCCTCCCTCGTCGAGGCCACGAGGGAGGCCGCGGACCGGATCCTCGACTGCTCCTCGTGGGTACTCCCCTAGTCCGCCAGGAACCAGTCCCGCGCGGGATTTCCGACGTCGGGCGCGGCGCGGGCCACGCCGGGCTGCGCCACCCAGTCCACCCCGTTGGCGAGCACGCGCTGGATCTGCGGGTGGTGGTAGACCGGGTATTCCTGGTCGCCGGGGCTGAAGTAGAAGATCCGGCCCTTGCCACGGGAGAAGGTCACGCCCGAGCGGAACACCTCGCCGCCGGCGAAGGAGCTGATGAAGATGAGATCGTCCGGCTCGGGGATGTCGAAGAGTTCGCCGTACATCTCCTGCTCCGGGATGACGATGGGGCTCTCGATGCCCGCGGCGATCGGGTGTGACGGCTTGACCGTCCAGACCAGCTCGCGTTCGCCGTCGTTCCGCCATTTGAGGGAACACGTGGTGCCGAGGAGCCGCGTGAGGATCTTCGAGAAATGGCCCGAGTGCAGCACCACGAGGCCCATGCCTCCGAGGACGTGGCGCTGCACGCGCTCGACCACCTCGTCCGAGACCTCCCCATGGGCGATGTGCCCCCACCACAGCAGCACGTCTGTCCCGGCGAGGCGCTCCTCCGTGAGCCCGTGCTCGGGATCGGCGAGGGTCGCCGTCGTGATGTCCGAGCCGGGGAAGTACCCGGCGAGGGCCTCCGCGACAGCCCCGTGGATACCGCGCGGATACATCTCCCCGATGGTCGCCGGTTCGTTGCGGGCCTCATGGACGCCCTCGTTCCAGACGAGGATGGTGGGCTTGGTGTCGAATGCCATCAGAGATGGACCTCCCGGTGCTGGGCTGCGGATGCGTAACAGGCGTCGATGATGCGGGCCCGGTCGAGCGCGAGCGAGCCGTCATGCCGTCCCCACTCGGCTGCGCCCGCGCGGATGGCTGCGAGGAAGTCGTCGACGACGCCACGGTGGCCGAGGGACGGGCCGACCTCCGGCTCGTGGTCGCCCTTCTCGGTGAAGACGCGCAGCGTCTCGACGGCGTCCTGCGGCCCGCCGACCCGGCTCAGCGCAGCACCGCCGTCGGTCCCGTAGACCCGGAAGTCCATCAGGTCCTCGGGTTCCCGGTAGGCGGCCCAGCCCGCCTCGACGAGGAGGGTTGCACCGCCCTCGAGGCGCATGAACGCGGAGGCGAAGTCCTCCACCTCGAAGGCCGAGCCCGCGGCCTGGGCCCCGTAGGTCCCGCCGCCACGGCCCTGCGGACCGAGTTCCGAATAGGCCGACGCCGAGACCGAGAGGACCTTGGGCTCGCCGAGCAGGTGCAGTGCGTAGTCGATCACGTGCACGCCGATGTCCGCGAGGGGGCCGCCGCCGGCCATGTCCCGGTTGGTGAACCAGCTGCCGAGGGACGGGATGCCGGAGCGGCGCAGCCAGGAAGCCTTCGCGTAGTAGGGGCGGCCGAGTTCGCCGTCGTCGATGACCCGCTTGAGCGCCGTGATGTCGCCGCGGCGGCGATGGTTGAAGGCGATCTCGAGGACGCGCCCGGCCCTGCGTGCGGCGTCGACCATCAGCTGGGCCTCGTCGCCGTTGCGCGCGATCGGCTTCTCGCTGAGGACATGGAGGCCTCTGGCCAGGGCCGCGACGGTGATCGGGGCGTGGAGGAACGTGGGGACGGCGACGCTGACGGCGTCGAGCCCCTCGAGTGCGATCAGGTCCTCCCAGCGGGCCACCGCGTGCGGGACGCCGTACTCGTCGCGGAGTTCGGCGAGGAGGTCCGGCTCCATGCCGGCCACCCCGATGATCTCGACGTCGTCCCTGCCCGCGTACGCGTCCAGGTGCTGGCGCCCGGCCCAGCCGATCCCCACCACACCCACCTTCAGGCGGGACCGGCCACCTGCCGGGGTCACGTCGCCCACCTGCCCGCTCGTCGAAGGCGGGTCGCCCGCCTTCTCGTGGCTCACGTGCTCATCCAAGGGTGCGGTCCTTCGCTGTCGGGTCCGGCGGCTACGGTGTGAGCCCCTCCAGCAGTCCTACCGCCTTGATGCGCGTCCTGTCCACGGGTTCCCCGCCGCCCCGCGATTCCTCCTGGCCGGGAAGTATCCCGGCACGGCCCGGGTTACCGCCTGTAGCCGCACCGCACGGGTGCCCGAACAGGAGGACACACATGACCATCGTCATCACGGGAGCCACAGGCCACCTCGGCCGCCAGGTCATCGAACAGTTGCTGGCCCGCGGCGTCGACCCGTCCACCATCGTTGCCGGCGGCCGCAACGAGGACGCCCTGGCCCAGCTCGCCGGGAAAGGGATCCGCACGGCGCGCGTCGACTACTCCGACCCGTCCACCCTGGACGACGCCTTCGTCGGCGCCGAGAAGGTCCTCCTCATCTCCGGCAACGAGATGGGCAAGCGCTCGGTGCAGCACAAGGCCGTGATCGACGCGGCCCGCAAGGCGGGAGCTTCCCTCGTGTACACGAGCGCGCCCAAGGCCTCGACCTCCGCCCTCGTCCTGGCCCCGGAGCACAAGGCCACCGAAGGGCTGCTCGAAGGATCGGGCCTCACCTACACCGTGCTGCGGAACAACTGGTACACCGAGAACTACGACGACACCATCCGCCAGGCGGCCACCACGGGATCCATCCTGACGAGCACGGGCCGCGGGAAGATCGCGAGTGCGACGCGCAGGGACTACGCCGAGGCCGCCGCCGTCGTCCTGCTCTCGGACGAGTACGCTGGCGAGATCCTCGAACTCGGCGGCGACGAGCCGTGGGACTTCGACGAGCTGGCCGCGACCGTCTCCGAGGTCGCGGGAAACCACGTGACCGTGAACCAGGTCTCTACCGAGGAGCACATCGCCGCGCTGAAGGGCTTCGGGCTCGACGACGGCACCGCCGGTTTCGTCGCGGCGCTCGATGCGAACATCGCCGAGGGCCTCCTCGCCGAGAGCGACGGCACGCTCTCGCGCATCATCGGCCGCCCCACGACGCCGCTCCGGCAGTACGTCGGCGACCTGCTCGGCGCGTAGCCTCCAGTGGCGCTGTGCCCCTGCTGCGGGCTGCGGGGCGGCGGGGCGGCGGCCCCTGCTGCGGCTTCGTGCACGCGCTTGACGCGGAAGAACCGTGTCGCAGCGCAACACGCCGAGGAATCGGGCCGACCGAGAACCAAGGCCGTGCAGGAAGCCGCAGCACTGCGTCCCATGCCGCGCAGGGAACGACGGCGCCCGCGCGCCCGCAGCTACGCTGGCACGACGACGGCGGCATGCGCCGGGAAGGAGCACCCGTGCCGAATGACCAGGACCTCTCGGTCGGACAGCTCGCTGCACGCAGCGGCATGAGCGTCTCCGCCCTGCACTTCTACGAGCGGCAGGGCCTCATCTTCAGCCGCCGGACCTCCGGGAACCAGCGCCGGTACGACCGTTCGATCCTGCGGCGGGTCGCCGTCATCCGGGCCGCCCAGCGCGCGGGCATCCCCCTCGCCACGGTGGCCGGGGCCTTCGCGGAGCTGCCGAAGGACGGCGTCCCGGACCAGGAGGACTGGCAGCGACTGTCGGCTGCCTGGCAGCAGGAGATCGAGAAACGCATCGCGCAGCTCGAGCACCTCCGGGACCGGTTGGGCGGCTGCATCGGGTGCGGATGCCTGTCGCTGGCCACGTGCGGCTTCGTCAATCCGGACGACGCCGCCGGGCGCCGCGGCATCCCTTCGACCCTCCTCGACCCGTGAGGAGCCGATTTGACCTCAAGCTTTGTTGAGGTTCTAGCGTTGAGGGCATGACAGTCCCAACGGGTCACGCAGCACCCACCGCCGAGCTCTTCAAGGACGCCTTCCGCGCACACCCCGCGGGGATCGCCGTGATCACGGCGCAGGGACCCGACGGCCCTGTCGGCCTGACGGCGTCGTCCGTCTCCTCGGTCTCGGCGGAGCCCCCCGTCCTCGCCTTCTCCGTGTCGACGGCATCGCCATCGGCGGCCGCCCTCGTCCAGGCGGACACGCTCGTGGTGCACCTGCTCGGCGCGGACCAGCTCGGCATCGCCCGGCTGTTCGCGGCGCGCGGCGCCGACCGGTTCGGTGGCGCCGCGGACTGGCACCCGCTCCCCTCGGGCGAGCCCCTCCTGGCCGATGCACCGTGGGCGCTGCGCTGCCGCATCCTGCACCGGCTGCCGGTCGGCGGTTCCATGATCATCGCCGCCGAGGTCCTTTCCATCGAGCAGGGAACGCACGACGACGTCGCGCCGCTCGTCTACCACAACCGTTCCTACCATCGGCTGGGCGACCAGTCGCTGCTGGGATGACACCACCACAACGAGGAGCATTCGATGAGCGAATACGTACTGCCGGATCTTGACTACGACTACGCGGCCCTGGAGCCGCACATCTCGGGCCGGATCATGGAGCTGCACCACTCCAAGCACCAGGCCACCTACGTCAAGGGCGCCAATGACGCCCTCGCGCAGCTCGCCGAGGCCCGCGCCACAGGCCAGTTCGGGACCATCCCGAAGCTCTCCAAGGACCTCGCGTTCCACGTCGGCGGCGTGATCAACCACAGCATCTTCTGGAAGAACATGTCCCCCGAGGGAGGCGACAAGCCCGAGGGTGAACTCGCCGCGGCCCTGGATGACGCGTTCGGGTCCTTCGACGCGTTCCGCGCCCACTTCACCGCTGCCGCGACGTCCCTGCAGGGCTCGGGCTGGGCGGTGCTGGCGTACGAGCCGCTGGGGAAAAACATCGTGATCGAGCAGCTCTACGACCAGCAGGGCAACGTGCCCGTGGGTACCGTGCCGCTGTTGATGCTGGACATGTGGGAGCACGCGTTCTACCTGGACTACGTCAACGTCAAGCCCGACTACGTCAAGGCGTGGTGGAACCTGGTGAACTGGGCCGACGTCCAGACCCGCTTCCAGGCCGCCCGCACCGGGGCCTCCACCCTCATCACCCCCGGCCTCTGACACCCGGCCCCTGACAACCGAATGCGAAGGGCGGCCCTCCTCGAGGGCCGCCCTTCTGCGCGTGACTCAAGGCACCAGCACCAGCCGGAGTGCGTCATGCCTCCGTCCATCAGGATTAGTTGCTTAGGCAACCTAAGGAGTAGGCTGGATCGTCATCGTCAGAAGGAGCAACGTCGTGCGTGAGGCCCTGCAGCGGCTCGGATCCTTCACGATCGTCGGCACGGTCGCCTTTCTCGTGGACATCTCGGTCTACAACATCCTGGCCTCGGGATTCGGGATCGGCCCCATCACCTCGAAGGTCGCCTCCGTGACGCTCGCGACCGGCGTTTCCTGGCTCGGCAGCCATTACGTCACCTTCCGGGAGTTCGCAGGCCGGCCCAAACGCGAGGAGGCCATCCTGTTCGGCCTCACGAACCTGGTGGGGCTCGGCATCGCCGCCGCCTGCCTCGTCGTGTCGCACTACCTCCTCGGCCTGACGAGCCCCCTGGCGAACAACATCTCGGCCAACGTGGTCGGTGTCCTCCTGGGCAACGTCTTCCGCTACGCCGCCTACCGGTTCTTCGTCTTCCGCCCCGCACCGCCCGCGGCAACCGCCGCACCCGCGGTGCCCGCCGCACCCGCGGTACCGACCCGCGAGCCCTGCGTCGCCGGGTCCTGACCGGCGAGCCGCGCCCACGCAAGGGCTGCCGGGACAGCGCCAGGGGCTCGGCACAGCCTGCGTCCCCCACGTAGGATGAGTATCGATCATCAGCACGCTTCCGAGCTGCCGCACGCTTCCCCGGAAAGACTCCGCCATGCGCGTCCCCGCCGCCCTCACAGCCCTGGCCCTCAGCAGCGGACTCTTGCTTGCCGCGTCCGGACCTGCCACCGCCAACTCCCCCCAGCCGGCGACGCGAACGACCGGACAGGTGACCCCGGTCCTGCCCGAGCCTGAAGAAGCGATCGTTTCGCCGTCAACCACCCCGGATGCACCCGTCACCCCTCCAGAGCAGACCGACCCGGCTACGCAACCCGGCACCCTGCCTCCGGACACTCCCACCGAACCGGGTACCCTCCCTGCCGAGCCCGAACCGTCCGATACGGCAGGCGTCACACCCGATCCGGCCCCCTCGTCACCCACCGCCACGACGGACGCCGATCCCGGCACGGCCTCCCCCACCCCCTCACCGACTGCATCGCCCTCCGAGACCGGCCCGCAGTCGTCGGAGCCGTCGGATCCGTCGGAGTCACCGGCCGCTCCCGCGGGCGTGCCGGCCGGGAACAGCGCCGTCAGGATGGGCGGTGCCGCGGTGCCCGCACCCGTGCCGCCGTCGGCTGTTCCGTCTTCCCGCGGCGCCAGGACTGTGCCCACGGACGCCGCTACGCTGCAACCCCAGGCCGACGAGGTGATCGCGGCTCCTAAGGTTCTGACCAGCGAGGGACTCTCCGCGCGCTACGTCGCGGCCGGCATCCTGAGCCTTGTCGCCGTCGCACTCACCCTCGCGATCGCCGTCGTCTCCCAGCCGCGGCGCAGGCGGCGCACGCACTAGGACCCGCAACAGACGCTGAACGCAGAAGGAGCCGGGAGTTTCCTCCCGGCTCCTTCTGCGGTCTGGGCTAGCGGACCTGCAGGGTCAGCATGCCCGTCGAGTTGGACTGCACGACCTCGATCTTCGTGCCCGTGCCGGCGACGACGACGGAGCCCTGCGGGTTCGCGGCGTCGTAGTAGGCGTTGGGGTTCGTGTCATCGAAGACGGCGACGCCGGGCTGCGACGGCGCGGTGAGCGTCGCCATGCCGGCCGCAGTCTCGCGGTGGAGGCTGAGCGCATCCGTCGCCTGCTTGCCGAAGGTGGCGTCGAAGCTCTGGATGCGGTTGCGGACCATCGTGCCGTCGGACCAGGTGAGGGCCTTCGGGTGTGCGTCCACGGGCAGGGCCAGGCCGGCGCCGGGGTGCTGGCGCGTGTTGTTGTTGCGCTGCGCGGTGTTCCAATAGGTGATGCTCAGGCCGTCCTGGTAGGCGTAGTGCTCGACGGCGTCGGGTGCGGTGACGCCCCAGCCGAAGTTGTACGGGCCGGTCGCGAGCGTCGCGTCGTAGCCGCCGTACACGCGGTTCTCCGCGATGTAGAAACGCCCGTTGCCGGCGGCGTCCTTCGGCAGGTTCACCACGACGGCCTGCGGGGCCTTCGTGGCATGGAACGACGGGCCGATCTTGTGGGTCGACTTCACGCCGGCGATGGCGACATCGTAATCCAGCCAGCCGAGCTGAAGCTTCTCCCAGGCGCCCATGTGGTTCGGGGTGGTGCCGATGGAGCCGTCCCCGTGGCCGAGCCATGAGCCGGAGCTCATGAGTGTCCAGAAGCCCGTGCCGTTCTCGCCGCCGCTCGTGTCGTACAGGTCGGGCAGGCCCAGGTCGTGGCCGTACTCGTGCGCGAAGACGCCGAGGCCGCCGTTCTCGGGTTCCGTGGTGTAGTCGCGGATCCAGATGTCGGAATCACCGATCTTGATGCCACCGTAGGGGTTGGCTGCGGGACCGGACGTGCCGCGCCCGGCCTGGCCGACGGCCCAGCGGTGCGACCAGATGGCCGACGACGCCGCGCCGGCCTCCTCGCCCTCGCCCGCGTGGATGGCCTGGAAGTGGTCGATGTAGCCGTCGGCCTCGTCGAAGTCGCCGTCCTTGTCGAAGTCGTAGCGGTCCCACTGGTCGAAGCTCGCGAGGTACGCGTCGATCTCCGCGGCGGTCTTGCCCGCCGCGACCTGCGAGTCGTACCAGGCGTCCGCCGTGTCCTGCACGAAGCGGGTCATGTCCGCCTGGCTCTCGGTCTCGCCGTAGCTCGCCGAGTTGTAGGGGATGGTGACCCAGTCGCTGACGTCTCCGTCGACCGTGTACCGGCCGCTGGACATCTCCTCGTACACGCCCTTCAGCGATTCGCCCTCCTCGCTGAAGAACATGTCGAGGTAGTGCTCGCGGTCGAAGGTGTCCGACCAGTAGGTGGAGTTGTCCACCGCGCGGTTCGGCTCCTTGATGGTGTTGTGCGTGGGGCCGGCCGTGGAGGTCGGGAACCGCGGGTCCACCTGGTCCCCGAAGTCCACGAGGAAGGACAGGATCTGGTCGCTGTCCTGCAGGCCGTACTGCGCCCACTGGCCGGGGGCGACCTTGACGGCCTTGGAGCCGCCGCGCTCCTCGACCGTCGCCTCGCCCGAGAGGACCTTCGCCACGGCCTGCTGGTTCAGGTCGCGGCGCGCTTCGGCGGCGGGATCGGAGCGGTCGTCGAGCTTCTCCGCCGCGCCGTCGGCGCTGGGTGAGGAGGTGGAGGACGACGGCGTGGCGGTGGCCGAGCCCGGCGCGGTGCCGGTGGTGGCCTGTGCGCTCACGGGAGCGAGCACGACGGCGCTGGTCACGGCGAGCGCCATCGCGCACCGCAGCCCCCGTGTACGTGGAGTGAGATTCAAGGGTTCTCCTTAGTTCAAATATCCCAGCGGATGCAGAGCACCCTCAGGTTAGGTGCCTGAGGTTACGAACATGTTGCCTGAGTCACACGTTCTGGCTCGCACGCTAGCACCGGCCACGGACACTCGGGGAGACGGTTGCGTTCTGTGAACCACCTTCCGCCCGGCCTCTGGCGCACCCTGGGGAGGAGACCTATAGTGGGCCCCTGCACCCAGGAGCGGGGCGCGACTACACGAACCGCGCCAGCACGCCCGCAGCTTCCCCCAGCACGTCGGACCGGGTGGTCGCGTGGACGGAGAGCCGGATGCGGTCCTCGCCGTGCACGGTCGCGGAGATGTCCGCGGCCGTCAGCGCCTCGTGTGCCTCCGCCGCCCGCCCGGGAAGTCCCGCCACCACGATTCCCGCCCGCCGCTCGCGTTCCCGGGGCGAGAGGACCGGCACCCCGACGGCGTCGAACTCCTCGGTCAGGGCTGCGGCATGCGTCGCGACGATGCCGTCGATCGCCGCGACCCCTACCGATTCGACCAGTTCGAGCGCCTCCGCGAAGGCTCCGGTCGCGTAGGGCGAGAGGTTCGAGACGGAGAAACGCTGGGCGCCGGGCAGCGGCGGGTGCTCCTCGCCGTCGTACCGGCGGGAATCCGTGACGCCCGTCCACCCGGTGAGCAGCGGTTCGATCCGGCCGATGCCCTGCGGCGAGAAGGCGAGCGCCGCGACGCCCCATCCGCCGCGGACCCACTTCTGCGCGCCGGCGATCAGGACGTCGGCCGCGGTCCAGTCCTGGTCCACGATGCCGAACCCCTGGATCCCGTCCACCACGAGGAGGCGATCGGGCCCGATGGCGTCGCGGATACCCGCGAGATCCGCCCGGTAGCCGGTGCGGAAGTCCACGGCGCTGACGCTCACCGCGACGGTGTCCTCCGTCAGCCCGCGGGCGACGACGTCGGGGGTGACCAGCGTGCCGGGCCCTCCGACGAGCTCGACGCGGGCCCGTCCGAGGTCGCGGGTGCGCAGCCAGGGGTAGGTGTTCGAGGGGAACTCGCCGGCGCTGACGAGGACGGTTCCAGCGCCCAGGCCGAAGGCGACCTGGAACAGCCCGAGGGAGGTGCTGCCCGTCAGCCCCACGTTGTCGAGCGGGAAGCCGCTCAGCCGGGAGAAGGCTTCCCGTGCGCGGGAAGCCTCGCCCTCGAGCGTGGCGCCCGCCCCGGTCTCCGCCGCGCCGGCCGTCTGCATGAGGTGTGCCACCCGGTCGCGGACCCTGCTCGACGGCGGCCCGTAACTGGCGAAGTTCAGGTACCCGGGAGACTCGGAGAAAGCGTCCTGGTAGGACGCGAAGGCGGCTGCGTCGTCGTTCTCCGGACAGGTCATGCCACCCTCCATGCTTCGCGCTCCTGCTTTCGGCCATGCCTCGGTCTGGCCATCTTCTGGCAAGGGTAGTCAAGGTTTCGCACTGAGGCCCGCGCGGAGGCATTCGGCCGCGGAAGGAAGATCCCGCGACAAGCGGCCCTGGCGTCCGAGCCGCCAGAGGTCAGCGCCGCTTGTTCCTGCCCTTGATGATCGCATTCGCACTGTTCCGCTTGATGTTCCCGGAGCGCTGGCCTGCGCTCCGGACTCGACCGCCGGGCGTACCGCCGGCACCGACGCCGGGATCATCCGTGGACGTGCCGGCACCGGTCGTGTTTCCGCCGAGATCCGGGATCTCCCGGACGTTCGTCGCAATACGTTCTTTCCGCACCTCCTCGGTGACCGTCGCCCTCCCGGTCACCGTGGCCGTACCCAACCGCACCCGCTCGACGGGCA
The DNA here is from genome assembly GCF_044755105.1 of Arthrobacter sp. NPDC092385. NCBI lineage: Bacteria > Bacillati > Actinomycetota > Actinomycetes > Micrococcales > Micrococcaceae > Arthrobacter > Arthrobacter sp. NPDC092385. The sequence continues at coordinate 155,779 of NZ_JBIVQL010000009.1, forward strand.
CCGTCTCCTTCCGCACCACCGCGCGCTCCTCGCGGCCCACGAACTCGATGACCTCCTCCTGGAAGAGCGAGTCCCGTGCCGCACTGTCGAGCGTCGTCGTCGTGATCGGCTCGCGCTCGATCCGCAGCTCGTCCCGTGTGAGGGGCACCGTCTGCGTGGCCTCCTCGGTGATGACGTACTTGCGCAACCGGACGCGAGCGGCCTCGTAGCGCTCCGTTCCGACCCGGAGCCGCTCCTCCGAGCGAATCATCCAGGGTTCGCCGCCGTCGGGCTCGCGGGTCGCTGCCGCGTCCGTGTCGGCGACGGCCGAGTCGGTGTGGGTGTCCGCCACCGTGTCAGTGACGGCCGAGTCGGCGTCGCGGGTCACCGCCGCGTCAGTGACTGCCGCCGCCGAGTCAGAGTCGGCGACCGCCGCCGAGCGGACCAGGCCGTAGTGGGCGTACAGCCCACTTTCATCCTCGGGACGGAGGTGGCCGTCGCGCTCCGTCGAGGGAGCATGCTTGATCAGCTCGCGGGGGTACGTCACGACGAGGTGACCGCCCTCCACCGAGGCTCCCAGGAGCGGGACGAAGGACTCCTTGGTACCGAACAGTCCGGTGTGGACGGTGACCCAGGTCGGCTCTTCGGTGACGTCATGCAGGTACACCTCACCGATCGATCCCACCTTGTCCCCCTCGCTCGTGACGACCGCGCTGCGGCGGCGGAGAAGGGGAGCGAGATCGTGCATGGTGAGCATGGGGAGTCCTGTCATCGGTTCCGTCCACGGGAAACAGTGGGATGACGTCACAGTAGGGCGACACCCCGCCGAATGACAAGTGTGCTTACTATTTCGGGGCCACTAGCCATCAGGCGGATTGACTGCTGCTCCCGGCAGCAGCCTATGGCGCCGCCAGTTCCGCGAGCAGCTCATCCGAACGGGCCTGCGCCTCGAGGTCGAACGCCCCGCCGCTGACCAGCAGTTCGTCGGCGCCCGTCCTCGCCTGCAGCTCGGCGAGCTGCCGCCCGACGTCGGCAGCGGTCCCGTGGACCGCGGTGGCGAGCGATTCCTCGACGTAGCCCTCCTCCCGCGCGGACAGCGGCTGGTCCCCGACGGCCTCGAGTGGCGGGAAGGAGCCCCTGGTCCGCGAGACGGCCATCGCCCGTGCTTCCGGGAGGAGGAGCTGACGCGCCTCCGCCGTCGTTCCTGCGACGGCGACGTTCAGCGAAGCGGTGACGTGGGGACGGTCCCACCACGGTGAGGGGCGGAAGGACGAGCGGTAGCGCTCGAGCGCGGGATTCCGGTCCCGGAACAGGGCGGGCCCGCCGAGCACGACGGCGAGGCCGGCCTGCGCCGCGATGTCCACGCCGTGACCCGTGGCGAGGACGAAGACGGGCGTCCGCCCGGCATCCTGCGGCCGGGCGGTGATCGGGGCCGTGCCGCCGAGGAAGGCGAGCAGTTCGGCGATGTCCTCACCGAACCGGTCCGCCTCCTCCTTCCCCGTCCGCAGCGCCGACCGCACGGCCTGCGTGAACCCGAGGGAACGCCCGAGCCCGAGGTCGAAACGGCCGTCGAACAGCGCTGCCAGGGTAGCCGCCTGCTCGGCGACCACGAGGGGCTGGTGGTTCGGCAGCATGATGCCGCCCGTCCCCACCCGGATGGTCGCCGTCCGCGAGGCGACGGCCGCCGCGAGCACCGCCGGCACGGACCCCGCGATGCCCGGCACGCCGTGGTGCTCGGCCACCCAGAAGCGCCGGTAGCCCAGCCGTTCGGCCCGCTGCGCGCGTTCGATCACGTGCTGCAGCGTCTCCGCCTCGGAGGAGCCGAGCCGGGACTGCGCGCGGTCGAGGATGGACACGCCGGAGAAGGGAAGGGTCATATCGATGGAACCGGCGACGGTCCGGTGTGATTCCGCCCGGCCGCCGCGCCGACGCGGGAAGGGCGCTCAGCCGCCGAGCACGAGGGTCCCGTCGATCCGACGCGGGATCCCGAGCGGATTCGATTCCTTGAGGGCGTCGGGCAGCACGTGCTCCGGCGCGTCCTGGTACGCGACCGGGCGCAGGAAACGCCGCACCGCCGTCGCCCCCACGGAGGTGAACTGCGTGTTCGTGGCGGGCCACGGGCCGCCGTGATGCTGGGACCACGCCACCGCGACACCCGTGGGCCACCCGTCGAAGAGGACCCGACCCGCCAGTACCTCGAGCCGCTGGACGAGAGGAGCCACATCCTCGCCCGGCTCCGCATGCACGGTCGCCGTGAGGCTTCCGTCCAGGTGGTCGAGGGCCCTGGCCAGCTCGTCGTCGCTGCCGTACCGCACCAGCAGGGTCACGGGCCCGAAGACTTCCGCGAGCAGTTCCTCCGGGTGACGCACGAGGGTTTCGACGTCGGTGGCCAGGACCACGGCCGGCACGCCGTCCTGGACCGGCGTGGTGGACCCGGCGACCTGCTCGACGCCGGAGACCGACAGCAGCCTGGAGATCCCCTGTCCGAATCCGGAGGCGATGGATTCCGAGAGCATGGGGGTGGCCTGGGGACCGACCAGCGACGGCAGCGCTTCTTCCAGCCTGGCCCCCCGGGGGAGGAAGACCACACCCGGTTTCGTGCAGAACTGGCCGGTACCGAGCGTGAAGGACCCCACGAGCCCCTGTGCGAGATCCGTGCCCCTCGCGGCGTCCGCGGCCGCACTGACCACCACGGGGTTGATGCTGCCGAGCTCCCCGTAGAACGGGATCGGCACGGGCCGGGCCGCCACGAGGTCGGCGAGCGCCCGCCCGCCGGCCACCGAGCCGGTGAAGGCGACGGCGGCGATCTCGGGATGCTGCACGAGCTCGATACCGGCGTCGTATCCCTCGACGAGGGCGAAGAGCCCCCGCGGAGCATCCACCGAGCGGAGGGCCCCCGCCACGATCTCGGCGGTTCGCCGCGAGAGTCGCGCGTGCGCGGGATGGGCCTTCACGATCACCGGACATCCGACGGCGAGTGCGGACGCCGTGTCCCCTCCCGCCACCGAGAACGCGAACGGGAAGTTCGAGGCCGCGAACACCGCCACCGGACCGATGGGGCGGAGCATCCTGCGGAGGTCCGGTTGGGGAGGTGCTGCATGGTCGATGGTGGCTTCCAGGTAGGAGCCCTCCCCGACCACCGTGGCGAACAGGCGCAGTTGCGCCGTCGTACGCGCCACTTCGCCGACGAGTCGCTGCTCGGGCAGGTGCGTCTCCTCCATCGCCGTCTGCACGAGTTCGGTGACGGCGGCATCGAGGGCGTCCGCGATCGCCGTCAGCCACCGCCCCCGCTGGGCCTCCGGGGTCCGCGCCGAAGCGGCGAATGCCTCCCGCGCACGGCGGGCGACGCCGTCGATTTCCTGCGTCGTCGTGTCGGCGGTCAAGGTCTCATTCATCGTCGTCCTCCGTTGTGTTCCGCATTATGCAAAATCGAAGCCGAGCCCGGGGCGGGTCACGCCGCTGATGCGCCCGTCGCTGATCGTCATCCCCGTCGGACGCCGGAGGGCGCCGAGGTCCTCGAACCCGGCGTCTTCGACGTCCTCGACCCATGTCGTCTCCGGAAGGGCGAGTGCTAGCTGCCCGGACAGTTCAGGAAGCAGGTGCGGCGCGAGTTCGGCGCCGTACTCCCTGGCCAGTGCCACGATCCGGAGGAACGGCGTGATGCCGCCTACCCGGACGACGTTTGGCTGCACGATGTCGCAGGCACCCGTCTCGAGGAGATCGCGGAACCGGTGGACCGTGTGGGCGTTCTCGCCCAGGGCGACCGGGATGTCCGTCTGCCTGCGCAGGGCAGCATGTCCCTGCGTGTCATCGGCCCGCAGCGGCTCCTCGAGCCAGCGGAGGCCGAACGGGCTCAGACCCTCCGCCGCCGTGACGGCGCGCCCGAGATCCCAGCGTTGGTTCGCGTCGACCATGAGATCCACGTCCGGCCCGATCAGGTCCCGCACCATGGCCACCCGGTCGATGTCCTCCGCGAGCTCGGGCTTGCCCACCTTGATCTTGACCGCACGGTGACCGGCCGAGAGCCAACGTTGCACCTGCTGTCCCAGCTCGCGCTCGGAGTAGTGCAGGTTGACTCCGCTGCCGTAGGTGGGCTGCGAGCCGTGCGCCCGGCCGAGGACGTCGGTCAGCGAGCTGTCCCGGCTCCGGCAGACCAGGTCCCAGAGCGCGAGGTCGAGACCGGCGAGCGCGATGGTGGAGATCCCGCCGCCCCCCGCCTCGTGCACCCTCTCCCACACCTGCTGCCATACCTCGGGGTAGGCGGGCATGCCGATGACGAAGGGCGCGATATCGTACCGGAGGAAGGCCTCGACGGCTTCGGCTCCGATGGTCGGGGTCCAGGAGAAGCCCTTGCCGACGGACCCGTCCGCCGCTGTCACGACCACCTCGATGATCCCGACATCGACCACGTCGACGGCCCAGGGCCGTTTCAGCGGAACACGGAGGAGACGCGTGTCCACCGACCCGATCAGGGGTCCGGTCATGAGGCCAGTTCCTGCCCCCGGTCGATCAGCTGCCGCAACCGCTCCAGCTGCTCCGGGTCGGGGTCGACGAGCGGCGCCCGGACCGACCCCACGGGCAGTCCCTCCAACTGCACGCCAGCCTTGACCAGTGACACCGCGAAACCGGGGACCTCGTCCCGCAACTGGACCAGCGGTGCGTAGAACTCGCGCAGGAGCTTGCGCTGGCGTCCTTCGTCACCGTCCGCGTAGGCGGCGTAGAAGGCGTTCGCCACGGTGGGCGCCATGGCGAAGACGGCCGAGGAGTAATGGGGGACCCCGATGGCCCGGTAGGCCGCCTGGCTCAGCTCGGCCGTGAGCAGACCGTTGAAGAACAGGACGTCCTCCCGGCCCGAGCGCTCGGCAGCGAGCACGAACTGCTGGGCCAGGGCGATGTCCCCCACGCCGTCCTTGAATCCGATGATGCGGGGATTGCGCAGGAGGACCTCGACCGTCGCCGGCGTCAGGGCTGCGTTGGCGCGGTGGTAGACGATCAGCGGCAGCTCCGTGACGGCGGCGATCGCCTCCACATAGGCCACCAGACCCGCCTGGGGCGCCCCGACGAGGTAGGGCGGCAGGATCAGGAGCGCGTCCGCGCCGGCATGTTCGGCCTCCACGGCGACCTGCCGGGCATGGCCGAGCGGGCCTCCGGTACCTCCGACGACGGGTACGCGCCCGTCACTGACGGCCACCGTGGTGTCCAGCACGTCCCGGTACTCGCCGACCGTCAGGGCGTGAAATTCGCCGGTACCGCACGCCGGGAAGATGCCGGCGGGAGCGTGGTCCAGTCGCGTCCGCAGATGCTCGGCGAGGAGGTCGGTGTCCACCCGGTCCCGGTGGTCGAAGGGCGTGACCGGGAAGAAGAGCACTCCCCGGGGGTCTGTTAGCTCAGGCAAGGGACACACCGTTCGTCGTCGGGTCAGAGAGGCCAAGGGCCGCGAGTGTGGACTGCGGCAGTTCGGTCCGCCAGCTCCGCCGCGCCCGCCAGCCGAGCAACTGCTCGGCGCGGTCGGAGCTGAAGACGGGCGCCGTGCCCGTCAGTCCGGCTGCGAGGCCGCCGATGTTCGGGACGTGCTCGGGCAGCAGTGTGTCCATGGGGCCGAGCGCGAGCGCGTCCGCCGCGCCGACGAAGAAGCAGCTCCCGTTCGGCACGCTGTAGGACCGCCCGGTCCACGCCACCACGAAATCCCCGGCATCCCGGGCGTCGACGTAGTTGAAGAGCGCGACGGCGGACAGCGAGGGGTCCTCGAGGCGTTCGCGGACGGTGTGGCCCTGCTGGGTGGGCGCGCCGTCCCATTCCTCCGGTGCTATGACGAAGCACGGACGGAAGAGTCCGAAATCGACGGCGCGCCCATGGGCCCTCGCCGCCATGGCGATCAGGTGCTCCACCGCCTCCTTCGAGGCCGCGTACCCGTTCCAGGGCGTGATCGGATGGTCTTCGTCCAGCGGCAGGTACTGCGGCGCCCACCCCTGCGGAGATCCATAACCCACCACAGTGGGGCTGCTCGCGACGAGGAGCTGCGTGGCCCCGGCGGCCACGGTCGCCTCGATGACGTTGTACGCGAGGCCGGTGTTGGTCGCGAAGATCACCGGATCGGGGGCGCTGAAGGGCACGGAGATCGCGGCCAGGTGCACGACGCCGTGCGGGCGGAGCTCCAGGAAGAGGTCCCGCGTCGCCTCCGCATCCCTGAGGTCATGGATGATCTGGCGGGCGGCAAGGCCGTCGCTCGCCTCCCGATCGACGGACAGCACCTCATGGCCCGCCCCCGCCAGCGCCTCGATGACGCTGGCTCCCAGCCTGCCCGAGCCGCCGGTCACCACGTAGCGGCTCACAGGGCCTGCTCCGCCCGCAGCGGCTGGAGCGCCAGGTCGGCCACCAGGACGGCCTGTCCCGTCTCGAGCGACCGGTTCCCGGCCAGCCCCACCGACACGGCACGGACGCCGTCCCGCCAGCTCGCCGCGTGCCGCAGGGGATCCTCCGCGGCACCGACGAAGAGATCGTGCAGGAGCCTGGCGTCACCACCGCCGTGTCCGCCGTCGGCCTCGGGGATGGGTACCCGGCGGGCCGGGGAGAAATGCTGCTGCACCGTGAGCGTCTCCCCGCCCGGCCGCCCGTCGTCCTCCGTGACGCCGTCGGGCCTCGCACTCGGGTCCACGAGCACGGCGCCCTGCGCATCGAGCAGCACGGCTCCGCGTTCGACGACGGTGAGCTCGGCCCGGCCCCTCGTGCCGTTCACCGAGACGACGTATCCCTCCCACGGGGAGTGGGCGTTGAGCGAGTAGGACATGCTGGCGCCCGCGGCGTAGTCCACCACGAGGGAGAGGTTGTCCTCGATGGTGATCCCCGCGTCGAAGACGTCCTGGTCGCGCCGGTAGCCGTCGTGGTGCTCCTGGTCGAGGTAGAGCGCCTTCAGCACGGGGTCCTGCCGGAGGTCGAGGCTGAAGGCATCCTTCAGCTCCGAATCGATGCTGCCCCGCTCGGGGCGCTCCCCCAGCCCTCTGCGGCCAGCATTGTCCGCTCCGTAGAACCGCAGCCCTCCACTCGCGAAGACCCTGGTGGGCGTGTCGTCCAGCCACCAGTTCACGAGGTCGAAATGGTGGGACGCCTTGTGGATCAGCAGTCCGCCGGAGTTCGCCTTGTCCCGGTGCCACCGCCGGAAGTAGTCCGCGCCGTGTGCGGTGTCCAGCACCCACTCGAAGTGCACGCTCGTGACGTCACCGATGGTTCCGTCGGCGATCACCTGCCGCAGCGCCGTGTTGCGCGGTGAGTACCGGTAGTTGAACGTCGTCGTGACGCTTCGCCCTGTGCGTTCGACGGCTTCGGCGATGGACCTGACTCCCTCCACCGAGATCGTCAGCGGCTTCTCGACGATGACGTCCGCCCCGGCGTCGAGGGCCGTGACGATCAGTGCCGCATGGGTGTGGTCGGGGGTCGTGATAATCACCCGGTCGACGGCGTTCTCCGCGACCGCTGCGGTGAGATCGGAGGGTGCGAACCGGTGCGGCCTGTGCTCGTGGCCGAGGGACTCGAGGTGCCGCTCGTAGTAGTCCAGCCGCCCTTCGTTGCTGTCGGACCACGCCACCAGCTCAGCGGTATCGGCGTGGGGGCCGGTGATGGCGTCGATGTACATCTGGGCCCGCGAGCCGGTGCCCACGAGGGCGTACGTGTGCCTGTGCGTCATGGAGATGGCCGCTTTCTACTTGATCCCGGTGGTTGCGATGCCCTTGATGAGGTAGCGCTGGCCGATGAGGAACGCGATGAACAGGGGGAGGAGGGAGAGGACGGACATGGCGAACATGCCGCCGAAGTTGGAACTCGACGAGGAGTCCAGGAATCCGCGCAAGGCGAGGGAGACGGTCCAGTTCTCCTGCTTGGTCAGGTAGATCAGCTGCCCGAAGAAGTCGCTCCAGGTCCAGATGAACGTGAAGATGGCCGTCGTGGCGAGGGCTGGGACCATGAGCGGCAGGATGATCTGGAAGAAGATCCTGATGTGACCGGCGCCGTCGATCCGGGCCGCCTCGTCGAGCTCCTTCGGGATGCCGCGGATGAACTGCACCATGAGGAAGACGAAGAAGGCATCGGTGGCCAGGAACTTCGGCAGGATCAGAGGGATGAACGTGTTCACCCAGCCAAGCTGGGAGAAGATCACGTACTGCGGAACGATGATCACGTGGACCGGCAGCATGATGGTGGCCAGCATGGCGGCGAAGAAGAGGGTCTTCCCGCGGAACTTCAGGCGCGCGAAGGCATAGGCCGCGAGGGAGCACGAGATGAGGTTGCCCAGGATCGACCCGAGGACCAGGAGCCCGGAATTCTTGAGGAAGTGGCCGAAGGCGAATCGTTGCGCATTCCAGCCCTCCACGTAGTTGTCGAGGCTGATGTCGGTGAACACCAGTCCCTGGTCCCGGAAGATCAGCTCCGTGGGGCGGAACGAGCTGAGGAGGAGCCAGATCAGCGGGTACACCATCACGAGGGACAGCGCGATGAGTCCGGCGTGCTTGAGCAGGCTTATGAGGCGCCTGCGCCGCGCCCTCGCCCGGATGCGGTCGGAGTCTTCGGTGGACGCCCGCGGCGTCGCCGGCGTGGGAGCTTTCATGGGTGTCGCGGTGGCCATGGTCTCGCTGGTCCTTTCAGGGGAGGGGGTACCGGGATACGGCTCGATGGCCGCCAGCGTCAGTCCTCATAGAAGACCCAGTACTTCGAGAGCCAGAAGTTGAGGGCCGTGAAGGCTGCGATCACCAGGAGCAGGAACCACGCCATCGCCGAGGCGTACCCCATCTGGAAGTTCGTGAAGCCCTCCCGGTACAGGTACAGCGTGTAGAACAGGGTCGAGTCGCTCGGCCCGCCGGTGCCACCGGAGACGATGTACGCCTGCGTGAAGGACTGGAAGGCGCCGATGATCTGCAGGACGAGGTTGAAGAAGATGATCGGGCTGAGCAGGGGGAGCGTGATCGAGCGGAACGAGCGCACCATCGATGCACCGTCCACCTCGGCGGCCTCGTAGTACATGCGGGGGATCTGGCGGAGCCCGGCCAGGAAGATGATCATCGGTGAACCGAAGGTCCAGACGTGCAGGAGGATGATCGTGCCCAGTGCCGTGTCCGGGTTGGAGATCCAGCCGGGGCCGTCGATGCCGAACAGGGCGAGGAATGCGTTCACGATCCCGTCGGAACCGAAGACCTGGCGCCAGAGGATCGCCACGGCCACCGACGCGCCCAGGAGGGAGGGTAGGTAGAGGATGGACCGGTAGAGCGCCAGCCCCCGCAGTCCCCTGTCGAGGAGCAGGGCGATTCCCAGTGCCAGTATCAACTGAAGCGGCACCGAGACCACGACATAGGTGACGGTGACGCGGAACGAGGCCCAGAGGCGGCTGTCGTCCATCATGTCGATGTAGTTCTGGAAGCCGATGAAATTGGGCGACTGCAGCAGGTTGTAGTCGGTCATCGAGAGATAGAGCGAGGCGATCATTGGCCCCACCGTGATCAGGAGGAGCCCGAGCATCCACGGGAGGAGGAAGAGATAGGCCACCTTGTTGTCGCGGTAGTTCTCCCGTACCTTCGGGCCGTTCTTCCGCGCGGACCTGCTGATGTTCCGCAGCTCACCGAGACTACTCACCGTTGACCTCCTCGTCGTGACACGGTGCCCGCCCCTTCGTTGGTGAAAGCGGTTTCACGTGCGCTGTACGATTATTACCGACGCCTATGGGATCGTCAAACATCGGCGGAAATGCCGTAAGGGATATCGTGGCGACTACTGAAAGGAGCCCACGTGGCACGACGATCGGGCGCGGCGACCATCGCCGAGGTGGCGCGCCATGCGCGGGTGTCTCCTGCAACCGTCTCCAGGGTCATGAACGGGAACTTCCTCGGTGAACCGGCGATCGCCGAACGCGTGCGCGCATCGGCCACCGAACTCTCCTATGCACCGAACCACCTGGCCCGAAGCCTGGCGCTCGGGGAGACGCGCACCATCGCCTTCGTGGTCCCGGACCTGGCCAACCCGACCTTCCAGACCGTGCTCTCGGGCCTCAGCAAGACGGCGGCACGCGACGGCTACCGCGTGCTGGTGGCGGATTCGGCCGAATCCCCCGCCGACGAGCCGCTCCTGGCCACCGAGATCCGCCGTCGGTGCGACTCCATCGTGCTCTGCGCACCCCGCATGCCCGAGGACGACCTCGTGGCACTGGCGCAGTCCCTGAATCCCCTCGTCCTGATCAACCGCACCACGCCGCGCATCTCGGCGCCGTCGCTGTCGATCGACTACCGCACCGGCATCCAGAACCTGGCCCAGCACCTCTACAGCCTCGGCCATCGCCGGCTCGCCTACCTGCAGGGGCCGGCCGAGAGCGTCTCCAACGCCCATCGGATCAGGGGCCTGGCCGAGTTCGAGGGCTTCGTCAAGGATGCGACCGTCGAGGTACTGCCGGGCGGCGTGAGTTCCGACGAGGGCTATGCGAGAGCCTCGGACGTCATCAGGAGCGGCGCCACTGCGATCCTCGCGTACAACGACCTCGTAGCGGTGGGCCTCATGAACGGCCTCGCCGAACTCGGGGTCTCCGTGCCGGCCGACGTGTCCGTCACGGGGTTCGACGACATCCCCTTCGCTAGGTACACCGCTCCGGCCCTCACCACCGCGTCCGTCCCCCACGAGGAGCTGGGGGTGCAGGCGTGGTCACGGCTGCGCGCCCTGATCCGCGGCGAACGCCCGAGCCACGACGTCGTCTTCCAACCGCGCCTCGAGCTCCGGGGATCCACCGCCCCCGTCCCGGCAGGCTGAAGCCGAACCGTTCGGGTGCATCCATTGACAGCCCCCACCCCCGGTGCTAATTTTCGTGAAAGCGGTTTCTCAGGCCATCTCGGTGGCGGGCAACCACAACAGAAGCGGCACCACGCATTGGTACCCTTCCCAGGCACGGGTGCAGGGCACCCCAAACCGAAATGAGGCGCAATGACGCGTACACCAGCAGGAAACAGCAGGTTCCGCGCGGTCATCGGCACTGCCGCCGTCGCGGCCCTGCTCCTGACCGGCTGCAGCGGGGGCGGCAGCGGCAGCGACAGCGGCAGCGACGGCGGTACCGAGGCCAGCGAGGAGAACCCGGTCACCATCCGCTTCTCCTGGTGGGGCAGCGACACGAGGGCGGCACTGACCGAGGAAGCAATCGCCGGCTTCGAGAAGATGCACCCCGAGATCGACGTGGAACCCGAGCCGAGCGCGTTCGACGGGTACTTCGACCGCCTCGCCACCAGCACGGCGGCCGGGGACGCACCGGACGTGATCACCCTCGGCGGCGCCTATCCGCTCGAGTACGCGGCACGCAATGCGCTCCTGCCCCTCTCCGATGTCTCCGAGGAGCTGGACACGTCCAAGTTCGCACCGTCCATCCTCACCAACGCCACGTACGAGGACGAGCTGTACGGCCTGCCGACCGGCGCCAACACCATCTCGCTGGTCGCCAACCCCCGCATCTTCGAGGAGGCGGGCGTCCCCCTGCCCGATGACGACACCTGGACCTGGGACGATTTCGTCGACATCGCCAACGAGATCTCCGAGAAGGCACCGGAGGACGCCTACGGCTACGAATCCCAGCCGGACGACATGGACCGCGTCTTCATCGCCCAGCGCGGAGAGCCGATGTACAGCGAGGACGGCAAGCTCGACGTCAATGCCTCCACCATGGAGGAGTACTGGGAGATGATCACCGAACTCCGCGACGGCGGCGGCATGCCGTCCGCGGAACTCACCTCTGAGGTCGTCGCGGCGGCACCAGAGCAGACGCTCATGGGCCAGGGACGCAGCGCGATGATGCCTGCGTACTCCAACCAGCTCGCCACGCTGGCCGGTGCCTCGGGTGACGAACTGGTCCTCCTGAAGTTCCCCGGAGAGTCCGAATACGAGCGCCCGGGCATGACGCTGCTTCCCAGCCAGTACTTCACCATCTCGGCGGCCACCGAGCACCCGAAGGAGTCGGCGATGCTGATCGACTACCTGCTCAACTCGACCGAAGCCGGAGAGATCATGCTCACCGACCGCGGAATGCCGGCCAACCCCGATATCCGCACCGCCATCAGCGACAAGCTGGACGCATCGCAGCAGGCCGAGCTGGAGTTCATCGACGACGTCGACGCCTCGGCGGGCGAGGGCCTTCCCCCGCAGCCCGCGGGCGCAGGCATCCACAACGACCTGACGATCCGTCTCGAGAGCGATGTCCTCTTCGACCGGCTCACCCCGGCCGAGGCCGCCCAGCAGTGGGTGGACGAACTGACGAACGCCATCGGCAGCGTCTGACACAACCACCGCAGGGTAGGGAATGGGCGGCGTCCGGGACTGGGGATGCCGCCCATTCTTCGCGTAACAGGAAGATGACCGTACATGACTGAAACTGTTCCGGCACCAGGGCGGATCGACCGCTCCGCACTCCTGGCCCGCCACCGCCCGCGCGTCACCGGCGTCGATCCCCGGTCACCACTCACGGTAGGCAACGGCGAGTTCTGCTTCACGGCCGATGCCACAGGTCTCCAGACGTTCCCGGAGGCCTACCCCGTGGAGGGCCGCTACGGCGAAACCGTAGGAACCCTGCTCGGCACGATGTCCCAGTGGGGCTGGCACTCCACTCCCGCCGAACGACCGCACGATCTCGCCGACGCCACCCGGACCTACGACTCGCCCCACGGCCCGGCGTCCTACGTGGACCTCGGGGGTGAATTCTCGATGCACGAGCAGTCGGGCCAGAGCGAGACCGAGGAGTGGCTGCGCAACAATCCGCACCGCCTGGATCTCGGCCGGGTGGGCCTGTGGCCCGGTGGAGCCACCCTTGGTCCGCAGGACCTCGACGACGTCGACCAGGACCTCGACCTGGAGACCGGACTGCTCTCGAGCCGCTTCACGCTCGCGGGCCGGCGGCTCTCGGTCCTCACCGCCGTCCATCCCGACCAGGACGCCCTCGCCGTCTCGGTCACGGCGGACGACGGCGGCGAGGTCGGCCTGTGCATCCGCTTCCCCTACGGATCGGAGGCGTGGGGCAACGCGGCGGACTGGAGCCGGCCGGAATCCCACTCCAGCGACGTGGCAGCCGCGGACGACGGCTGGAACATCCTCCGCACCCTCGACGACACGGTGTACTCCGTCAGCATCTCGTCGCCCGGAGCTTCCCTCGCGCGCATAGGGGCTCACGAGTTCGCCCTGACCGCGGTGGCAGGCCTCGAAGTGGTCCTCGGATTCGCGCCCGGGGCATCCCGCACTGCTGCCGGCCCTCCCATCGACGTCCGCGCGGCGAGCGCGAACCACTGGCGGTCCTTCTGGCAGTCCGGGGCAGCTATCGAACTCACCGACAGTGAGGACGGCCGCGCCCATGAGCTCGAGCGCCGCATCGTCCTCTCGCAGTACCTCACCGCCATCCAGTGTTCGGGCACCATGCCACCGGCGGAAACCGGACTGACCCTCAACTCCTGGCGGGGGAAATTCCACCTCGAGATGCACTGGTGGCATGCAGCCCACTTCGCGCAGTGGGGACGCTCGGAACTCCTCGAGAGGAGCCTGCCCTGGTACGAGGGCGTGGCGGAGAAGGCCCGGGAGACGGCACGGTCCCAGGGCCTGTCCGGTGCACGGTGGCCCAAGCAGGTGGGCCCGGCGGGCGAGGAGGCCCCGAGCAACATCGGCCCGTTCCTCGTCTGGCAGCAACCCCACCCCATCTACCTCGCCGAGCTGCTCCACCGGGCGGGGAGCGGGGACGAGGCACTGAGGCGGTGGGCACCGATCGTCTTCGAGACCGCGGAGTTCATGGCGTCCTTCGCCTCCCGCGGCCCCGATGGATTCGATCTCGGCCCGCCCATCATCCCCGCCCAGGAGTCCTATGCGGACCAGCGTGCGACGGCGAAGAATCCCACTTTCGAGCTCGCCTACTGGTCCTGGGCCCTCGACGTCGCCTGCCGGTGGCGCGAACGGCTGGGCCTGGACGTGCCGGAGCTCTGGCGTGAGGTGGCGACCACCATGGCCCCCGCGCCCGTGCGGGACGGAAAGTACGTAGCGCTCGCCACGGAGCCGTACCTCGTGCGCGACGACCATCCCAGCATGCTCGCGGCGCTGGGTATGGTGCCGCCGACGCCGGTGATCGACCCCGCGACGATGCGTCGCACCCTGGCGGACGTCCTCGGGGACTGGGACTGGGATTCGGCCTGGGGCTGGGACTTCCCTGTTGCGGCCATGACGGCCACCAGGCTGGGCGATCCGGACCTCGCGGTCGACGCGCTGCTCATGGACCGCCCGAAGAACACGTTCCTGGCCAACGGGCACAACCGCCAGAACGCGAGCCTGCCCATCTACCTCCCCGGCAACGGAGGCCTGCTCTTCGCGGTGTCGCTCATGGCCGCCGGCTGGGACGGCGGGCCTTCGACGCCAGGCTTCGGTGCCGGCTGGACGGTGGCGCACGAGGGACTCGTACGCCACCCTGCCTAGCCCCCGGGTCAGCCTCGGAGGTGCTCTCGCAGCACCTCCGAGAGCCCCACCCGTTCCGCTGTGCGGTCGAAGCGGAAGGAGGAGGCCAGGGTGCGCGCCTGGTCCGGCGACACCCCGGCGAAGCGGTCGCCGAAGCGCTCGGCGAGTGGCTCCGCCAGCAGGATGTGCCGCACCAGGACGGCGATGTGGGGCTGGCGGCCCCAGGGGTAGGGAGCGTAGCCGGGGAACTCGCGGTCGAACACGGCGTCGATGGGATCCAGGATGTCGCGGACACCGGCGTCGGAGCCTCCCCAGGAATCGATGCCGAGCCGCTGCTTGGTCTCGAGTTCGGGCTGGATGAGGGACACATAATCACTGTCGGGAGTCGCCGAGACCAGTCCCTGGAGGCCGATGTCCTTGTAGGTCCACAGCGCCCAGCTCGCCCCGTACTCCCGGTAGATCTCCAACTGGTCCTGCAGCAGCTGGTAGCGCCACGGGTCCTGGGATCGGTCATCCGAGTAGACGGGGCCGAACTCACCGATCCAGATCGGCGTCCCGGTCTTCCTCATGTACTCGGTCCGCCGGAGGAACGTCTGCTCGACGACGCCCCGGTCGAAGTACTCGCCCCGCGTGACGCCGGGGTATTCCTTGGCGCTCGTGATGCCTGGGAGGGCGTAGTCGTGCGCGGTGTAGACGGTATTGGGCAGTGGCTCGCTGCGCCTCTCGAAGGCGCTGAAGTCGGTGGAGTACCGGTTGCCGTCGAGGAAGAGGATGTGGCGGGGATCGATGGTGCGGATAGCCTTCTCGAGCCGCTCGTAGAAGGGCAGCAGCACCTCTCCCGAGGGGTCGGAGGGCTCATTGATCGGGTTGAAGCCCGCCACCTCGGGGCGGTTCTTGTAGCGCTCGGCCAGCGCTTCCCACAGGTGGACCACGCGGTCCTGGAAATGCGGGTGGTCCCAGAAGGTGGCGCGGTGCGTCGGGTTGTCGCTGTGCCAGTGCTGGTTCTGGTACCCGGGCAGTGCATGGAGGTCGAGGATCGAGTAGATGCCATGGCGGGCGAGCAGCGTCACGACGCGGTCGAGCCGTCGGAAGCCCTCCTCCTTGAGCTCGAACGGACGGGCGTCGTCCTCGAAGTGCCGGTAGTTGAACGGGATGCGGACTGAGTTGAGGCCGAGGGAGGCCAGGTGCGCGGCGTCGGCCTCGTCGAAGAAGTCCTGGTAGAAGCCCTCGAAGAAGGCGTCGTAGGCCTCGCTGCCCATCCGGTCCAGGAGCACCCTGCGGATGTCGGCCTCGTTCCCCGGGTAGCCGGTGATGAAGTTCTCCATGTTCATCCAGCCGCCGAGGCCGACGCCGCTGAGCACGATCGGCGTGCCCGATTCGTCGACCAGCCGGTCTCCGTCCACCGTGATCCAGGACAGCTCCGTCATGTGGTTCTCCTTCTCGTAGGGTTCGTACTTTCCGTTCCGGACGCGGCGTCGCAGCAGCGGGTCAGGGTGCTAGGGTGACAGGCCTCGGGATGCCGCCCACAGGCTCCGTGGGCCAGCGCGGATCGACCGTCAGGACGTCGATCCCGGCGTCGGTCAGCAGCGCGGTGTCCTCGACCTTCACGCCCGGTGCGGTCGGGTTCCAGGCGAAGGCCTGGTTCTCCACGAAGCTGCCGGAGGTGGTGGGCGTCAGTTTGGGATCCCGCCCCAGATAGCCCGTGGGGCCGCCCTGGTGGTGGCGCGTCCACTCATCTGCGGCGAAGCCGTGGGCGGGGTAGGCGGAGGCGATGTCGTCGAAGACCTGCACGAAGGTCCGGCCCACGCGCGTGGCGCGCAGGATCTCGGCCTCGACCTCGAGGATCCGCTGCTCGCTGCCGGCGATGTCCGCCGTCGGCCGCCGGAAACGGATACGGCGCGTCAGGTTCGCGATCATCCCCCGACGGCGGGCGCAGAGGACGAGGGTGGCTTCCCCTCCCACGAGGGCGTCGGTGGGGAGCGGGTGGCGGTGGTGGCGGCGGGATTCCCCGGCAACCAGGACCACGAGCGGCTCCCCTCCCATCGCGACGATCCCGCCGGCAGCGGCTGCGGCGATCTCGCGCTCCAGCGCATGCGGTGCCGCCTGCCCGAGGACGTCGGTGGCGAGGGCTGCGAGGTCCGCGCAGAGCGTCCGGTAGTGGGCCAGTTCCTGGGGCAGCAACGAGGCACGTGCCGCGCGCAACTCCCCGGCGATCTGCTGCTCGGACAGGATGCTGGTGCCCGCCCTGCCGGCCAGGAGGTCCGTGGACCACGGGACGGCCTCCACCTGCAGCCCCTCGGGCAGCTCTTCGGCCACCATGCGCTCGGCTTCGTTGGACAGGCAGTGGATGGTTTCCGCTGCCCTGTCGAGCTCCAGCGCGAGGACGGGGGCGCCCCCGATCGGCACAGTCACCCGCGCGCCGTCGAGGTACCAGGCCAGTGATTCGGCGCTGGTCAGCACCAGTGCGTCCGCCTCCGGATGTCCGGCGAGAATCCGGCGGAGCCGGGCCGTCTTCACGATGCGGTCCGGGACGTCGGCATGGGCTGGCGGGGCGGCAGGGCCGAGAAGCGTCATGGTGTCGGATCCATCGTGTCGTAGTGGCGGAAGGAGGTGCCCGGTCTTGCGAACAGTGCCACGAGGGCCACGATCAGGAGGCCGCCGAGGACGGGCGGGAACCACAGCGCCGCGATCGTGGCGATGGATCCCATGAAGACGTCGCCCAGGCGGGGGCCGGCCGTGAGCAGGACGGTGAAGAGACCCTGCATCCGGCCGCGGACGTCGTCGGGTGCGGCGGTCTGCAGCATGGTGGTGCGGAAGATACCCGCGACATTGTCCGCCGCACCCCAGGCACACAGCAGCACGGCGGCGAGCGCGATCGCCGGGATATTGGGATCGCCCGTGCCGTTCCCCGGCGCCAGGGTGACGAGGAGGATCCCGAGGGCGGAGATCGCGAGGCCGGCGCAGCTCGTCGCCCGGATGATGCCGAGCCCCTGCCGCCGGACTGTGCCGAGCGGCCGGGACAGGGCACTGCTCAGGAGCACCCCCACCGCGCCGGCTGTGGTGAGCAGCCCCACGGTCAGCGCTCCCCCACCCAGCAGCGTGGCCCCGAGGGCCGGGAACAGGACCTGCGGCCGCCCGAAGGACATGGCGACCATGTGCAGGAAAAAGGCCATCCTGATGTTGCGCGCAGCCAGGAGGAACTGGAACCCCGAGCGGACGGCGGCCAGTCCGAAACGTGGAGCGTCCCTGGCCGGGGGGATCGCCGGGAGGCTCACGATCCCCAGGATCCCCACGACGTACAGGAGGACGTCGACGGAGTAGGTCCAGGCGAACCCGACCGTCGCGACCAGGATCCCCGCCATGGCCGGGCCGATGGTCGCCTGCAGCCCTGCACTGATCCCGCTCAGGGCGGCCGCCGCGGGCAGGAGTGGCCGGACCACCAGCCGGGGATGGATGGCGAACCGGGCGGTGCCCACGAGCGTGGAACTCGCCGCGCTCAGGGTGGTCAGTGCGTAGTAGGGGGTGGTGTCCCGGACGCCGAGCCAGGCGACGACCGCCAGGCCCACGGTGCTTAACCAGGCGATGACGGAGACGATCACCAGAACGCGGCGGCGGTCGAAGGCGTCCACGACGGCGCCGCCGAAGATCCCGACGAGGATCATGGGCCCGAGCGCGAAGGCGCCCACCAGTGCGACGGCGAACGTGGACTGAGTGAGGTCGTACATGTGGATGCCCACGGCCACGATCGTCGCGTTCGACCCGATCCCCGAGATCACGCCGCTGAGCCACATACGGGCATAGGCCGGGCTCTCGCGGAGCGGCGCGGTATCGACGAGCCAGCCTGCGCGGGACTTGCCGGGCGGAACGGTGGGCATCGCCTGTTTCCTCGTGTCCTCGTCGTCGTGAAAGCGGTTTCACGATCATATCCCGTCGAGTAGAGTGCGCAAGATGGAGTTGCAGAAGCTGTTGACGCAATGAGGATCGGCAGTCACGAGGTCGGCGTGCTGGGCCTGGGCACGGCACACTTCGCGTTCAGGGAGGATCTCGATGCGGAGCTGTCCATCGCGGCGATACGCACGGCGGTCGACCAGGGCGTACGGCTCATCGACACGGCGCTCGCCTACTCCCGGCGGGACGCGCCCGGCTATGCCGAGGCGATCGTCGGACGCGCGCTGGCCGGCGCCACGGCCGGCCCGGAGGTGCTCGTCGCGACCAAGGGTGGGCACTACCGCTCCGGTGAGGACTTCCCGGTGGACGGCAGGCCGGAGGCACTGCGCTCCCACTGCGACGCGAGCCTCTCCGCCCTCGGCGTCGAGAGGATAGGGCTCTACCAACTGCACTGGGTGGACCCGGCCGTGCCGCTGAGCGAGAGCGTGGGTGCACTCGCCGAGCTGCAGCGGCAGGGCAAGATCGAGATGATCGGCCTCTCCAACGTGGACCGGATGCAGCTGGAGGAGGCCCAGGCCGTCACGGCTATCGCCTCCGTACAGAACCGGCTCTCGATGGACCGCCCGGAGGACCTCCCCCTGGCGAAGCTGTGTGCCGCGACCGGGGTCGCCTACTTGGCCTACATGCCCCTGGGAGGAGCAGCCGCGGCCCACGCCGACAGCGGAGTTGCCTGCGCGGCGGTCACCGCCCGCCATGGCGTGAGCTGGCAGCAGGTAGCGCTGGCCTGGCTCCTGCTGCAGCCGAACGTCGTCCCGATCGTGGGGAGCAGCCGGGCGGAGACGATCCTCGACTCCCTCCGAGCCGGCGAGCTCCGCCTCCTCGAGGAGGACCTCGCGCTGCTGCCGCCCGGGTGAACGGCGGGTAGCGCCCTCGGATCCGGGACCCCCGCGTGCCCGGTTTCCGATAATGGGGGTGGCGCCCGTCAGGATGGGACTTCGCCGCCGGCCGCCCCGTAGCCGGCGTGGTCTCACCGAGAGGACTTCCCGCCATGATGGGCGCCCACCATGCTGCCTGCGGCGCCGCCGCCTGGGTCGCCGCCACCACGCAGATCGAGGTTCACCCGGGCCTCCTGCTGCCGGCCCTCCCGGAGTCCGTCACCCTCGGGCTCGGGCTGCTGGACGTCAGCCCGGTCGGCGTCGTCACCGGCGCCCTCGTGACGGCGGGTGCCGCGCTCCTGCCCGATGCCGACCATCACAGTGCCACGATCGCTCATTCCCTGCCGCCGCTGTCCAACCTGTTCTGCGCGGGCGTCGGCGCGATCTCGGGTGGTCATCGCCGCGGCACCCACTCGCTCCTCGGTGTCGCCGCGTTCGTCGCCGTCGCGTTCGTTGCAGGACTCTGGACCGTGGAGACGGTCGAGTTCGGCACCATCTACCCGGGCGCCGGCCTGCTCACGGTGCTGCTCGTCTCCTTCGCGGCGAAGGCCCTGAAGATCATCCCGGACAGCATGCGGAGGTCGCCGTGGGCCGTCGGCCTGACCGCCGGGGCCTTCGTCACCGCGTTCGCGCCGGAGGAGCAGTTCTGGTTCCCGCTCGCGGTGGGCATCGGCGTCGTCGTCCACATCCTCGGCGACATGCTGACCACGGGCGGCTGCAACCCCGTGTACCCCTTCCGCATCCGGCGCCCGCGGAGCCTCGCGAAGCTCCCGGTGGTCGCGCAGGTGTGGCGGCCCAACGGGAACATCGCGGTACCCGTCCTCGGCAATGCGGGATCGGCCCGCGAGTGGTGCCTCCTGGTGCCCGTCTCGCTCTACGCGATGGGCGGCATCGGCTGGGCCATCACCCGGATCGACGACGGCGGCGCGGTGGTCGCGCGCCTCTCCGGTCTCGGGTGACCTCCGGGCGCGACGAAAAAAGCCGGAAACACGGCGGCGCTACTGTCGGGAGTACGTACCGACAGCTGGAGGAAGTCCCATGCACCGCGACGGTTTGTTCTTCGATCCCCTGCAGGACGAGGCGGCTGCGCCGATCCTGCCCGAGCCCGAGCCTGCGCGGCACCGGCGGCCGGACCCGGAGGAGCTCCGGGCCCAGCGCCTCACGGAGCTGGCGCGTGTCCAGGACGAACTGAAGAGGATGGCGCGGGGTTCCTCGCGGCGCTGACCGCCGGCGCGACGGCGGGCGAGGCGACCGCCGTCGTTCGGTGCCGGATAGCTAGCAGCCGTCCGGGCCGCAGGCGGGGCCGTCCGCGGACGGCGTGAGCGAGACCAGCGGGTGGGATTCCTGCCACGCCTGGTCGAGTGCCTGCCGGAAGAGCTCCGTGGGCTGGGCGCCGGAGATGCCGAACCTGCGGTCGACGACGAAGAACGGCACGCCCTGCACGCCGAGCGTCCGGGCCTCCTCGATGTCGTGACGCACGTCCGCAGCGAACCGGTCACTGGTCACGGTGTCGCGGATCTCGTCCTCGCCGAGGCCGATGCCGGTGCCGAGGGAGACGAGGACGTCGACGTCGGACGTATCCAGGCCCTGCTCGAAGTGGGCCGACAGGATGGCTTCCTTGGCGGCGTCGCCCCGGCCCTGGGACTTGGCTAGGTGCAGGAAGCGGTGTGCGGTGAAGCTGTTGCCCACCACGATCCGGTCGAAGTCGAAGTGCAGTCCCTCCCCCTCGGCCTGCTGGGCGAGGTGCTGCCACATCTGGGTGACCTGCTCGGGGGCAATGCCTTTGCGCTCAGCGAGGTACTGCTGCTCCGTGCCGTCATAGTGGTCGGGCAGGCTCGGGTCGAGCTGGTAACTCTTCCAGATGACCTCGACGCTCTCCCTGTGCGGGAAGCCGGCCAGGGCCTTCTCGAAACGGCGCTTGCCCACATAGCACCACGGGCACTTCACATCGGACCAAATCTCAATCTGCATGACTGGTGCAACGGCAAAGAACTCGGGCCCTATTCCCCACGGGGAACAGGGCCCGAGCGTCTTGCTAGCGGCGGTTGAGCAGGTTGCGGAGGATACCGCCGGTCTTGCCCGAGGGGACCGGAGTGCCCCTGCGTCCGCCGGCCAGTCCGCCGCCCACTCCGCCTGCCTTGGTGCGCCCGGTGGTCGGCGTGGTGCCGGTGCCGGACCTGCCGAGGTAGCGGCCCGCTGCGTTCTTGACCATGTTGCTGATGCCCATGAAAGTCTCCTTTGATCGTCCGCCTCTGCACCCGAAACATCAGGTGGCTTACTAGTTTAGGTGCGAGCGGGTCCGGTGGCTAGGACAACAGCAGGACGACGCCGTTCCGGTCCGGGCGTACGGTGGATGAATGAGCGTGCCTACAGATTCCAAGGTCACCTTCGGTCACCGCTTCGCGCAGGAACTGCCCGAGATGGCAGTCTCCTGGCAGGCGGAACAGGCCCCCGAGCCCCGGCTCCTGGCCCTCAACGAGCCCCTGGCGGCCGAGCTCGGCTTCGATCCCGGGTTCCTCCGCTCCCCCGAAGGACTGGCCCTGCTGGTCGGAGCCACCGTACCCGGCGGCGCGACACCGGTGGCGCAGGCCTACTCCGGCCACCAGTTCGGCAGCTTCAACCCGCGCCTCGGCGACGGCCGGGCGCTGCTGCTCGGCGAGATCACGGACACGGAGGGGCGCCTGCGCGACCTCCACCTCAAGGGCTCCGGCCGCACACCCTTCGCGCGCGGCGGTGACGGGCTCGCCGCCGTCGGCCCCATGCTCCGCGAGTACATCGTCAGCGAGGCCATGCAGGCACTGGGCATACCGACCACGCGCTCGCTCGCCGTCGTCGCCACGGGGCGCGAGGTGCGCCGCGAGACGATGCTGCCCGGCGCCGTCCTGGCGCGCGTCGCGAGCAGCCACCTGCGCGTGGGCAGCTTCCAGTACGCCGCGGCCACCGGCAACCAGGATCTCCTCAAGCGCCTCGCGGACCAGGCGATCAGCCGCCACTACCCCGACGCCGCCGCGGCCGAGCGCCCCTACCTGGCGCTGTTCGAGTCGGTCGTGAGCGCGCAGGCCACGCTCGTGGCGCAGTGGATGCTCGCGGGCTTCATCCACGGCGTGATGAACACGGACAACATGACCATCTCGGGCGAGACCATCGACTACGGGCCGTGCGCGTTCATGGACGTCTTCGACTACGCCACGGTCTACAGCTCCATCGACCGCGGCGGCCGCTACGCCTACGCCAACCAGCCGCTGATCGCCGAGTGGAACCTCGCCCGCCTCGCCGAGACGCTGCTGCCCCTCATCGACGAGGACCAGGAGCGGGGCGTCACGACCGCCGTCGCAGCCCTCGAGGCCTTCCGCCCGCAGTACAGCGGCGCCTGGCTCACCGGCATGAAGGCCAAGCTGGGCCTGGCCGACGACGTCGACGACGAGGTCGCCTCTCCGCTCGCCAACGACGTCCTCACCCTCCTGCAGGAGAACCACGTGGACTACACGTCCTTCTTCCGGGGACTCAGCTCCGCTGTGCGCGGCGACGCGCGGCCCGCGCGGGACAAGGTGCTCGACGTCGCCGCCTTCGACGCCTGGGCCGCCCGCTGGCTCGCGCTGGACCCGGACGCCGACGCGATGGACCGCGTCAATCCCGTCTACATCCCCCGGAACCACCTTGTGGAGGAGGCCCTCGACGCCGCGACCGCCGGCGACCTCGAACCGCTCGAGCGGCTCGTCGACGTTGTGACCAGGCCCTTCGAGGAGCGCCCGGGGCTGGAGCGGTACGCCGCCGGAGCGCCGGAGGACTTCGGGAAGTACACCACCTACTGCGGCACCTGAAAGCTTCGGTCTGACCTGCAGGAGTAGGCCTCCACGTAGTCGGGAGCGTGAAGGTGAGTAGTGCCCGAAATTAGTTGCGTATGGAGCACTATGTCCTGTGCAAACTAATCTCCCTACCTTTGGGGTGGCGACGACGCCGTTTTCAAGCCCACCCAGGAGTATCCGTGCCCAGCAGCAACGCAAGAACCCTTCTCACGCGCCGCCTTGCGAGCGCGGTCCTCCTGCCCGGGCTCCTCGGCGGCGCCCTGGTCTTCGCCCCGCAGGCATCAGCGACCACCGGGCCCACGTCCGGGGTCTGCAACGGCGTCGTGAACCAGCTGGCACACCGGGGCACGGTCCAGGAGAACCTCCTCAAGTCTGCGGCGAAAAAGAATGCCGACGTCATCGCCAAGCTGCAAGCCGATCGAGCGGCGCTCCAGGCGACTGCCACCGGCCTGAAAGCGGAGATCGACACCGCGAACAGCGCCCTGACGGCCCTCATCGCGCAGGAAGCCCAGCTCGAGACGGCTTCCGACAAAGCCACCGCGGACATACAGGCGTTGACCGAGCAGCAGGCGAAGACCACGGCGGAGGTCACCGAAGCGCAGTCGCAACTGGCGAAGCTCCAGTCGCAGCAGAGCGCCGTCGTCGAAGCGTTGGCGCCGCTCCAAGCCGAGCTGGACGCCGCCGTGGCTGACGAAGCGGAGCTCGAAAAGCAGCAAACCGCCGCGGCCGCCGAGGTCGAGGCCACGAGGAAAGCACTCCGTATCGCGGCTGACGATCTCCTCGGCCTCCAGGCCACCGCAGCGCAGACCACGGGCGACATCGAGAGCCAGAACGCTGCGATCACAGCGGCGAAGAGTGAGCTGGCAGCCCTCACCACGACGGCGGAGGAGGCGGCCACGGCGGTCGGCACAGCCGGTCAGGCTGTGACTGCCGCCGAAACCGAGCTCGCCCAGCTGATCGCGGATGGCGTCACGGCCCAGGACACCCTCGATGCCCAGCGGACGAAGATCGAGGCCGCTGCCGCGACCCTCACAGCGCAGCAGCTGGAAGCCGCGGCGGCCGCTGATGCCGTCATCGCGAAGAACACAGCCATCGCAGCCGCCCAGGCCGAACTCCTCACTGGCGAAGCCGCTGTCTCGCGTGCTGCCGATGCAGTCACGGCGCAGCAGGCCGTGGTTGCCACCGCCGAGGGCGCCCTCGTGACACTTCGGGCGGACGCCACGAAGGCTGCCGACGCCGTCACCGCGAACAACACGCGCATCAGCACCGTCAGCGCTGAGATGTCGCAGCTGGAAAAGGACATCGCCGCCAAGAACACTGAGATCACCGCCGAGCGAGCTGCCCTGACGGCCTTCCAGCACGAGCTGACCGCGCTGCAAAGCCGGAAGACGACGCTTGAGGGGGAAATCGCGGATCTCAAGACCCAGTTCAGCCAGATCAAAGGGAACAATGCCGCGCTCAAGAAGACCTTGACGGAACAGCGGGTGGCGAAGGAAAGCGAACTCGCAGCCGTGAACACCCAGATCGAGGACAAGAACTCGCAGATCTCGGGCCTGCAAGGCGACCTCAACACCCTGCAGGCCCAGGTGAATTCACTCAATGCGCAGTTGCTGGCCAAGCAGACCGAGAGCAGCAATCTCCAGAAGGAAGCCGCTCCCCTGCAGTCCTCCCTGACCGTGGCGAATGCTGCCGTGGCTACCAAGGAGGCGGAGATCAAGACGCTCCAGGGCCAGCTCCCCGCGCTGCAGACCGCCCTGACCGAGGCGAAGACCGCGGTAGGCGTCCAGCAGAAGGACCTCGACATCCTGCGCGGT
Organism: Arthrobacter sp. NPDC092385; assembly: GCF_044755105.1. Classification (NCBI taxonomy): domain Bacteria; kingdom Bacillati; phylum Actinomycetota; class Actinomycetes; order Micrococcales; family Micrococcaceae; genus Arthrobacter; species Arthrobacter sp. NPDC092385. The sequence continues at coordinate 180,631 of NZ_JBIVQL010000009.1, forward strand.
GAACTGCCGGACCTCGTCGCAGCAGCCGATGACGCCCGTGGCGCAGCGGCGGCGCAGGAGCGCATCGTCGCCGACCTCGAGGCCGCCCTGCCAGGCCTCGTTGACGGAGTGGAAGCGGCGAAGGCCGATGCCGCCGAGCAGAGGGGCCTGCTGGACGGGTTGCGCAAGAACCTGACAGACGCCGAAGCCCGGCTGAAGGCCGCTGACGCAGCAGTGGCAGCGAAGGCTGCGGACCTCGCGGGGCTGCAGGATCGGCTGCCCGCACTCCAGGCCGCGGCCGACCGTGCAGCACAAGCCGTGACGGACAAGCAGGGGCAGATCTCCACGCTGAACGCCGACATGGACAAGCTGGTAGCGGCACTGACCGGTCTCAATACCCGGATCTCGACGAAGGAAACAGAAGTGCTCGCACTTCAGGCTCGGGTGGCTCCACTACTCACCCAGCTGGATGCACTCAACGGCGAGATCAGCGCCACGGAAGCCACGCTGAAGACCCTGCAGGGGCAGCTCACGACGCTCGACAAGCAGGTCACCGATGCACAGACAGTGCTCCGCGGACTCGAAGCGCAGAAGAAGCAGAACAAGGACGCCATCACGGCACAGCGCGCAACAGCGAAGACCCTCGAGGACAAGCTCGGCGCCGTCCAGGGCCAGATCAAGACCATCGATGGCCAGATCCTGCTCGGCGGCTGCGTGGCCTGACGGCCTGGAACAGGCAGGATCAGCACCAACCCTGCACACTCCTGACGGACGAGCCCCGACCCGCCTGCCGGCGCGTCGGGGCTTTTCCGTGCGTCGCGTCGGTACGGTGGCGCGGATCAGCGCCGCTCGGCGAATCCTGACGATCGAGCGGCCGGGAGGTCGAGCGGCCGGAGGGCTGGTGGCGGCGAAGCCCTACCGCACCCCGGCACGACGACGGCGGTCGTTGCCCGAGCGCAGGTCCCGGTTCAGGCGGCGGTCGCCGTGGTACAGGATCGCCTCCCAGTCGGCCTCGGCCGCGGTCTTCGGAATCACCTTCGACTCCTCGACCTTCTTCTTCCGCGGCGCCACGTACAGCCAGTTCATGACGCCGAGCCCCATGTCCACCACGGAGTTCTTGATCCCGATGTAGGCGCGGATGGCGCCGGCCGCCAGAACGGCGTTCAGCCCCGCGAAGACGGCGTTCCCCCAGTTCTGCTCCATCACGTCGCGGGCGAGGGTGAGCAGCGAGAACGCGACGATCGCGTAAGGGATGACCACGTAGAGGCCCGGCGCCGCCGTCCTGTCCTTGACCTTCGGCGTGCGGACGAACGGGATCTTCTCCCCCGTGAACGCCTGCTGGATGGACTTCAGCACGCCGGCCAGGTTCACCGGCAGCAGCACCAGGTTGAAGCCGTAGATCCGGAAGATGTCGGAGAAGCGGTGCCCGCAGTCGCGGAGGTCGCTGCCCATGGCGAGGAAGTACGGCGCCGCGGCGAGGAACACCACGGGGCTCAGGAGCCGACTGTCGTACGGGTAGGCGAGGAGGAACAGCAGCCCGAAGCTCGCCCATGCGATCGACGCCATGTAGTTGACCCGCAGCAGCACCTCGCGGAACAGGACCTGCTCGCGGAGGTGGCGCCGTCGTCGTAATTGGTTCCACAGCTTGGGCAGGATCAGCAGCCCGCCGTTCGCCCAGCGCCGCCGCTGCACCACGAGGGAGCCGAAGTCCGGCGGCGTGGCGCTGTAGCTCAGGCGCTCGGGGTAGTTCATGAGCGTCCAGCCGTGCGTACCGAGGTCCACGCTGGATTCGGTGTCCTCGATGACGGTGCGGTCCTGGATGTAGGTCTTGATCTCGAAGCCGCCCACGTCCTCGACCTCGACGATGTCCTCCACCGCCCGCTTCCGGATCACCGCGTTGGCGCCCACCCAGAACGTGGCCCCGTAGTAGGACATGCCCTGGTGCAGGATGTGCTGGATGTCCGTCGTCGCGCCGGCCACCCGCTCGATGCGCGTGGGCGCACCGCGGAAGGACGAGTACGGCGTCTGCGTGACCGCGATCCGCTCGTTGCCGGGCGATTCGAGCAGGTGCACGAGCCGCACGCAGTAGTCGCGCAGCAGCAGGGAATCGGCGTCGAGCGTGAGCAGGTAGGTGGAATCGGGCACGTCGAGGACGTCGCCGTCCGCGGCCTGCCCGGGAGCGAGGGGCCGCAGCACCGTGCCGGTGGCCACGTGCTCCTTCTGCCACCGCTGCCCCATGAGCGAGATGTAGGCGTTGAGGTTCATGGCCTTGTTCGCCTCGTGCGAGAGGGACGCGTAGGCCTTCCGCTCGAACGTCTCGAGCCGCGTGGAGAAGATCCGGACCAGCCGCACGTACAGCTCGCGGATGCGGTCCGGCTCCGGGCACTGCCCCTGCGCCAGCGCGGCGTCGAGCGCGTACATGGTCAGGCGCAGCTCGCGGGCGAGTCCCATGATGACGAGGTCCACGAAGAACTCGTCCACGTGGTCGTCCACCTTCTCGGCGTCGGCCATGTCCTCGAGCCACACGGCCGCGGACTCGTACGCCGCGATGAGGGGCGGCAGGTCATCGCACGACGACGGCGCGCCGACACCGCGCTCTGCCAGGTGCGCCTCGAAGGCGGCCAGCGCCGCGGCTGCACGCGTGGAGGGTTCCAGCAGCGCCGACTCGATCTGGAAGCTGAGCGCGCGGGTAGCCTCGAGCCGCTCGCGGATGGCCGGATCGGTGGGGTGGGGCGGATCGTCGAGGAGCAGCACCACCCGGATGTTGGGGAACTCCTGCAGCGCCGCGGACCACAGGGTCGCGCGGACCACCGCCGGTTCCTCCGCGTAGGAGGGCACCAGGACCGTGATGCCCTCGTTGTGGTGGGCGAAATGGCGGTCCAGCTCGCCCCGCGGCACGCGCGTGTGGTCCCGGAACCGGTACAGCGCACCCTGGCGCGCCAGCAGGTACATCAGCGCGGAGAACGTCAGGAACGTGACCACGATCAGGTACGACGTCGCCTCCACTTGGAACCGGAACCCCGCGTTCGGGTTGTTGGCGAACTGGCGCAGGATCGTGGTGACGATGTAGGTGATCCACGCGAGCACCGTGGTCACGATGGCGAGCCTGCCCAGGGCGATCTTCCGCGAGGACGGCGTCGGGTGCACGATCGAGAGCGGTTCCGAGCGCCGCTCGGCGCCCCACTGCCGTCGTCGTGCCGGTGACGTATCGGGCGCGGCCGGGTTCAGGACGGCGGCCGACGGCAGCACTGCCGCCCCCGGCGTGGCCGGCGGGACGTCGGAGCGGTTGCCGTCGGACGACGGCGCGGTGGTGGTGCGGTTCTTGGACATGGCTACCCCAGCAGTTGGCGGAGGACGCCCGTGAGCGTCCGTCCGTGAGACCCGATTGTGCCCACTACCGCCCTGCGTACAAAGTGATGCATCCGCGCGAACCGTATGTGACCCGGGTAACAGTATCATTTAAGGTTCAAGCAGCTGAGCGCCTTCTCATGCGCTGTTCCTCACGCTGCGACTTTCATGATCTGGGGTTCCTGTGTCTGCACGTTTTCCTGGCCGGAAGCTGTCCGTCCTCCGCCTGGCCGTCCTGTCCGTCGTGATCGGCGGCGTCACCGTCGGTGGCCTCACCGGCTTCAACCGCTGGGAGGACGCCCGCGTTGCCGAGAGCACCGGTGCGTTCTTCGCGGGGTACGTGGACGTCACCGCCACGCCGTCCTACGCCTTCGAGGATCCGGCGGTGGAGACAGGCGGGAGCGTGGTGCTGTCCTTCATCGTCGCGTCGAAGACCGAGCCCTGCGAACCGTCGTGGGGAACCTTCTACGGGCTGGACGAGGCAGAAGCCGCGCTCGACCTCGACAGGCGCGTGGCCCGGCTGGTGCAGGACGGCGGCGAGGTCATCGTGTCCTTCGGCGGCCTCCTCAATGACGAGCTCGCCACGGCCTGCGAGGATCCCGAGGACCTGAAGGACGCCTACGCCGCCGTCGTCGACCGCTACAGGCTCTCGACGGTGGACCTCGACATCGAGGGCGAGAACCTCAAGGACACCGCGGCCGGCCAGCGCCGGGCCGAGGCCCTCGCCGCACTGCAGGCCGAGCGGGCCGGCACGGACACGCCGCTCAACGTGTGGCTGACCCTGCCGGTCGCGCCGACCGGCATGACCGCCGAGGGGACGGCCGCCGTCACGCAGTTCCTCGAGGCCGGCGTCGACCTCGCCGGGGTGAACGTGATGACCATGGACTACGGCGGAAGCCGCCCCGAGGGCACGAGCATGCTGACGGCGTCCCGGAACGCCGCCGATGCCACGCACCGCCAGGTCCAGGTGCTGTACCAGCGTGCGGGCATGGAGCTCGGCCCGCAGGCCGCCTGGCGGAAGATCGGCCTCACGCCGATGATCGGGCAGAACGACGTCAAGGGCGAGATCTTCACGCTCGACGACGCCGAGGCCTTCAATGCGTTCGCCGCCGAGCGCGGCGTCGGCCGGATGTCCCAGTGGTCGCTGAACCGGGACGCCACGTGCAGCGAGAACTACACCGACACCACCGTGGTGTCCGATGCCTGCAGCGGGGTCGACCAGCAGGGCCTCCTGTTCGCGCCTCTCCTCGGCGCGGGCTTCGAGGGACGGGCCGCGACGCTCGCCGAGGAGCCCCTGGCCCCGGAGGAGCCGCAGGAGCTCGTCGAGGACGATCCGGAGACGAGCCCGTACCCCATCTGGTCCGACGTCGGCACGTACCGCGAGGACGACCGCGTGGTGTGGCACGGCAACGTGTACACGGCGAAGTACTGGACGCAGGGCGACCTGCCGGATGATCCCGTGCTGCAGGCGGAGGAGACCCCGTGGACGCTGCTCGGTCCCGTGCTGCCGAACGAGCGGCCCGCCCCCGTGGTCACCGCCCCGGCCGGGTTGTACCCGGAGTGGGACGCGAAGGCGGTCTATGAGCGGGGCGATCGGATCCTCGTGGACGGCCGCGTGTACGAGGCCAAGTGGTGGAGCCAGACCGACAGCCCCGAGGCGGCGGTGCAGGGCTCGGATGCTTCGCCGTGGCAGAAGCTCGACGACGCCGCGGTGCTGAAGATCGTCGAGGAGAAGTCGGGCTCCTGACCTGCTGTCCGACCCGGCGTCGCGTGGCTACGCTGTGCTGAGCACCGCCCACCTACAGGAAGTGAGCGCCATGATCGAGCGCCTGCCCTCGAACCGACCGCCGGAGCGCTTCTACCGCGGCGGGGCACGCATCTCGGACTTCCGCGGCGAGCCGGCTGCGGCCGAGTTCGAGCCGGAGGACTGGATCGGCTCCACGACCACGATCTTCGGCGAGGAGGAGCTGGGGCTCACCCGCCTGGCGGACGGCGCACTCCTCCGGGATGCCGTCGCTGCGGATCCCGGGTATTGGCTCGGGGAGGAGCACGTTGCCCGCTGGGGTAGCGACGTCCGGCTGCTGGTGAAACTGCTCGACGCCGGCCAGCGCCTGCCCGTCCACGCCCACCCTGACGACGCCTTCGCCGCCCGGCATCTCGGGCACGCCCACGGCAAGGCCGAGGCCTGGTACATCCTCGAGGCCGGCACGGTGCACCTCGGGCTCACCCGCGACGTGAGCGGGGCTGAGCTGGCGGCCCTCGTCGAGGAGCAGGACGTCGACGCGCTTCTGGGTCTGCTGCACGAGGTCCACGTGGCACCGGGCGACGTGGTGTTCGTGCCGCCGGGCGTGCTGCACGCCATCGGCGCGGGTGTGCTGCTGCTGGAACTGCAGCAGCCGGAGGACCTCTCGATCCTGCTGGAGTGGCGGGCCTTCGCGCTCGACGGCACCGCCGACGGTCATCTGGGCCTCGGCTTCGAGCTGGCCCTGACCGCCGTCGAGCGGACCGCGCTTCCCCGGGAGTCGCTCGGCGGCCTCGTCCGCACCGCACCGCCGTCGGGATCGGTGTTCCCGCCCGACGCCGACCAATTCTTCCGGCTCGAGCGCGTCCCGGTCGAGGGGACGCTCTCCCTCGATCCCGGTTTCGCGGTGCTGGTCGTCAGCGAGGGCGCTATCACTGTCGAAGGCCGGGCCGCCCCCCGCGGTAGCACGTGGCTGCTGCCGGCCGGCGCCGACAACGTGACGCTCGACGGCGCCGGTGAGGTGCTGCTGGCGCGGCCGCCGGCGGCCTGAACGGGAACGCCGATGAATTCGGGCGGCCGGTCCCGTCTACCTTCCGTCAGGCACACGTAGTACCGGAGCGACGCCACATCACGTGGCATGAGGAGTACAGGATGACGTCACCACAGGTCTACATCAGCTTTCCCGGGACCGCGCGGGAAGCGCTGGGCTTCTACGCGGAGGTGTTCGGCGGCACCGTGTCCCTCTTCAGCTACGGGGACTTCGCCAGGACGGACGGGCCGCCCACGGCGGTGGCGCACGGGGTGCTCGACGGCGTCGTCGCCCTCGGGGGGTCGGACGCTCCCGCAGGGGAAGCCACCGTGCGCTGCGAAGGGCTGATGCTCTCGCTGCTCGGCACCGCCGAACCGCCCGTCCTGCACGAGTGGTTCGACAGGCTCTCCGCGGGAGGAACCGTCGTCGACCCTCTGGCGCCCAAGCCGTGGGGTGGGTCGGACGGCCAGGTCATCGACCGCCACGGGCTGCACTGGCTCATCGGCTACGAGCCGTCGCAGCAAGACGGGGGCGCGCGATGACCCCCGCCGGCGCCGCACGCGGCTTCACCCTCACCCGCGACCTCCGGGCTTCCCGCCGGCAGGTGTTCAGGGCCTGGACCGAGCCGGAGCACCTCGCGTGGTTCTACAACCCTGCGATGCCCACACCTACCGCGCCGATCGAGGTCGACCTCCGGGTCGGCGGAACGTGGCGCCAGCACATGTCCGTCACCGAGGATCTCCAGTACCCGACCGGCGGGGTGTACCTCGAGATCGTCCCGGACGAACGGCTGGTCTTCCGGTGGGGCGCAGCCGGAGGATGGCCGGACCTTGCCGGCACGCGTGAGCAGGAGGCACCCATCGTGACCCTCGACCTGCGCGACACCCCGGAAGGTACGCGCCTGGAACTCGGCGTCGCGTTCTCCGATCATCTCGATGACGAGGAAGTACGCAGCCTCATCGAGGGCGGTACCCGCGACGGCTGGGGCGCCACGATCGACCGCGTCGCCCTCAGCACTGCCATCCCGTCGCCGTGAAGCACTGAGCTTCTACTCGCTCTCCACCAGTTCGCGGTCCTTCTCGGCGTCGTCGCCCCGGGTCTTGAGCAGGCTCGCGACGGTGGCGACCGCGATGGTCGCCGCGATGAACAGGAGCGAGAACCAGATGGGGATCTCGGGCACCCAGAGGAGCGGTTCGCCGCCGTTGATGAAGGGCAGCTCGTTGACGTGCAGGGCGTGGAAGACGAGCTTCACGCCGATGAACGCGAGGATGACGGCGAGTCCCTGGGCCAGGTAGACCAGGCGTTCGAGCAGGCCGCCGATGAGGAAGAACAGCTGGCGCAGGCCCATCAGCGCGAAGGCGTTGGCGGTGAAGACGATGTACGCCTCGTTGGTCAGGCCGTAGATCGCGGGGATGGAGTCGACGGCGAAGATGAGGTCCACGAAGCCGATCGCGATGATGGTCAGCAGCATCGGGGTGACGAAGCGCGTGCCGCCCTTCTTCACGGTGAGCCTGTCCTCGTGGTACTCGTCGGTGACGGGCAGGACACGGCGGACGAGCTGCATGAACTTGCCGTTGGCCGGGTTGGAGTCGTGGCTGCCGAACGCCTGCTTGTAGGCCAGGACGAGGAGCAGGGCGCCGAAGATGTAGAAGATCCAGGAGAAGTTCTCGATCAGTCCCGCGCCGATGGCGATGAACCCGCCGCGGAGGATCAGGGCGATGATGATGCCGATCATCAGCACCTTCTGCTGGTACTTCTTCGGCACCGCGAAGCCCGTCATCACGATGAGGAAGACGAAGAGGTTGTCGATCGAGAGAGCCTTCTCGGTCAGGTATCCGGCGAAGTACTCGCCGCCGAACGTCCAGCCCGAGACGACGCCGATGCCTACCCCGAACAGCAGGGCGAGGCCGATGTAGAAGGCGGACCACCGGGCCGATTCGCCGATGGTGGGCTCGTGGGGTTTGCGCACGTGCGCGAAGAATTCGTAGACGAAGAAGAGGATGGTCACGGCAATGGTGATCAACCAGATGGTGGGGGTGACCTGCATGAGGGGTGCTCCAAAGGGTAGGCGTCGGACATAGGCGCCAAGGTCTCCTCCGCCCGGATGGAACCGGAACCGATGGGCCCGGAATGCAGCAGTGCATCCGTATTGACGGGCCGATCACAGACGGGAGTACTCCCCTTGATACGGAAAGCCTAACGCATGCGTGCTCGACTCGATTCCCGCACGCCCGGTACCGCCCGCAGGGTGGCTAGGCTGGGTGGATGGCCACAGTTATCCTCGTGCGGCACGGCCGCACCACAGCGAATGCCTTCGGACTGCTGGCCGGACGGGCCGACGGCGTCAGCCTGGACGAGGTCGGGCGGGACCAGGCGGCCGCGGCGGGAGCCCGGCTCGCGGCGGTGCCCGTCGTCGGGGTGGTGTCGAGCCCCCTCGAGCGGTGCCGGCAGACCGCCCAGTTCATCCTCGACCGGCAGGCCGGCACCCCGCACGCGCCGCTCGAACCCGGCATCACCGAGTGCGACTACGGCCAGTGGCAGGGCCGCACGCTCGCCGACCTGGCGAAAGAGGACCTGTGGTCGGTGGTGCAGTCGCAACCGTCCGCCGTCACCTTCCCCGGTGGCGAGTCCATGGCGACGATGCAGGCCCGGTCGGTCGCGGCGATCCGGCGCCACGATGCGGCCTTCGAGGCCGAGCACGGGCCCGGCGCCGTGTGGGTGGCGGTGAGCCATGGGGACATCATCAAGTCGGTCCTCGCGGACGCGCTCGGCATGCACCTGGACCTGTTCCAGCGCATCAACGTGGGCCCGGCCTCCGTCTCGATCGTGCGCTACGGCGCGAGCCGGCCGAGCGTCTTCGCGACGAACACGGACGCCGGGGACCTGTCGTGGCTGGCGAACACTGCCCCCTCCGGCGATGCACCCGTGGGCGGTGGCGCAGGGCACACGGCGCCTCCGACCGCATGAGCCTAAGGTAGTTCCATGCCTACTACTGTTCACGAGTTCGAGTGGCCCGACCGGGTCGTCATCGGAACCATCGGCGTTCCGGGGCAGCGCACGTTCTACCTGCAGGTGCGCACGGGAAAACAGATCGTGAGCATCGCGCTGGAGAAGCAGCAGTCGGCCCAGCTCGCCGAGAAGATCGACGAGATCCTCGACCAGCTCGTCACCCTCGAGGGCAACCCCTTCAGCGTTCCCACGAGTACGCCGATCGAGCTCGTCGACAACGACCAGCTCGAGACGGTCGAGGAGCAGTTCCGTACCGGCGTCATGAGCCTGGGGTGGGACCCGACGACGGCGCAGATCGTCATCGAGGCCTACCCGCTCGCCGATGACGACGCCGAGGACGAGACCTTCCCGGATGACGACGACGCCTCCGAGCTGCTGCGGGTCCGCATGCCCGTGGGTACCGCGCGTGCCTTCGCCAAGCGCACCCGGGAGATCGTGGGCGCCGGGCGTCCCATCTGCGTGATTTGCGGCCAACCCATCGACGCCGACGGACACACCTGCACCCTTCCCGAGGCCTGATGCCCGCGCCCGACCTGGTGACCGACGAGCTGACCCTCACCGGCCGCATCACGACGGCGTCCAACGCCACGTTCCTGGGCAGCATCGGCGACGCGGCCGTCGTGTACAAGCCGATCAAGGGCGAGAAACCGCTGTGGGACTTCCCCGACGGCTACCTCGCCCACCGGGAGGTCGCCGCCTACCTGGTGTCCGAGGTCCTCGGCTGGAACATCGTGCCCCGTACCTGGCTGCGGGACGGTCCGTTCGGTGAGGGCATGGTGCAGCTCTGGCAGGAGACGGACCCGGACCAGGATGCGGTGGACCTCGTCGCGGCGGACGACGTGCCGGAGAGCGGCTGGAAGCAGGTCCTCGAGGGTCAGGACGAGAAGGGCCGGATCGTGGCCCTGGTGCATGAGGACACGGCGGCGCTTCGACGGATGGCGGTGTTCGACGTCGTAGTCAACAACGCCGACCGCAAAGGCGATCACATCCTCGCGATGGGCGACGGGCACCGGTACGGCGTGGACCACGGGCTGACCTTCCACAGCGACCACAAGCTGCGCACGGTGCTGTGGGGGTGGGTGGGCGATGCGCTGACCGCCGAGGAGCTCGAGGGCATCGACCGTGTCCGCTCCGGTCTTGGCGGTGAACTGGGCCAGAGCTTGGCAGACCTCCTCACCGCCCAGGAGATCGCTTCACTCGCTGCTCGCTGCACCGCCCTGCGAGCGACCGGGCGGTTTCCGGCTCCGCGCGGGGAGATGCCGGCGGTGCCCTGGCCGCTGTTCTGAGGCGACTTCCGCTACGAGCTCTGACGCGTAGCACCGAAGGCGCCCCGCACCCTGCGATGTAGCGGAACCTGCCCGAGGCGAGCAGAAGTGAACATAGATTGTGGCACTGAGTATCGCTACGCGAAAGGGTGTCGTCTACGCCAATCAGCGGCGTCGACAAGGGGTGTAGCAAATACGTTCGTATGTGGTGTTTCCGATCCGACGAGGACTGAGAGATGTCGTTCAGGGGGGAGCAGGTCGGATGATGCCCTGGCATGTCGTCACGCGGAGGAGAGTCTTGGCGATACATTGAGTTCGACGAGGCTTCAACGATAGAAATCAAGGTGGGGGAACTGGTGATTATCCGCCTATGTGTCGATTCCGACCTCGAAGATGTGGTTGAGCTAGGTAACCAGTTCAAGAAGTACCTCGGCCTGTATCCCCCCACTGCCTATCGCGAATCTATTGAGAAGGGGTGCGTCCTAGGCGCGTTCATTGATGACAACCTAATCGGGTACGTCCTTTTTGACCTGCCATACGCTGACATCAGACTCATTCACTTGTGCATCAGCCCTGAGTACCGCAAGACAGGCGTGGCACGGCTGCTAGTTGATGAGATCCAGCGAAACCACAGCGATCGCCAGGGAATCCGACTGAAGTGCCGACGTGATTACCCTGCACACGGAGTCTGGCCCAAGCTTGGCTTCCAAGCGGAAAGCTTCGCTGAAGGCCGAGGCAAAGACAAAGCCGAGATGACCGTTTGGCGCAGATCCTTCGGCCACGACACCCTGTTCTCGTCATCCTTAGCCTCTGACACTCGACTCCACGTAACGCTTGATACGAATGTGATCCTTGATCTGCTGTTAGGACGGAACCAAGAGACAGAGGACTTCTTGAACTCTCCGATACTGGAGGGAGAAGTGACCTACTGTGTTTCCCGGTCAGTCAGGAATGAACTATCGGAACTCAGGTCACCGGACGAACGACGTCAGGTAATGCTGCAACTAGGTCAGTTCGAGGAGCTATCAGCCGAACTGACCGTTGCCGAAGCGCTACAACGTGAGCTACTGGCAAGCATCTCAGCCACAGAACTAAGCAGAGACTTGAGCCTCAACCCGGACTCCCGACTAGTAGCGGAGACTATCGTCGGCGGCGCTGATGTGATGATCACCAATGATGAAAACGCGGCCAAGGTCCTTCGTCCCCTTGCTCAACGGCATGGCGTCGATGTCCTGCACCCCTCCCAACTCGTTGTCATGATTGACGACCTCAAGGGGCTTTATCGAGATGGAGCAGGTCGCATTCAGAACACCGAGCTAGTACTCGACCGAGCCCCTGCTGGCAGCGACCGAGAACTAGACCATCTCATCAGCTCGCATAGTGGCGAAACAAAGGCGCAATTCAGGACGAATCTCCGCTCCAAGGCATCGTCGACACTCCAGACCGTGCACACCGCTGAAAGCGGGCTGGCTGACGGACTCCTCATGACCCGAACCACCGATGACACCCTGGAAGTCGAGCTTCTTCGAGTACGCCCTGCACGCGGAGGATCCGCACTCCTCAAGCAACTCCTCTTTCAACTACGACACGAGGCGCTACGTAAGGGAATGGCCCGAATAGTCCTCACAGACCCAGCGCCAGGAGGCGGTGAGAGTCCCGCACAAATTCTCGAGCAGGAAGGTGCGATCCTCATCAAGGGACGGTGGACGATGGAGGTTGTTGACGCTCAGCTCAGCGTTGATCAGCTGCGATCACCAGATCTGAGTCCTTGGCAACTTGCTCCTTGGATCGACCGCACCATCGAAAGCCCCGAAGACTTTGCCAAGCTGGAGCGGCATCTATGGCCTTTGAAGATTCGGGAAGCACCGCTGCGATGCTTCGTCGTACCCATAAAGCAGACGTTCGCGAGCGAGCTCCTCGGTTATGACACTCCGCTTCTCACTCGGCAAAAAGACCTCGGCATAAGCCGTCGGCATGTCTACTACAAATCTGCCCCCTACCAACCATCAGCACCGGGGCGGATCCTCTGGTACGTCAGTGGTCGAGGGGGAGGATCTGTAGTTGCCGCGTCTCAACTTGTGTCATCCCATCGCGGCTCCCCGAGCACGCTGCACAGCAGGTTCCGGAAGTACGGCGTCTGGTCAGAAGTCGACATCAAATCTCACGCGAGAGGAACGGGAACGGCGGTAGCCCTCCGCTTCGGTGAGACCGAGATCTTCCGCTCTTTTGTGAAGCTGTCGGACGCAGAGGCTACCGTCAAAACGTACGGTCGAACACTCACTACAATGCCCACAGTCAGGGAGATCCCTGAAGCGGCCTGGCAAGAGATCTACAGCAAAGGGATGCAACCATGAGGGATGAGCAGTCGGCTCAGCCAGCAGAGCTGGCGGATGCTGTCCTCATATCGATCAGGACGCGATTTGTTGAATCCATTCTTGCTGGCACTAAAACCTTCGAGCTTCGGAAAAAGATTCCTCGGGCGCCGGTAGGCAGGGTCTTGGTTGTGTACTCCTCAGGCGAAGACCGCGCAATCACCGCGTACGGCAAAGTGTCTGGCGTGACATCAGGCACACCGGCCGCGGTCTGGAACAAGCACAAGAAACATCTCGGCGTTAGCCGCGAGGAGTTCGAAGCCTACTTCGAGGGCTCATCGACGGCGTATGCGCTCCACCTAGAGGATATTGCTCCGATACCCCGTCGCCTCACGCTGAAGGAACTACGCACTGAGCACGGTTTGGAGCCCCCTCAGAGCTGGCGATACCTCTCGCAGAAGTTGTGCCGGCAACTGCTTGAGGCACTCGAGCCAAGTGACAAGTCATCGGTCGGAGTGATCCGCGATCTAGCCCTTCGTCCGCACATGGGGCCTTAATCGGGCACTAGCTCGAAGAAGCCTTACGAGAATTGGCCCGCCCAGCGCTGATTGGGCTGTCCCGCTGCCTCGACGTCGGTCATCGGTGTCCCAACGGCGCACCCCCTAGGGACGCTTCTACCTTTGCTCAGTGTTCTGCGGCCTACGGTTGTCGCTGCTTCGCTTCGGTAGGGGTTTAGTCAACGGGCTCGACACCGGTCAGGCGTTGTTCTTCGACGTCGAGGCGGGTCTGGAATTGTCGGGCTATGGCGTCGTCGACGACGCCGTTGCGGCGTAGATTCAGCAGTACCTGACGTTTGCGATCGAGGATGGTTAACCGCAGGCGTGTTTCGTCAGTGCGGTGGTCGTTGTGTCCGGTGGGCGCGTTGTGCTGTGTGGCCGTCTCATAGTGGGTGTTGAGCTGATCGCGGCGGGCTTCGTATTCGCGTAGCAGCAGCTCGCGTGCTTCCGCGACGCGTGTCTGTCCCGTTGGTGAGACGTTGTCGTCTTCGTCTTTCATGTCGTCGGTGTTGTGGAGGACAGAGAGGGCCGCGTCGTTGAGGGCCTGTTCGGTCAGGCGAATTTCGTCCTCTGTGGTGTCCGTAGGGAGGTTCGCCCAGCGTACGATTCGCGGCAGTAGAGGTCCTTGTATGAGCAGGGTGAGCACGATGACGCCGGCGGTGATGAAGACGATGTCATTGCGGCCGGTGAGGGCTTCCCCGTTGTCCATCGTCAGGGGCACGGAGAGTGCGATGGCGAGGGATACGGCTCCGCGGAAGCCTGCGGCGGCGCTGACGACGCGCGCCCGGTAGCTCATCCGGCGTTCTCGTTGGGAGGGTCGTCGGTCAAGAACCCGGATGATGATGACCAGCAGGGTCTGGAAGGTGAACCGAACGACGAGGAGTGTGAGCCAGACCGCGACCGTGGTGATCAGGAGGCGGGCGAGGTCGCTGGCGTCGATGTCGTGGGCGATGGCCTGGACCTGCAGGCCGATGAGGACGAACAGGGCTCCGTTGAGCAGGTACGAGCCAAGCGGCCAGGTCGACTCGGTCTGCCGGCGGGATGCAGCGGTGCTGATTCGGGCGGAGGTGAACGAGACGATCAGGCCGGCGACGACGACGGCTAGGACCCCGGATGCGTGGATGAGTTCGGCGGCGAGGAACGCGGCGAACGGGGTGATGAGCAGCGCGATGTTGGTCAGGAGAGCGTCGGTGAGGCGGCGCATCACGAGGTAGGCGATGCCGGCGATGACCGTTCCGGCGGCCGCTCCCCCGATGTAGGACTGGGCGATGAGTCCGGTGATGCTCCAGGGCGTGTAGCTGCCACCGACGCTGATCCCTACCGCGATCCCGTATAGGACGAGGGCTGTTCCGTCGTTGGTGAGGCTTTCGGCTTTGAGGAGCATGAAGTTGCGATGTGGGAGTGTTCGGCCGAGGGCTGCGACGGCGGTGGCGTCCGGTGGTGCCAGGGCAGCGCCGAGAATGAGAGCCGCGTTCCAGGGAAGCCCGAGCAGGTGGGCTACGACGGCGACACCGAACGCTGACGCCACGACCATGAGGGTGCTCATCAGCACGATGCCGCGGAAGTCCCGTCGTATGGAACGAAGCGATGTGGTGAGGCTTTCCCAGAACAGCATGACGGGCAGGAAGATCAGCAGCACCGTTTCCGGGGGCAGTTCTACCTCCTGCAGGTTCGGGACGAATCCGAGAGCTAGGCCGAAGACCAGCAGAAGCAGGGGTGCTGCGACACGCAGGCGCGGTGCGAGGATGGCGCCCGCGAGCACCGCGACCCCTAACAGGACGACGGTTTCGAGACCTTCCATAGCCAGCTCCCTCGGGTTCGCTACATGTTCACATGGTCGAGTCCGATGCCATGTCGGGTTTTTTCGTCGATCACCAGCTCACCCGCTCATCCAGTAGCCGACAGGGGATCTGATGACTGGGTTAATCGGCGGGCCGGGATGTGGGCAGGACGCTGTTCTTGCCTCGTTCGCGCCCTGGTCCGCACCAGCACATGGTGGTGCGAACCAAGGTTCCAGGGTCACTGAAATCCGGTGGGCTTCTTCGGGAAGTAGGGCGCTTCGAGGACGGCGATCTCGTCGTCGGTGAGGTGAACATCGAGGGCGGCCACAGCATCCGCGAGGTGGTGTTCCTTGGTGGCGCCGACGATGGGGGCGCTGACCACGGGGTTGCGGAGTACCCAGGCGAGGCCGACCTGCGCCATGGGGATGCCACGGTCTGCCGCGATCTTTTCGACGGCGTCCGCGATGGGCTTGTCATCGTCGCTGAACGCGGCGTCTCCGACGGGGTCGTTGGAGGATCGGGTGGTCTGCTGGCCCCAGGGGCGCGCGACACGACCCTTGGCCAGCGGACTCCAGGGGATGCTGCCGACGCCCTGGGCTTCGAGGAGACCGAACATCTCGCGTTCCTCTTCGCGCATCATGAGGCTGTACTGGTCCTGCATGGATACGAACCGGGTCCAGCCGTTGAGGTCCGCGGCGTGCTGCATGGAGGCGAACTGCCAGGCCCACATGCTCGAGGCCCCGATGTAGCGGACTTTGCCGGCCTTCACGAGATCGTGCAGGGCCTCCATCGTTTCCTCGACCGGGGCTTCGGGGTCGAAGCGATGGATCTGGTACAGGTCGACGTAGTCGGTGCCGAGCCGGGTGAGGGAAGCATCGATCTGTTCCATGATGGCTTTGCGTGAGAGGCCGGCGCCGCCGGGACCGTCGTGCATTTTGAACATCACCTTGGTTGCCAGAACGATGTCTTCCCGACGGGTGTACTTCGTGATGGCGCGTCCGACGATTTCCTCGGAGGAGCCGTAGCCGTAGATGTTCGCGGTGTCCCAAAAGTTCACGCCAGCTTCAATGGCCTGCCGGAAGATGGGCTCGGCGCCCTCGTCATCCAGGGCCCACTGCGAGAAGCCTCTCGAGGTGTCTCCGAAGCTCATGCAGCCCAGCGCGAGGCGGCTGATTTTCAGGCCGGAGCGGCCCAGACGTGTGTATTCCATGAGTGTTTCCTTTCGGTGGCGCCGTGGATGTATCGGCGCCGTGGTGTCCGTGGAGGGACTGGTCCTGTGATGTGCCGGCGGATTGCTGCAGTGCCGGTTACTGCAGTGCCGGGTTACTGCAGTGCCGGTTACTGCGGGGCCGGGTGCTGCGGGGATTGCCGGCCGCGTCCTAGATGTACTGACCGGACACGTTGATCGATAGACAAGTCGCCACTTGTGACAGAAGGCCACGCTTGTCTATAGTGTGGGTATGACAGTTTCACTGGATG
>NZ_JBIVQL010000010.1:0-126739 GCF_044755105.1 Arthrobacter sp. NPDC092385
CACCCGCTACGACAAGCTCTCGCTCACCTACCGCGGCGCAGCCGTCCTCAGAGCCATCACACTCTGGCTCCAAGCATTGGGAGACACGCCCTAGGCCTGGTGCACCAGCACAGGGGTTGATCCCCTGGCATGCATACGGAGAAGAACCCGCCACGGCGGGTTCTTCTCCGTTTAACGCTCCTGCCCCGTCCTGACCCAGCGGCCTGCCGGGAGGCCGGCTCGTCCGGCTTCCTCCACTTCGCTCCCCGGCGGCCGCAGGTTCGTTCCGCCGCGCCAGCAGTGGACCCGCCTCCCCGGGAACGGACCCGGAAGGGGGCGCGCCACGGCCCGGATGCATTGACCGTGGGGACTTGTGGAGTAAAGTGGGGAATATAAGAGCAAGGCAGCAACGCGCTGGGCTTGGCGGACTCAGAACAGGCGGTCAGGGATGTTCCTCGGAACTCACACCCCCCGCCTGGACGAGAAGGGCAGGCTCATTCTCCCCGCCAAGTTCCGGGAGGAACTGAGCGAGGGGCTGGTCCTCACGAGGGGCCAGGAGCGCTGCATCTACGTGTTCAGCATGAGTGAGTTCGAAAGGGTTCACGAACAGATGCGGGCGGCGCCGATCTCGTCACGCCAGGCGAGGGACTACAACCGCATCTTCCTCTCAGGGGCCTCGGACGAGGTGCCTGACAAGCAGGGCAGGATCACCATCCCGCCGGCACTCAGGACCTACGCGGGACTGGACCGGGACCTCGCGGTCATCGGGGCCGGAAGCCGCGCGGAGATCTGGGCTGCCGAGGCATGGGAGTCCTACCTGACGGAGAAGGAGACGGCCTTCTCCGAGACGGACGAGGATGCCTTCCCGGGCATCATCTGACATCACAGCAGGACCAGCAGGACACAAGCGCAGCAACGACGCGGGTGGGAACGTCTCCTTGGATGAGATCTCCAGCCGCCGGACAGGGTCCGCCACCTGGCTCCACTTCCCCGGAGCCAGGCGACGATCCACCGGCCGGATGGGGGTCTGATTCAAGAAGGCACATTCCTCCATGCAGCCTGCAGAACACCGAGACGAAGTATGACGAGCTGCAGGGAGGAGAGGGTGCATGCGCGGTGACCGGCCGACGGGCGAGCGACACATTCCCGTCCTCCGAGATCGCTGCGTCTCCCTCCTCGCACCGGCCGTCGCCGCGGCCGAAGCCGCTGGGCGCCGCGCCGTCGTCGTGGACGCGACGCTCGGCATGGGCGGACACTCCGAGAGCATGCTGGAACGCTTCCCCGATGCCCACCTCGTGGGGATCGACCGGGACACCGAGGCCCTGCAGCTGGCAGGGGAGCGGCTGGCTCCCTTCGCCGGCCGCACCGACCTCGTCCATGCCGTGTACGACGAGCTGCCCGAGGTGCTGGCGGACCTGGGCATCGACGGCGTCGACGGCGTCCTCTTCGACCTCGGTGTCTCGTCGCTGCAGCTCGACGAGCGCGACCGCGGCTTTGCCTATTCCTACGACGCGCCGCTCGACATGCGCATGGACACGAGCCGGGGCATCACCGCTGCCGAAGTGGTCAATACCTACGCCGCGGAGGACCTGCTGCGCATCATCCGCACGTGGGGCGAGGAGAAGTTCGCCGGACGGATCGCGACGGCGATCGTGCAGGCGCGCCGGACGGAGCCCGTCCGGACCACCGCCCAGCTCGTCGAGGTCATCCGCGGCGTCGTGCCGGCTGCGGCAGCGCGAACCGGGGGACACCCCGCCAAGCGGACGTTCCAGGCGCTGCGGATCGAGGTCAACGAGGAGCTGACCGTCCTCGAGCGGGCCGTACCGGCTGCCATCGACTCGATCCGTGTCGGTGGCCGGGTCGTCGCGATGTCCTACCACTCCCTCGAGGACCGCATCGTGAAGAGCGCCTTCACCGCAGGAACGAAATCCTCGGCGCCCGTCGGGTTCCCTGTGGAACTCGAGGAGCACAAGGCCTACCTCCGTTCGTTGACGCGCGGCACCGAGGCGCCCACCCCGGCGGAGATCGAAGAGAACCCACGCGCTGCCTCCGCCAAATTGAGGGCAGTCGAGCGAATCACGGCACGACCCGTCGACAGGAAAACCAGATGAGCCAGGCACTGACTGTTGAGAAGCGACACGGCGCTGTCACCTTCGCGGGGAGCGGTGCCCTCGCCGTCACTCACGAACGGCTGGCAGGAGGCTCCACCGGCGCGGTGCGGGAGACGGTGCAGAAGCCGCGTACGCCGCTGTCGGTCGTTCCGGCCCGGCCCACGCGCCGGCGCGTGCCGTTCGCGGTCTTCAGCCTCCTCGTGCTGGCTGCCGCCCTGGCTGCCGTCCTCATGCTCAACATCTCCGTGTCCGGAACCCAGTACGAACTGGTGCAGCTCCGGAACCAGCAGGTCGCCCTGAGCCAGCAGAACGAAGCGCTCGTCCTCGAGATCGAGGGCAGGGAAGCCCCGCAGAACCTCGCGGCCTCCGCCACGAAACTCGGCATGGTCTCCTCCCCGACCTTCGGGACCATTGAGTTAGGTTCGAAGAAGGTGACGGGCACTCCGGAACCTGCGAAGGAAGGCCCGAAACCCGAGGTCCTGATCTCCGCGCCCCACCTCGCCACCGGGCAGCCGGGTGCGGTAGCAGTGGAGGCGCCGGCGGAAGCAGGCATCGAAGCCGATGCCGACGCGAACGACGGCGTCGCGGCGGAGAGCGCAGCCGAGGCTGCGGACACCTCGGCGTCGGGAACGATCCCGGGCCCCGAGCAGGTCGGGTCCGACCGGTAGCAGGCAGCTCGCCCGCCGCCCCGCTACCCGCAGCACCCTTTGATCGACAAGGATTCCTCCGTGACCCCTGCACGCACCGGCAGCCCCGACAGCCTCCGCCTGGCCCTCGGATCGACCCGGCTCCGTGTGGGGCTGGCCTTCGTGCTGGTCCTGCTGATGGTCCTGGGCCTCCGCCTGTTCCAGCTCCAGGCCCTCGACCTCAACGGCATGGCGCAGGCCGGTCTGTCCAAACGGCTGACGAGCACCGCGGTACAGCCCATCCGGGGTTCGATCGTCGACATGAACGGCAAGTACTTCGCGCGGAGCGTCGAACGCTACGACATCGTCGTCGACCAGCGGCTGAGCGCCGTCGAGGAGTTCGACCGCACGGCGGCCGGCTCCGACGAACGCGAGACGGACATCCCCATCGATCAGGGATTCGACGAACTCTCGGCGGTCCTCGGGATCGACGCGGAGACCCTGAAGTCATCCATCATGGGGGACAAGAGCTTCAACTACGTGGCGCAGTCGGTGACGCCCGAGGTCAAGGACCGTGCCCTCGCCATCGGTATCCCCGGTGTCTACGCCGACATGACGAGCGTCCGTACCTACCCGGCAGGGCCGGTCGCCGGATCGATCATCGGCTACGTGGGTACCGACGGCGCCGCCCGGTCGGGGCTCGAGGTGTCCCTGGACGACCAGCTGACGGGTGAGGCCGGAAGCCGGACCTTCGAGATCGGTGGGGACGGCATCCGCATCCCGTACGCGACGAACGAGGACGTCCCTGCGGTGGACGGGCAGAGCGTGCGGCTGACCATCGACCAGGACCTGCAGTGGTTCGCCCAGCAGACCATCGCCTCCCAGGTGAAGGACTACGACGCGGAGTGGGGCAACATCGTCGTCGTCGAGGCGAAGACCGGTGCGATCCGAGCGATGGCCGAGTCGACCACCCTCGACCCCAACGACCCCGAGGCGACACCGGGGGACAAGCGCAGCCCGAACTCCGTCAGCGCGTCCTTCGAGCCGGGTTCGACGACGAAGGTCGTCACGATGGCCGCGGCGCTGGAGGAAGGACTGATCGAACCGACCTCGAAGTTCGTCCTCGAGAACCGGTACACGGTCGGCAACCAGACCTTCAAGGATTCGTCCGAGCACGAGACCGAGAAGCGGACCGCCGCCGGCATCCTCGCGAAATCGATGAACACCGGCACCGTGCAGATCGGCGAGAAGCTCACCAAGCAGGAACGCTACGACTGGCTGAAGAAGTTCGGGATCGGCGAGCCGCTCGGAACGGGTCTCGGCGAGGAGAACCAGGGCCTGCTGACGACGCCGGACCAGTGGGACGACCGCCAGCAGTACACCGTCCTGTTCGGGCAGGGCCTGACCCAGACGGCGCTCCACACCGCCATGGTGTACCAGACCATCGCCAACGACGGCGTGCGCCTCGAGCCACGCCTCATCGACGCGTACATCGATCCGGACGGCACGGAGCACGTGGTGCCCCAGGACGAGGGCACCGAGGTGGTGTCCGAAGGGACGGCCGCCGAGATGCGGAAGATGCTCGAGACGGTGACGCAGGAAGGCTCGGGCAAGTCGGGAGAGCTCGAGCAGTACCGCGTCGGTTCCAAGACCGGCACCGCGGAGGCGCCCAGCCCGACCGGCGGATACGACGGCTACACTCTCTCCTACGCCGGGATCGCGCCCATCGAGGACCCCCAGTACGTCGTCGTCGTCACGCTTCAGCGGCCCCAGGGAGACCTGTACTACCTCATTCCCGGCCAGTCCTTCCAGAAGGTCATGAAGCAGGTCCTCAATTCGAACAACGTCCCGGCCTCGACGACCAAGCCGGACATCTACCCGGTCGAATACTGACCCGGAGGCCAGAGCACAGTGCAACCGAACACCACGCAGGGAAGCGCCGCTTCCCTGATGCGAC
Organism: Arthrobacter sp. NPDC092385; assembly: GCF_044755105.1. Lineage (NCBI taxonomy): Bacteria > Bacillati > Actinomycetota > Actinomycetes > Micrococcales > Micrococcaceae > Arthrobacter > Arthrobacter sp. NPDC092385. The sequence continues at coordinate 4,674 of NZ_JBIVQL010000010.1, forward strand.
CCCGTGTCCCGCACCCGGTAGGACTGTCGGAGGCCCTCGACGCCATCGGGACGCTCGCCGGCCCCTCGGTCCCGCGGCAGCTGCCGACCGTCTCCGGCATCACGCTCGACTCGCGGTCGGTCCTCCCCGGCGATGTCTACGCCGCCCTGCCGGGGGCAACCCGGCACGGGGCCGAGTTCGCTGCGCAGGCCGTCCTCGCCGGCGCCGTCGCCATCCTCACCGACCCTGCCGGGGCGGAGATCGTGGGACGCCAGGCCACACCGGGTGCGGACGTCCCTCCTGTCGTCGTCGTGCCGGATCCCCGGCGCGCCGTGGGCCCGCTGGCCCGCGCCATCTTCGGTGGCCGACCGGACGACGACGCCTCCGCTCCGACGCTGTTCGGGATCACCGGGACGAACGGCAAGACGACCTCCACCTACTTCCTCAATGCGCTCCTCGAGGCGCTGGGGAAGTCCACGGGCCTGATCGGGACCATCGAGATCCGCGCGGGCGGCGAGGCCATCCCCAGTGCGCTGACCACCCCGGAATCGCCGCAGGTGCATTCCCTCCTCGCCCTGATGCGCGAGCGGGGCCTGGCGGCGGCCTCCATGGAGGTGTCCTCCCACGCGCTCGAGTTCGGTCGCGTGGACGGCGTCCGCTTCGACGTGGCCGGCTTCACGAACCTGACCCAGGACCACCTCGATCTCCACGGCACCATGGAGGACTACTTCGCCGTCAAGGCCGCACTCTTCACCCGCGAGCGCGCCCGCCGCGCGGTGGTGCTGGTCGACGACGCCTGGGGCCGCAGGCTCGCCGGAACCGCGGAGGTACCCGTCCTCACCCTGCGCACCCAGGCGGAGGCACCTGGGGATCCCTACCCTGCCGACTGGACCGTCACCGGCGTCGGGCAGAGCGGGCTCGGGCACGCCTTCGTCCTCCGGTCCGGCACGGGGGACGAGCTCCGGGTGCGCAGCGGCCTGCCCGGGACCTTCAACATCTCGAACGCGGCGCTGGCGACCGTCATGGTCCTTGCGTCGGGAGTTCCCGTCGAGGACGTCCAGGACGCGCTGGACACCCATGACCCGTTCACCACCGAGGTTCCCGGCCGCATGCAGCTCATCGGCGAGGCCCCGGCGGCGATCGTCGACTTCGCCCACAATCCCGATGCGCTCGAGCGCACGCTGGCGTCGGTGCGGCGGCCCGGGGGCCGAGTCATCTCGGTGTTCGGGGCGACCGGCCAGCGTGACGAGACGAAACGCCCGGTCATGGGTGCGGTGGGCGCGCGCCTGTCCGACATCCTCATCGTGACGGACGACGATCCCCACGACGAGGACGACGCCGTGATCCGCCGTGCCGTCCGGGAGGGCGCCGAGGCCGCCGTACGGGACGAAGGACTGGAGTGCGAGGTGCTGGAGGTGTTCCCGCGAGCCGATGCGATCGACCGCGCCGTCTCCCTGGCCACGGCATCGGACACCGTTCTCGTCGCCGGCCGCGGCCACGAGGTGTGGCAGGAAGTGAAGGGCATCAACCTCTCGCTCGACGACCGCGTGGAACTGCGGTCCGCGTTGACAAGGCATGGATTCTCTGGGCTTTCCGCGTCCGGGATAGAGTCCTGAACCGTCATGATTGAATTCAGCGCAGCCGAGATCGCGGCACTCACAGGAGGGGTCCTGGTCGGTACCGACCCCGCCGGTCCTGCCATCACCGTCACCTCCGCGGCCACCGACTCGCGCGAGAGCGTCCCCGGGTCGCTCTTCGTCGCGAAGCCCGGCGCGGAGTCGGACGGGCACCTGTTCGTCGAGTCCGCCTTCCGGCGCGGCGCCGTGCTCGCGCTGGCCGAACGGCCGGTGCCCGACGCCGACGGCGTCCCGTTCCCGTCCGTCGTCGTGCCCGACGCCGTCCTCGCGATGGGCGCGCTGGCCGCCGAGACCGTCCGCCGCCTGCGCGCCGCCGGAGACGTGACGGTCATCGGGATCACCGGCTCGGCCGGGAAGACCACCACCAAGGATCTCCTGGCCGGGATCCTCGCGGCCGAGGCACCCACGGTCGCGCCCCGCGGCTCCTACAACGGCGAGGTCGGCGTGCCGCTGACCGTCTTCGAGGCGGGGTGGGACACGCGGTACCTCGTGATCGAGATGGGCGCCACCAAGCCCCGCCACATCGCCTACCTGGCCTCCCTCGTGCAGCCGGACATCGGCGTCGTCCTCGGTGTCGGCTCCGCCCACGCCGGTGAGTTCGGCGGCGTCGAGAACATCGCCCTGGCCAAGGGAGAACTCTTCGAAGCGCTGGCACCCGCCGGCACGGCCGTGATCAACGCCGACGACGAGCGCGTCCTGGCGATGCAGGGCCGCACCGGGGCACGGAAGGCGTTCTTCACCTCGTCGGCCGATTTCCCGGCGGACGGCCACGACGTGGTGCGCGCGCGGAACAGCACGACGACGGCGGCTGGCAACCCCTCCTTCACCCTCGTCTTCCCGGACGGCAGCGAGCACGACGTCGTCTCCCCGCTCCTCGGCCTGCACCACACCGCGAACCTGCTGGCCGCAGCCACGGTCGCCTACGGGGTCGGCGTCGCCCCCGACCGCATCGCCGCGAGCCTGCGGAACCAGGCGGCCGCGAGCCGCTGGCGCATGGAGCGCACCGAGCGCGCCGACGGCGTGACCGTCATCAACGACGCCTACAACGCGAACCCCGAATCCATGCGGGCCGCCCTGCGGACCCTCGCCGAACTCGGGCGGGAACGGGGACGGCGGACCTGGGCCGTGCTCGGGGAGATGCTCGAACTGGGGGACCGCTCCATCGAGGAGCACGACCTGCTCGGCCGCGTGGTGGTCCGACTGAACATCTCGAAGCTCATCTGCGTGGGACCGAACACGCGGGCGCTGTTCAACGGCGCAGTGCTCGAGGGCTCCTGGGGGAGCGAGGCCGTGCACGTCGACGACGTGGAGGCGGCGGAACGCCTGCTGACGGCCGAACTCGTGCCCGGTGACATCGTCCTCTTCAAATCCTCCAACGGAGCCGGGCTGCGCTTCCTCGGCGACCGCGTGGCACACGCGCTGCCGGACGCGGCGTCCGGCGACCAGGCAGCCCACACGCCAGACCTCCCGAACGCAGACTTCGAGGCGGGCAGTGGACCTGACGCCTCCGGAAAGGCCCACCAGCCGTGATAGCACTCCTCATAGGCTCGGCCTCCGCGCTCTTCTTCGCGTTCGTCGGCACGCCCCTGTTCATCAGGCTCCTGGTGAACAAGGGCTACGGCCAGTTCATCCGCGACGACGGCCCCACCGCCCACCACACCAAGCGCGGTACCCCGACCATGGGCGGGGCCGTGATCGTCGGCTCGGTCCTGCTGGCCTACTTCCTGACCCATCTGCTCATGATGGCCACGGGATCCCCGGTCGGCGGGCCCAGCGCCTCCGGCCTGCTGCTGCTGTTCCTGGCCGCGGGCATGGGGCTGGTCGGTTTCGCCGACGACTACATCAAGATCTCGAAGCAGCGCAGCCTCGGCCTGAGCGCCCCGGCCAAGATCATCGGCCAGAGCGCCGTCGGCATCGTCTTCGGGGTCCTGGCCCTCAAGTTCCCGAACGCGGAGGGCCGCACACCGGCCTCGACGGCCATCTCCTTCATCCGCGACACCCCGATCGACCTGGCGTTCGCCGGGACGCTCGTCGGTGCGATCCTCTTCGTCGTGTGGTCCAACCTCATCATCACGGGGGCGAGCAACGGCGTGAACCTCGCCGACGGGCTGGACGGACTCGCGGCGGGAGCCTCCATCCTCGTCTTCGGCGCCTACATGCTGATCGGCATCTGGCAGAGCAACCAGAGCTGCGGCACACCCGGAGCCGGCAGTGTCTGCTACGAGGTGCGCGATCCGCTGGACCTCGCCCTGATCGCCGGGTCCATGTGCGGAGCGCTCGTCGGGTTCCTCTGGTGGAACACCTCGCCCGCGAAGATCTTCATGGGGGATACCGGATCGCTGGCCATCGGCGGTGCGATCGCGGGCTTCGCCATCCTGTCCCGTACCGAGCTCCTGCTGGTCATCCTGGCCGGACTGTTCGTCATGATCACGCTCTCGGTCATCATCCAGGTCGGCTACTTCAAACTCTCCGGCGGCAAGCGCGTGTTCAAGATGGCGCCGCTGCAGCACCACTTCGAGCTCAAGGGCTGGCAGGAAGTGACGGTCGTGGTGCGGTTCTGGATCCTCGCAGGACTGTTCGTCGCCGGCGCGCTCGGAATCTTCTACGCGGAATGGGTCGTGGGATGAGCCCGGCGGACGGCGTCGCGCCCCCCAATACCTGGGAGAGCCCGCGGCTGAAGGACCTCATCACCTGGGACGCGGACTGGGCCGGCCTCCGGGTCGTCGTCGCCGGTATCGGAGCCTCCGGTTTCTCCGCGGCGGACACCCTGATCGAGCTGGGTGCCGCCGTCGTCGTCGTCGACGGGAGCGCAACCGAGGAGAACGAGGCGAAGGCCGACACGCTGCGCATCGTGGGCGCGCGTGACGTGCTCCTCGGCTCCGAGCACGCCGCCGCACTCCCACGCGTGGACGGCGAGCAGCCCGACCTCGTGGTGACATCACCCGGCTGGCGGCCCACGCAGCCGCTGCTGGTGGACGCCGCAGCCTCCGGTGTCCCCATCTGGGGCGACGTCGAACTGGCCTGGCGCGTGCGGATCCGGGAGGGGCGCCGCACCGCGGAGTGGCTGACCATCACCGGCACCAACGGGAAGACCACGACGGTCGGCCTCACGGAGTGCATGCTCCTCGCCGCCGGGAAGCGGGCCGTCGCAGCAGGCAACGTCGGCACGCCCATCCTCGACGTCATCCGCGACCCGCAGGGCTACGACTTCCTCGCCGTCGAACTGTCGAGCTTCCAGCTGCACTGGGCCCACTCGATCTCGCCGCTCGCCAGCGTGTGCCTCAACATCGCCGAGGACCACGTCGACTGGCACGGCAGCTACGAGGCCTACCTCGCGGCCAAGGCCTCGGTCTACGAGCGGACCAGGATCGCCTGCATCTACAACGTCGAGCAGCGGGAGACGGAGGCGATGGTCGAGGAGGCCGACGTCGTCGAGGGCTGCAGGGCCGTGGGATTCACCACCGGCATGCCCTCCGTCAGCATGATGGGCGTTGTCGAGGACCTGCTGGTGGACCGTGCGTTCATCGAGCAGCGCAAGGACTCCGCCGCCGAACTGGCCTCTGTTGGCGAACTCGGCGAGGTCGTCCCGCGGCACCTGGTCGCCAATGCCCTGGCCGCGGCCGCCCTCGTGCGCGCCGCCGGCATCCCGGCGTCGGCCGTGCGCGACGGCATCCGGGCGTTCCAGCCGGGGGACCACCGCATCCAGGTCGTCGCGAACGAGGACGGCGTGCTCTGGATCAACGATTCCAAGGCCACCAACCCGCACGCCGCCTCCGCGTCCCTCGCCTCGTTCTCCTCCGTCGTCTGGATCGCGGGCGGCCTCTCCAAGGGCGTCTCCTACGACGACCTCGTCGCCGACCACGCGAAGCGCCTCCGCGCCGTCGTCCTGCTCGGAGCGGACCCCACTCCGCTCCAGGGGGCCCTCAGCCGACACGCGCCCGAGGTTCCCGTGTCCCTCCACCCCAGCCTTCACACTGGACGGGGGCCGACGAGCGGCGGGTCACCCGATCCGGTAGCCGGCGAAGCCCTGATGCAGTGGGCTGTTGCCGAAGCAGCGCGCCTCGCCCAGGACGGCGACACGGTGCTGATGGCTCCGGCAGCCGCGTCGATGGACCAGTTCTCCTCCTATGCGCATCGGGGAGCCGCCTTCATGGCGGCCGTCCGTGCGCGTGGCGGTCAGGGGACAACCGCGAAGGAGTCGTAATGGTGTCCACGCCAACCCGTCCCGGAGGACGCAAGCCCTCCGTCCGGCCGGCCCGGGCCAAGGAGGCGGGCCGGCCTGCCACCCCGGCCGGTGCGACCCCGGCGTCCGCCGCGACGAGTGCCGCCGCGAAGGCGCACACCGTCAAGGCCGGCGGGACGACGACGGCGGCGCACCCGGCGGAGACGGCGGAGCAGAAGCCGAAGGGCCTGCGCGCACGCCTGCGGCGCGGCTGGGTGCTCCTCGAGGGATCGGACCGCGCCCCCTCGGGTTCGAGCTACTACCTGATCCTCGGTGCCGCCCTCGCGCTCACGGCCATCGGCCTCATGATGGTGCTCTCGGCATCCTCGGTCGAGGCGATCTCCGAGGGCAAGGACACGTTCGATCTCTTCATCAAGCAGGCCGTCTGGGCCGGCGCCGGGCTCGTGCTGATGCTCGTGCTCTCCCGGCTCGGCCCCCGCGCCTACAAGGCACTGGCCTGGCCGAGCCTCGGCCTCGCCATCGTGTTGCTGGTCCTGGTACTCGCCATCGGCGTCGAGATCAACGGCAACAAGAACTGGATCCGGATCGGCAGCCAGACCTTCCAGCCGTCCGAGCCGACCAAACTGGCGCTGGCGCTGTGGTTCGCGGCCGTGCTGGAACGCAAGAAGGCGCTGATCAGGGACTGGAGGCACGCCCTGATCCCGGCCCTGCCGTTCGGCGGACTCCCGATCGGCCTCGTGCTGATCGGTGGCGACCTCGGGACCGGGCTGGTGCTCATGATGATCGCCGGGGCTGCACTGTTCTTCGCGGGCGCCCCCCTCAAGCTGTTCGCCCTCACGGGGACCGCCGCACTGGCCGGTTCGCTGCTGATGGTCGCGACGAGCTCCAACCGGGGCGGGCGCATCAGCGCCTGGCTCGGCCTCAACTGCGACGACGGGGCGGATCTGTGCCTGCAGTCCGACAACGGGTTGTTCGCCATGGCCTCCGGCGGATGGTTCGGCGTGGGGATCGGCCAGAGCCGGCAGAAGTGGAACTGGATCCCGGAAGCGCACAACGACTTCATCTTCGCCATCATCGGCGAGGAGTTCGGACTGATCGGCACGCTCGTCGTCGTGCTCCTGTTCGGCATCCTCGCGGTGGCCACCATCCGGGTGGCCCTGCGCTACACCGATCCGTTCGTGCGGATCCTCATGGGCTCGATCCTCGTCTGGCTGATCGGACAGGCCTTCGTCAACATCGGCATGGTCACGGGCCTGCTGCCCGTGATCGGGGTGCCGCTGCCCTTCATCTCCTACGGAGGGTCCGCCCTGACCTTCACACTCGCCGCCGTCGGCGTCCTGCTGTCCTTCGCACGCAAGATGCCGCACGCACAGGCACCGGTATCGGCGGACTCCCGAACCGCCACGCCCTCCACCCCAGGAAGAGACCACGCACATTCATGACACACCCCTCCACGCCTGAACGCGCGGTGTCGGTCGTCCTCGCGGGCGGCGGCACGGCCGGCCACATCAGTCCCCTCCTCGCGATCGCTGGGGCGATCGTCGACCAGCGGCCCGGTACCCGCATCACCGCCGTCGGGACGGAGGCCGGCATGGAGACGCGACTCGTCCCCGCCGCCGGCTTCGAGCTGCGCACCATCGACCGCGTGCCCATGCCGCGGCGCCCGTCGATCGACCTCGTCAAGCTCCCTGTCCGCCTCGTCCGCGCCGTCCGGCAGGCCCGCGTGATCGTGAGGGAGGCCGCCGCCGACGTCGTCGTGGGAGTGGGCGGCTATGTCTCCACGCCTGTCTACCTGGCTGCGTGGATGCAGCGCGTGCCCGTGGTGATCCACGAGGCGAACGCGCGTCCCGGCATCGCCAACCGGGTCGGTGCGCGTATCGCCTCACGCGTCGCCGTCGCCTTCGACGGCACCGGCCTCGCCGATGCCGTGCTGGTCGGGATGCCCATGCGGCGGAGCATCGCCGAACTGGACCGCGCCGCGAGCCGTGCTGCGGCCCGCGCCGCCCTCGGGCTGGAGCGGGACCGACCGACCCTCATCGTGACCGGCGGGTCGTCCGGGGCTGCGAGCCTCAACCGGTCCGTCGCCGCCGCCGTGCCCGCGCTGACCGCGGCCGGCGTCCAGGTCCTCCACATCACGGGGCGTGGCAAGGAGGTCCTCGGGGACGACGGCGACCGGCTCGCAGCGCCCGGCTACCACCAGGTCGAATACGTCGACGGCATGGAGCGCGTCTACGCGGCGGCCGACCTCCTGGTCGCCCGCGCCGGGGCTGCCACGGTGAGTGAGATCAGCGCCGTCGGCCTGCCCGCCGTGCTCGTACCGCTACCGCACGGCAACGGGGAGCAGAAGCTCAACGCCGCGGGACTCGTGGAGTCCGGCGGTGCCGTCCTGGTCGAGGACGCGGCCTTCACCGCCGACTGGATCCGGGCGAACGTCCTGACGCTGGTCACCGATCCCGCGCGGCTCGGCGCGATGTCGAGTGCGTCCTACGCGCAGGGCGTGCGGGACGCGGACCGCCGGATGGCCGGCCTGGTCCTCGAGGCTTCGGAGGGAGCACGATGAACGTCCCCCTGCAGGAACCCGTGCACTTCATCGGGCTGGGCGGCGCCGGGATGTCCGCCGTAGCACGCGTCCTCCTCGGCCAGGGACTGCGGGTCTCCGGGTCGGACGCCGCCGACTCCAGGGGCCTCCGCGCCCTGGCGGCCCTCGGTGCCGACGTGCACGTCGGGCACGCGTCCGGTGCCGTGCCGGCCGCAGGGACCGTCGTCGTGTCCTCGGCGATCCGTGCGACGAATCCCGAACTCGTCGAGGCCCGTCGGCGCGGGCTCCCCGTCCTGCACCGATCGCAGGCACTCGCCGCGGCGATGAACGGACGCCAGGCGATCGCCGTCGCCGGGACGCACGGGAAGACCACCACGACGGCGATGATCACCGTCCTGCTGCGGCAGGCAGGGCTCAATCCCTCCTTCGCGATCGGCGGCGACGTCGCGGCGCTCGGCGTGAATGCCGAGTGGACCGGCGGGGACGTCTTCGTGGCGGAAGCGGACGAGTCCGACGGTTCCTTCCTGAACTACACCCCGCGGATCGCCGTGGTCACCAACGCCGAGGCGGACCACCTCGACCACTACGGCACGGCCGACGCGGTGCACGAGGCGTTCCGGCAGTTCGCGCAGCGCGTGCCCGAGGACGGCCTGCTCGTGGCCTGCGGCGACGATCCCGGTGCTGCCGCGCTGGCCACCGGGGTGCCCGAGCCGCGCCGCGTCCGCACCTACGGGTACACCGGGACCGCGGACATCAGGATCAGTGACACCAGGGCCGTCGGCAGCACCACCAACAGCGTGCTCTCGTTCGCCGTCGACGGACTGGACGCCCAGCAGGAGCTGCAGCTGAGCGTGCCGGGACGCCACAACATCCTGAATGCCGCAGCGGCCTTCGCCGTGGCGCTGGAACTCGGCGTGGACCCGGCGGTCGCGGCCACGGGGCTCTCGCTGTTCTCCGGAGCGGCGCGCCGCTTCGAGGCACGCGGGGAGGGCGACGGCGTCCGCGTCTTCGACGACTACGCCCACCACCCGACGGAGGTGCGGGCGGCGCTCACTGCGGCCCGCACGGTCGCCGGGGAGCACCGCGTGCACGTGCTCTTCCAGCCCCACCTGTTCTCCCGCACGCGGGAATTCGCCGGTGGATTCGCCGACGCGCTCTCCCTCGCGGACACCGCGACCGTCCTGCCGGTCTACGCGGCGCGCGAGGATCCCGTCGACGACGTCGGGGGCTGGACGATCACCGACCTCATGCCGGGGTCCGGTGCGGCGTACGTGGAGGACCCGTCCGAGGCCCTGCGGCTCGTTTCCGGGCACGCGCGGGCCGGAGACATCATCCTCACCATCGGTGCCGGAGACGTCACGCAGTACGGCGTCCAGCTGGTTGCGCGGCTCCGGGAACGCGCCGTCGCTGCGGAACCGTCGGAGGGTACGGCGTGACGCCACGGAAGCCGCGCGTCACGACGCGCACGGCACCGGCTCGCGGCAGCGTGTCGCTGCTCGACCGCCAGGACGGAGCCCGGCCGCAGGGGAACGTCCTCGACTTCCCGGCGCGGAGGAGGTCGCACCGGCTGCGGAACGCCCTCCTCTCGGTCGTGGCGGTGGTCCTCGTCCTCGGCGGCGTCGTGGCCTACGTGGTCTTCTCACCCGCCCTCGCCCTGCGGGAAGTGGTGGTCGAGGGCAACTCGCTGGTCACGACGGCGGAGGTCGACGCCGCCCTCGCCCCCCTGATGGGGACATCCCTCACCAGGATCTCGCCCGAGAAGGTGCGCGGGCTGCTGGCCGACAAGGCGCCGATCGAGGACGTCGACATCGCCGCGGAACCGCCCTCGACCCTCGTGGTCACCGTTCGGGAGCGCGTCCCCGTCGCCGTCCTGCAGAACGGCGCCGAGTTCGTCCTCATCGATTCGGAGGGACGCCAGCTCACGAGCGTGGCGCAGCGCGACGACGTCAGGCTGCCGCTGATCGACGGCGGGACCAACGCGGTCAACTCCGAGGTCTTCTCGTCCATCACCGCGGTCCTGGCCGAGCTGCCCGCGTCCGTCCTGTCCCGGCTCAACAACGCCTCGGCGGCGAGTGTGGACTCCATCCGCCTGTCCCTGTCAGGGGACCGGAAGATCTTCTGGGGGAGCGCGGAACGCAGCGCGGAGAAGGCCGACGTGCTCGAGGCGTTGCTGGCGATGCCGGAGACCGACCCGCCGGTCAGGGAGTTCGACGTCAGCACCCCGGACCGGCCGGTCACCAGGTGACGGAAGCGCAGCGCATCCGGGCGACACGCCGCGCCGACACGCCCGACACGCGGTGTCGGGTCGTTGCAACGCCCGACGCATGCACTAGCGTCGGACATAGAAGTTACTTGACATAACGTTAACTCTCAACCTGAACGTTAACGTTATTGCAGGTGAAGGTTGAAGCCGGACCACCGGCAGCCCCCGTACAGCACACAGATTCGAACAAGGGACACAGGACGTGGCAGCACCTCAGAATTACTTGGCCGTCATCAAGGTCGTCGGCATCGGCGGCGGCGGCGTCAACGCCGTCAACCGGATGATCGAGGTCGGGCTCCGCGGCGTGGAGTTCATCGCCATCAACACGGATGCCCAGGCGCTGCTCATGAGTGATGCGGACGTCAAGCTCGACGTCGGACGCGAGCTCACCCGCGGCCTCGGCGCAGGAGCGGATCCGGAAGTGGGCCGCCGCGCCGCCGAGGACCACTCCGAGGAGATCGAGGAAGTCCTGCGCGGGGCCGACATGGTCTTCGTCACGGCAGGGGAGGGCGGTGGCACGGGTACCGGTGGCGCTCCCGTCGTCGCCCGCATCGCGCGGTCCCTCGGCGCCCTGACCATCGGCGTCGTCACGCGTCCCTTCACCTTCGAGGGGCGCCGACGCTCCAACCAGGCGGAGAGCGGTATCGACACCCTGCGCGAGGAGGTCGACACCCTCATCGTCATCCCGAACGACCGCCTGCTGTCCATCAGCGACCGCAACGTCTCGATGCTCGACGCCTTCCGGTCGGCCGACCAGGTCCTGCTGTCCGGTGTCCAGGGCATCACGGACCTCATCACCACCCCGGGCCTGATCAACCTCGACTTCGCCGACGTGAAGTCCGTGATGCAGGGCGCCGGCTCGGCGCTCATGGGTATCGGCTCGGCCCGTGGCGAGGACCGCGCCGTGAAGGCCGCGGAACTGGCCATCGCGTCGCCGCTGCTCGAAGCATCCATCGATGGCGCGCACGGCGTGCTCCTCTCGATCCAGGGTGGTTCCGACCTCGGGCTCTTCGAGATCAACGAGGCCGCCCGCCTCGTGCAGGAGGTCGCCCACCCGGAGGCGAACATCATCTTCGGTGCGGTCATCGACGACGCCCTCGGCGACGAGGCGCGCGTGACGGTCATCGCGGCCGGCTTCGACCAGGTCGACGCCACCTCGCAGCCGGCAGCCGCCGCCGCTCCCGCCAGCCGGCCTGCCGTCGCGCCGAGCGTCGGAACGGACCAGCGCCGTCTGGCCGGTGCCGCGACCGCGGGCCTCGGCGCCTGGTCGCAGCAGCGCGCGCAGAACGTCCAGGCCGTGCCCGCCGACTCGGGCTTCGACGTGGACCTTCCCGCCATCGTGGAGCCGGACCTGTCCGCAGGACGCTCGGACGACCTCGACGTCCCCGACTTCCTGAAGTAGTCCCGCAGTCCATGCACCCAGCCGCCGGTCCCGTACGGACCTCCCCGTTCTACTGGAACGCGGAGGTCCGTCCTGGTCTCCGGGTCGGCTTCACCTCCGCAGCCGCCGGGAACCTCGCCCTCCACGTGGGTCGGGACCCGGACCGGGTCCGGAGCAACCGGCTGGTGCTGGAAGCCTCCATGGGTGTCGCGGCAGGATCGCTGCGGTTCATGAGCCAGACCCACTCCGATCGCGTCGTGCTCGTCGGTGAGGCGGGGACGCGGGTCCCGGACGCCGACGGCATGGTCTCGCGCGACGGAACGGATGCGCTGGCCGTGCTCGTCGCGGACTGCGTGCCGATCGTCCTCGCCGATGCATCCGCCGCGGACGGCGGGACGGGGGCCACAGCCGTCGTCCACGCCGGGCGCGCGGGCGTGGGCAACGGGATCGTTCCGCGAGCCGTCCAGGTGCTGCGGGAGCAGGGTGCGCGGGAGCTCTCCGCGTGGATCGGTCCGTCGGTGTGCGGATCCTGCTACGAGGTACCCGAGGACATGATGCGGGCCCTGGCGGCGGAGTGTCCCGAGGCAGCCTCCCGCACGCGGGCCAATACGCCGGCGCTCGACCTGCCGGCGGCCGTACGCCGTCAGCTCGAAGGATCCGGAGTCGCGGTGGAGCAGGTGTACGGCGCGGGAACGGCCTGCACCCTGGAGAATGACGGGTTGTACTCGCACCGCCGTGAAGCGGGAGCCGGCCGCATCGCCGGACTGGTATGGCGCACGTGAACGGGCGGGGCAGCAGCCGGGAGCATGACGAGCGCGCCCATGACCTCGAGGCCCGCCTCACCTCGGTCCGGGCACGCATCTCCGCGGCAGCAGCCGCGGCGGAGCGTCCCGAGCCGGAACTGATCGTCGTGACGAAGTACTTCCCGGCGTCGGACGTGCGGATCCTCGCCGGACTGGGCGTGAGGGCCGTCGGAGAGAACCGCGACCAGGAAGCGGCCGCCAAGGCGGCCGAACTGGAGGACCTCGGCCTCGACTGGCACTTCATCGGGCAGCTGCAAACCAACAAGGCCCGGTCCGTCGTCCGGTACGCCCGGAGCGTGCACTCCGTGGACCGCGCTCCGCTGGTCGTGTCCCTGGGGAAGGCCGTCGCAGCGGAGCAGGAACGGCGGGCGGCTGCGGGCCTCGCCGCCCGTGCCGACCTCGACTGTTTCCTCCAGTTCGACCTCGACCCGGGAGCCGCATCCGGCGGGAGGGGAGGAGCCCATCCGGAGGAGGCCGCCGACCTCGCCGGAGCCGTGGCGGGGACTGCCGGTCTCCGGCTCGCCGGGGTCATGGCTGTCGCGCCGTTGGGCGCAGACCCGGCAGCGGCCTTCGGTCGCCTGCTGCGGATCGCTGAGACGGTGCGCGCCGTCGCACCCTCGGCTTCGGCCGTTTCGGCCGGTATGAGCGGCGACCTCGAGGAGGCCATCGCCGCCGGGGCGACACACCTGCGGATTGGTTCTGATGTCCTCGGTCCGCGTCCGGCCGTGGGGTAGCGTCTGAGCTAGAACGGCGGCACGACGGGCGGCCGGGTCTGCCGAGTGGGGCATGCCCCGGAACCCACCAATCCACTCTCTCAGAACAGGAGTCACCATGGCTGGCGCACTGCGCAAGACGATGATCTACCTTGGGCTCGCCGATGGTGATGAGCACTACGAGCCCGAAACGAAAAGCGCGCACAGCAGGAACGAGGAGTATTCAGTGGACTACGACCGCGACGAACGCCACCTGGAGCCCGCTCCCGCCGCCCGCGTAGCTCCCGCCGAGGAGTACCGCGCCCCCGTGACGCCGATCAAGCGCGCGCCGTCGTCCCGCGAGGACTCCGCGGCCCTGCGCCAGATCACCACGATCCACCCCCGCTCCTACAACGATGCCAAGCTGATCGGCGAGAGCTTCCGCGACGGCATCCCCGTGATCATGAACGTCACCGACATGGGCGAGGCCGACGCCAAGCGGCTCGTCGACTTCTCGGCAGGGCTGGTCTTCGGCCTCCACGGCAGCATCGAGCGGGTCACCAATAAGGTGTTCCTGCTCTCGCCGTCGTATATTGAAGTCCTCGGCGAGGACCTGAAGGCGAGCGAAGCACAGACCAGCTTCTTCAACCAGAGCTGAGCCCTGCGGCCTCCACGGTCGCGTTCGACCCCCTCAAGGCCCGAAGGACTGGAACCGCTCTGTGAGTTTGGTATTCGCACTGATCTACCTCGTACTGATGCTGTTCCAGCTCGCCCTGATCCTGCGCATCATCTACGACGCCGTCCAGGGCTTCGCGCGCGACTGGCGGCCGCAGAAGTCCGCACTGGTGCTCGCCTCGGGCGTCTACTCGGTCACCGATCCGCCCATCAAGGCACTCCGACGACTCATCCCACCGCTGCGCCTCGGCGGAGTGCAGCTCGATCTCGCTGTCCTGGTGCTCTTCATCGTGGTGCTGATCCTGATGTCCGTGTCTGCGGGTCTCGCGGACTAGCGTCCGAGTCCGTTTCGTGATGCAGTTCGAGAAGATATACGCTGATTCACAGTTCGGCGTGAATCGAGTAATTCATGTCCACAATTCGGTACCCGCAGCCATGTCCGCTTTTCCGGTGGGCGGGCTTCCAAGAGTATGAGGTGACCAGATGGCTTTGACGCCAGAAGACGTTGTCAACAAGAGGTTCCAGCCGACCAAGTTCCGCGAGGGCTACGACCAGGACGAAGTGGATGACTTCCTCGACGAGATCGTCGTCGAACTCCGCCGCCTGAACTCCGAGAACGAGGAACTGCGACGCAGGATCGGCGACGGTTCGTCCGACGCCACGCAGACCACGTCGGTGCCCGCACCGGTCGCGGCGAGCTCGCAGACCGAGGATGTCTCCACGGAGGCCAGGGCATCAGCAGTCACCACGACGGACGAGGAGCCCACGCCGGCTCCCGCGCCGGCCGCTCCTGCAGCGTCCACCGGAAGCGCCGAGTCCGCCGCAGGCGTCCTGGCCATGGCGCAGCGCCTGCACGACGAGTACGTCAACGCCGGTGTCGAGCAGCGCGACAAGATCATCGCCGAGGCGCAGATCGAGGCCAGCGGCCTCGTCAATGACGCCCAGGAGAAGAGCCGCAAGACCCTCGGGGACCTCGAGGAGCAGAAGAGCGTCCTCGAGCGCAAGGTCGAGCAGCTCCGTGGCTTCGAGAGCGACTACCGGGCGCGACTCAAGGCCTACATCGAGGGCCAGCTCCGCGACCTGGATGCCCGCGGTTCGCTCGCGTCCGACGCGACGGCCTCCTAGCAGTACATCCGGCCCGACCGTCGTCGGGCCCGCCATGGAAGGGCCGGTTGCCGGGGGCATGACCCCGGCAACCGGCCCTTCCGCCGTTACGGCCCCCGTAGCGGCACTTCCATCAGCACCGAGACCTTGGATGGACCGTGAACGAGCACCAGCCAGCCGACCCCACGCCCGAGCCGGACGGGGCAGGGGAGGCCGCGGAGGATTCCGTCGCACAGACCCGGCCCGGCGCCGAGCCCGGCGATGCCGGCAGGAACCCGGCGCGCTACGGCGTCGTGATGCTCCTGTGCACCGTCACCGCCTACGTATTCGACCAGCTCACGAAGTGGTGGGTCGTCTCGACCATGAGCGAGGGCCAGGTCACGCCCGTCCTCCCGCCGCTGCTCAACTGGCGCTTCATCCGCAATCCCGGCGCGGCCTTCTCGATCGGCACGGACTACACCTGGGTCTTCACGATCATCATGGTGGTCGTCGCCGCCGCGATCGTGCTGCAGGTGAGGAAGGTGGCGTCGTGGGGCTGGTCGGTGGCTCTGGGCCTGGTCCTCGGTGGTGCGCTCGGCAACCTCACGGACCGGCTCTTCAGGGAACCGTCCTTCGGCCAGGGGCACGTCGTGGACTTCATCGCCCTGCCGAACTTCGCCATCTTCAACATCGCCGATTCCGCCGTGGTCAGCGGGGTGGTGCTCATCTGCATCCTGACCCTGCGGGGGATCGGCATGGACGGCAGGCCCAGCGATGGCGGGCGGTCCGACGCGGCGACCCCGCCCGACGACGCCGCGGGTCCCACGACCGGAGACGGTCATGGCCGCTGAGCACCGGGAGGTCGTGATCGCGGACACGGACGGGGGAAGCCGCGCCGACGCCGCCCTCGCGCGGCTCCTGGAGGTGTCCCGGTCCGCGATCGCGCAGTGGTGCGCCGACGGGAGGGTGCTGCGCGACGGCGTCCGCCTCGCGAAATCCGACCGTGTCCGGAGCGGCGACCGCATCGACGTGGACCTGCCGGATCCCGAGGACAAGCACCGTGTGATCCCGGAGGCCGTCGACGGCATGGGCATCCTGCTCGACGACGAGGACTTCGTCGTCGTGGACAAGCCGGTCGGCGTCGCCGCGCATCCGTCGCCGGGGTGGGTCGGGCCGACCGTCGTCGGAGCCCTCGCAGCGGCCGGCTACCGGATCTCGACGTCCGGAGCACCCGAGCGCGTGGGCATCGTGCACCGTCTCGACGTCGGGACCTCGGGTGCGATGGTGGTCGCCAAGACGGAGCCCGCCTACACCGCTCTGAAGCGCGCCTTCAAGGAGCGGACGGTCGAGAAGGTCTACCACGCCGTCGTGCAGGGCCTCCCGGAGCCGCTGAAGGGCACGATCGACGCCCCCATCGGCCGGCACCCCCACCACGAGTGGCGCTTCGCGGTGATGGAGGGAGGCCGGGACTCGGTGACCCACTACGAGGTCCTCGAGGCCTTCGGCCGCGCGAGCCTCCTGGAGGTGCACCTCGAAACGGGCCGCACACACCAGATCCGGGTGCACTTCTCCGCGTTGCGCCACCCCTGCGCGGGAGACCTCACGTACGGGGCGGATCCGCGGCTCGCCGCCGAGCTCGGCCTCACGCGGCAGTGGCTGCACGCGCACCGCCTGGGCTTCGCACACCCCCGGACCGGGGAGCCGGTCTCGGTCACGAGTCCCTACCCGGTCGACCTCGCGTACGCCCTGACCGCCCTGTCGAACGGACTCGTGTGACACGCCGTAGCCACCTCGGACGATAGGTCCGGCGACGGCCCGTGGGGTGGGGGAGCACTAGACTTGTCCGGTGGCTACTCCTGCATCAACAGACTCGTTCGTCCATCTCCACAACCACACCGAGTACTCCATGCTCGACGGCGCGGCCCGCCTGACGGACCTGTTCAGCCACACCGAGGAACTCGGGATGAAGGCCCTCGCGACCACGGACCACGGGTTCGTCTTCGGGGCCTTCGACTTCTGGAGCAAGGCCAACAGCGCGGGTATCAAGCCCATCATCGGCGTCGAGGCGTACCTGACCCCGGGCACCGCGCGGAACGACCGCACGCGCGTCCAGTGGGGCGGCGGAGGGCGCGACGACGTCTCGGGCGCCGGCGCGTACACCCACATGACCCTCTGGTCCGAGACCACCGGGGGAATGCACAACCTCTTCCGGATGTCCTCGCTGGCGTCCCTCGAGGGATACCTCTACAAGCCGCGCATGGACCGCGACCTCCTGCAGACCTACGGCAAGGGCCTCATCGCGACGACCGGCTGCCCCTCGGGCGAGGTGCAGACCAAGCTCCGGCTCGGCCTCTACGACGAGGCGCGGCAGGCGGCATCGGACTTCCGCGACATCTTCGGTGCGGAGAACTACTTCTGCGAGCTGATGGACCACGGGCTCGACATCGAGCGGAACGTCAAGGCCGACCTGATCCGGCTCGCGAAGGAGCTCGGCCTGCCCCTCGTGGCCACCAACGACCTGCACTACACCCACGCCGAGGACTCCAAGGCGCACGCCGCGCTGCTCTGCGTCCAGTCCGGCTCGACCCTCGCGGATCCCAAGCGCTTCAAGTTCGACGCCGACGAGTTCTACCTCAAGTCTCCCGCCGAGATGCGGGCGATCTTCAGGGACTATCCCGAGGCCTGCGACAACACGCTGCTCATCGCCGAGCGGTGCGACGTCGAGTTCAACACCAAGGCCAACTACATGCCGCGCTTCCCGGTGCCGGAGGGGGAGAACGAACAGTCCTGGTTCGTCAAGGAGGTCGAGACGGGCCTGCAGTTCCGCTACCCCGCCGGCGTGCCCGACGACGTCCGCAAGCAGGCGGAGTTCGAGGTCGGCGTCATCACCCAGATGGGCTTCCCCGGCTACTTCCTGGTGGTCGCGGACTTCATCAACTGGGCCAAGAACAACGGGATCCGGGTGGGGCCGGGCCGCGGCTCGGGTGCGGGCTCGATGGTGGCGTACGCGATGCGCATCACCGACCTCGACCCGCTCAAGCACGGGCTCATCTTCGAGCGGTTCCTGAACCCCGAGCGCGTCTCCATGCCCGACTTCGACGTCGACTTCGATGATCGCCGCCGCTCGGAGGTCATCCGCTATGTCACCGAGAAGTACGGCGACGAGCGCGTGGCCATGATCGTCACGTACGGCACCATCAAGGCCAAGCAGGCCCTCAAGGACTCCTCCCGCGTCATGGGCTACCCGTTCTCCACGGGCGAGCGCCTCACGAAGGCCATGCCGCCGGACGTCATGGGCAAGGGCCTCGCCCTGGCGGACGTGCACAACAAGGACGCCAAGCGTTTCTCGGAGGCCGAGGAACTGCGCGAACTCCTGAAGACCGACGCCGACTCCGCGAAGGTCTTCGAGACGGCGCTCGGCCTCGAAGGGCTGAAGCGCCAGTGGGGCGTGCACGCCGCGGGCGTCATCATGTCCTCGGATCCACTGATCGACATCATCCCGATCATGCGCCGCGAGCAGGACGGCCAGATCATCACGCAGTTCGACTACCCCACGTGCGAGGGGCTCGGACTGATCAAGATGGACTTCCTCGGCCTGAGGAACCTGACGATCATCACGGACGCCGTCGAGAACATCAAGGCCAACAAGGACACCGAGCTCGTGCTCGAGGACCTGGAGCTCGATGACAAGGAGTCCTACGAGCTCCTGGCGCGCGGCGACACGCTGGGCGTCTTCCAGCTCGACGGCGGTCCCATGCGCTCGCTCCTGAAGCTCATGCGCCCCGACAACTTCGAGGACATCTCCGCCGTCCTCGCGCTCTACCGGCCCGGCCCCATGGGCGTGAACTCGCATACGAACTACGCGCTGCGCAAGAACGGGCTGCAGGACATCGAGCCGATCCACCCCGAGCTCGAGGGGCCGCTCGAGGAGATCCTCGGCGGGACGTACGGCCTGATCGTGTACCAGGAGCAGGTCATGTCGGCGGCGCAGAAGCTGGCGAACTTCACCCTCGGCCAGGCGGACATGCTGCGCCGCGCCATGGGTAAGAAGAAGAAGTCCGAGCTGGACAAGCAGCAGGCGGACTTCTTCGCGGGCATGAAGGCCAACGGGTACTCCCAGGCCGCGATGGACAAGCTGTGGACCGTGCTCGAGTCCTTCTCGGACTACGCGTTCAACAAGGCCCACACCGCGGCCTACGGCCTCGTCTCCTACTGGACGGCGTACCTCAAGGCGCACTATCCGGCGGAGTACATGGCGGCGCTGCTCACGAGCGTCGGCGACGACAAGGACAAGCTGGCGATCTACCTCAACGAGTGCCGCCGCATGGGCATCACCGTCCTGCCGCCGGACGTCAACGAGTCGAGCGTGAACTTCACCCCGGTCGGCAAGGACATCCGCTTCGGCATGGGGGCCATCCGCAACGTGGGTGCGAACGTCGTCGGCGCGATGGTCGGCGCGCGGGAGGAGAAGGGCGCCTTCAGCTCCTTCAGCGACTTCCTGCAGAAGGTGCCAGCAGTCGTCTGCAACAAGCGCACCATCGAATCCCTCATCAAGGCCGGAGCCTTCGACTCCCTGCGGCACCCCCGCCGGGCCCTGGCGATGATCCACGAGGAGGCCGTGGACTCCGTGATCGTCCTCAAGCGCAACGAGGCGGCGAACCAGTTCGACCTCTTCAGCGCGTTCGACGACGCCGGGGGCTCCGTGGGCGGCCTCTCCGTGGAGGTGCCCGACCTGCCCGAGTGGGACAAGAAGGACAAGCTCTCCTTCGAACGGGACATGCTCGGGCTCTACGTGTCCGACCACCCGCTGCAGGGCCTGGAGGGCATCCTCAGCCAGCACGCCGATTCCTCCATCCCGTCGATCATCAGTGAGGAAGGACCGGCGGACGGCGCCATCGTCACCATCGCCGGCATGATCACCTCCCTGCAGCGCAGGATCGCGAAGAACAGCGGCAACGCCTACGCCCGGGCCGAGGTCGAGGACCTCGCCGGCTCCATGGAGGTCATGTTCTTCGGCCAGGTCTACGGTCCGATCTCCGGCGTGCTGGCGGAGGACCTCATCGTGGTGGTCCGCGGACGCCTGCAGCGCCGGGACGACGGCGCCGTGATGCTCAACGCCCAGGAACTCTCCGTACCGGACCTCAGCGAGGGACACTCCGGGCCGGTGGTGATCTCGATGCTGCAGCACAAGGCCACCGAGACGGCCGTGACCGCGCTCGGCGACGTGCTGAGGACCCACCCGGGCACGAGCGAGGTGCTGATCCGCCTCAACGGTTCCCGCAAGGTCGAGGTGATGAAACTCGGCGTCGACCTGCGGGTCAATCCGACGCCGGGGCTCTTCGGCGACCTCAAGGTGCTGCTCGGCCCTGCCTGCCTCGACGCCTGAGCCGCGTCGGCGCCGGCTGGACCGCGTCGGCGCCGGCTAGATGACGTAGTCGGTGGCCGCCGGTGTGCCGTAGCTGCCGCCATGGTAGAGCAGGGGAGCGCCGTCCGGCCCGATGCTCGCTGCGACGACCTCGGCGACCACGACGGCGTTGTTCTCGAAGGACAGGCGCATGCTGATCCGCCCCACGAGCCAGCCGGCGACGTCCTTGAGGACGGGGACGCCCTCGGGCCCCGGTTCCCAGTGGTCGCCCCTGAAGCGGTCCTTCGTGCGGGCGAAACGGTTCGCCAGCCCCTCGTTCTCGGTGCTGAGCATGTGCACCCCCACGAAGTTGGTGTTCGCGACCGCCGGCCACGAGGAGGACGTCCTGGCCATGTTGAAGGAGAAGCGCGGCGGTTCGGCGGACAGCGAGGCGACGGACGTCGCGGTGAAGCCGTACGGGGCGCCGTTGTAGGTCGCCGTGATGATGGCGACGCCGGCGGCGTGGCGCCGGAACACCTCGCGGAAGGATTCGCCGTGCAGTTCGGGCGCTGGCTGCAGGACTGCTGGCGCGATGCTGGGGTTGTTCACGTGGTTCCTCCGGGGATCGACGGCGGCGGACAACGCGCTTGCGGACAGGCCCCCTCCGAGCGGAGGCCGTTCACGCTGCCATCACCACCCTAGGCGCGGTGCCCGGACGCAGGGCGGTTTGTTAATGTAGAAGTCATGCGCGCCAGCCAGGAGCCGGACACCGGTTCAAGCAACTATCCGCCTCCTGTCTACGCGGTGGCCGAGGACCGCCGGTCGGTCCCGCCGGCCGGCGTGTTCTGGTGGCTCGGTTCCACGATCCTGCTCGGTGCCGTGATCGGCGCGGCGTGGTGGCTCCTCGCCCCGACCGGGCGCCTCTTCGGGGATCCCGAGGTCGCCACGGAATGGGTGCTCCGCGACCTCACCCTCGCCGGGCTCGAACTCATCGCCGGCATCGCCGTCGGCGCCGTCGTCGCGATCCGCCTGAACCTGCCGGGAGTGGTGGCGCGCATCCTGGCCGCGCTCGGTGGATCGATCCTCGGTTCGCTCCTCGCCCTCGGGGTCGGCGAAGGCTTCGCCTACCTCTTCGGACCGCACGGGCGGGACGACCTGCCCGGTTCGGACTTCCTGCTGCGGTCCTACGGGGCCCTCGCGATCTGGCCGGCCGTCGCCGCCGTGATCATCTTCGCCACCGCCCTCATCGGCCTGGCGCGCCGAAGGACCTGATGCCCTCTCCGGCAGCATCCTTCCTGCAGCGCTCCCGATAGACTTCCAGGGTGACTCCAGCGCCCAGCACCTCCCCGACCGTCGGCTTCCGCACCATCGATCTCCGGGGGCGCAGCCTGTCCCCGGGTGACCTGAAGCGCGCGATGCCGAGGGCGGCGGCCAGTGCCCAGTCCTCGGAGGCCGCCGTCCAGGCGATCATCGACGACGTCCGCGCGCGCGGGTTCGAGGCGCTGGGCGACCTCGCCCGGCGGTTCGACAGCGTGGAGCAGGAACACCCGAGGGTGCCCGCGCACGTCATCGAGGCTGCTGCGGCGGGGCTCGACGACGACGTCCGCGCGGCCCTGCAGGAGGCCATCCGGCGTGCGCGCATCTTCGCGCAGGCACAGGTTCCCGCCGACGTCGAGGTGGAGGTGGCGCCCGGCGCCCTCCTCACGCACAAGTGGATCGCCGTGGACCGCGTGGGTCTCTACGTTCCCGGCGGGCTGGCCGTCTACCCGTCGTCCGTGGTGATGAACGTCGTGCCGGCGCAGGCCGCCGGCGTCGGATCGATCGCCCTCGCCTCGCCGCCCCAAAAGGAGTTCGGCGGCTGGCCGCACCCCGTCATCCTCGCGGCGGCCTCGATGCTCGGGATCACCGAGGTGTATGCCATGGGTGGCGCGCAGGCGGTCGCGGCCCTCGCGTACGGTATCCCGGACCCGTCGGGATCCGGCCGTGGGATCGATCCCGTCAACGTCGTCACGGGGCCGGGCAACGTCTTCGTGGCGACCGCCAAGCGCCTCGTCCGGGGCCGGGTCGGCATCGATTCCGAGGCCGGCACCACCGAGATCGCCGTCCTCGCCGATGCCACGGCGGACGCCGACCTCGTCGCGGCCGATCTCGTGAGCCAGGCCGAGCACGATCCCCAGGCGGCGTCGGTGCTCGTCACCGATTCCGAGGAACTGGCTGCCGCCGTCGTCAAGGTCCTGGAGGTGCGCGCGGGTGCGACGCGCCACGCCGACCGGGTGCGTACGGCACTGTCCGGCCCGCAGTCAGGGGTGATCCTGGTCGACGACATCGACCACGGCATCGCGGTGTGCGATGCCTACGCCGCGGAACACCTCGAGGTCCAGACGGCGGATGCCCGCGCCGTGGCGGGACGGATCCGCAATGCGGGTGCCGTTTTCGTCGGTGCCTACAGTCCCGTCAGCCTCGGGGACTACTGCGCCGGGTCCAACCACGTCCTGCCCACGAGCGGGACCGCGGCCTTCGCATCCGGGCTCAACGTCACCACGTTCCTGCGAGCGGTGCAGCTCGTCGACTACGATCGCGCCGCGCTGCACGAGGTGTCGTCGTCCATCGTCTCCCTCTCGCAGGCGGAGAACCTGCCGGCTCACGGCGAGGCCGTCACGGCACGGTTCCAGGGCCTGCCGCCCGGGGCCCCGGAATGAGCCCGGACACTACATCTGGTAATTACAGTGTTGTTGTTTCACCATATGTAGTCCTAAAATGGGCACGGCAAGTGTTTTCGAGGTGGAGGGGTAGCGATGTACTGTCCGTACTGCCGTAACCCCGACTCCCGCGTCGTCGACAGTCGCCTCGCGGATGACGGGTCCGCGATCCGCCGCCGCCGCCAGTGCCCCCAGTGCGGCCGTCGCTTCAGCACCGTGGAGACCACGAGCCTGAGCGTCGTCAAGCGCTCGGGTGCGGGCGAACCCTTCAGCCGGACGAAGATCATCAACGGCGTCCGCAAGGCCTGCCAGGGCCGGCCGGTGACCGAGGACGACCTCGCGCTCCTGGCGCAGGAGGTCGAGGAAAACGTACGGGCGAGTGGCGTGGCGGAGATCGACGCCCATGAGGTAGGGCTGGCCATCCTCGGACCGCTGCGGAAGCTGGACCAGATCGCCTACCTGCGCTTCGCGAGCGTGTACCAGGGCTTCGAGTCGCTCGAGGACTTCGAGGAGGCCATCGAGACCCTCCGCCGCCAGGCGAAGGACAACGAGCGGGTGCCCACCGGGGCGCAACGGCCGTTGACGGCGCACTAGCGCCCAGAAGACCCCGGTGGTGGCTGCGGAGGGGAAGCCGACGCCACCACCGGTTCCACCGTCCGCAGCGGCGTGGCAGGTGCCGGGGAACGCAGAAGCCCGGTACGGATCCGATCCGTACCGGGCTTCGGCGTTGCGGGCCTCAGGCCTTCGGCGTGAAGAGCAGTGCCGCCTGCAGGGCGGCGCCCACGATACCGGCGTGATTCTTCAGCTGTGCCGGGATGATGGGGGTGCGCAGCTGCAGCGACGGCAGGTACTCGCTGCTCCGCTTCGAGATGCCGCCGCCCACGATGAACAGCTCGGGGGAGAAGAGGAACTCCACGTGCGAGAAGTAGCGCTGGAGGCGGACGGCGTACTCGTCCCAGTCGATGCCGTCGCGTTCGCGGGCGACGGCCGAGGCCTTGGTCTCGGCGTCGTGCCCGTCGATCTCGAGGTGGCCGAGTTCGGCGTTGGGCACGAGCTTGCCGTCGAAGATGAAGGCCGAGCCGATCCCGGTGCCGAGGGTGATGACGAGGACGGTGCCCATCTTCCCCTTGCCGGCGCCGTAGCGGACCTCGGCGAGGCCGGCGGCATCGGCGTCGTTGATCACGTGGACGTCACGACCGAGGACCTTCGTGAACAGGGCATCGACGTCGGTATCGACCCAGCTCTTGTCCACGTTCGCAGCAGAGCGCGCGACCCCGTGCTGGATGATGGCGGGGAACGTGACTCCCACCGGCACTTCGGCGGGGGGGCCTTCGGGGCGCGAGGACAGTTCGGTGACGATCTGCGCGACGACGTCGGCCACGGCTTCCGGCGTCGCGGGCTTCGGCGTCGGGATGCGATACCGCTCGCCGATGATGACGCCCTTGTCCAGGTCGACGATGCCGCCCTTGATGCCGGTGCCGCCGATGTCGATACCGATGACGGTGGTGGGAATCTTCTTCGATTTCTTCTTGTCGGTGTCCTTGGCCATGATTCTCCGTCGAAGTGTGGGCCGGCGTGAGCCGGGATCGGGGTGGTGCGGTGTGCGGGCGCGGGTCCGCGGGCGGCTGCGTCAGGGCAGGGTCAGGATCTCCGCGCCGCGGTCGGTGACAACGAGTGTGTGCTCGAACTGCGCTGTCCTCTTCCGGTCCTTCGTGACGACGGTCCAGTCATCCGCCCACATGGTCCAGTCGATGGTCCCGAGCGTCAGCATCGGTTCGATGGTGAAGACCATCCCCGGCTCGATGACGCGGTTGTAGGCGGGAGCGGCGTCGTAGTGCGGGATGATCAGGCCCGTGTGGAAGGCTTCTCCGACGCCGTGCCCGGTGAAGTCACGGACAACACCATAACCGAAGCGCCTCGCGTAGGACTCGATGGTGCGTCCTATGACGTTGATCTCGCGGCCGGGCGCCACGGCGCGGATGGCGCGGTTCAGGGATTCCTGCGTGCGTTCGACGAGCAGGCGCGACTCCTCGTCGACGTCGCCGATGCAGAACGTGTAGTTCGTGTCGCCGTGGACGCCGTCCTTGTAGGCGGTGATGTCGATGTTCAGGATGTCCCCGTCCTGGATGACCGTCGAGTCGGGGATGCCGTGGCAGATGACCTCGTTGAGCGAGGAGCACAGCGACTTGGGGAAGCCCCGGTAGCCCAGGGTCGAGGGGTAGGCGCCGTGGTCGAGCAGGAATTCGTGGCCGATGCGGTCCAGGTGGTCGGTGGTGACCCCGGGCTCCGCGTGCCTGCCGACCTCCACGATGGCGGAGGCCGCGATCCTGCTGGCGACCCGGATCTTCTCGATCGTCTCCGGGGTCTTCACCTCGGATCCGGTGAACGGCGCCGGCGCCTTCCGGCCCACGTATTCAGGCCGGGTGATGCCCGGGGGAACGGGTCGCTGGGGTGAGACGGTGCCGGGGGTCAGGGTGCCGAGGGGAGCGGTGGCGGAAGACTGGGGCATACCCTTGATCCTATAGCGGGCCCCGGTGGGCGGCCGAAAGGCGGCGACGCCGTGATGGGCCGGTGACACCGGCCCTGCCCCGGATCTAGGAGGTCGACATGACGGAGTACTGGTTCAATGTGCGCACGCACGAGGTCGAAGAGGACCGGCAGTCGGACTGGTCCCAGCTGATCGGTCCGTACGCCACACGGGCCGAGGCGGAGAAAGCCCTCGAGAAGGTCCAGCAGCGCAACGACGCGTGGGACAAGGACGACGACTAGGACCGGTCCGGGCGGGTGCGACCCCGCTAGAAGGTGTGCTCCGGGCCGGGGAACGTGCCGTCCCGCACGTCGTCCGCGTAGGCCCGCGCCGCGTCCGAGAGGACCGTCCGCACATCGGCGTACTGCTTGACGAACGTGGCCTGCCTGCCCCCGCGGAGCCCGGCCATGTCCTGCCAGACGAGGACCTGGCCCGTCGTGCCCGGCCCCGCGCCGATGCCGATGGTGGGTACCCGAACGGCGGCATCCACCGCGTCCGCCGTCTCACCGGGGACCATCTCCATCAGGATGCAGAACGCTCCCGCGTCCGCCAGCGCGACGGCGTCGTCCACGATGCGCCGGGAGGCGTCGCCCCGGCCCTGGACCCGGTAGCCGCCGAGGGCGTGTTCGCTCTGCGGCGTGAAGCCGATGTGCGCCATGACCGGGATCCCGGCACGGACGAGGGCACGCACGGTGTCCGCATAGTCCGCGCCTCCTTCCATCTTGACCGCCTGCACCAGGCCCTCCTTGAGGAGGCGGACCGAGGACTCGACGGCCTGCTGGGGGGAGACCTCGTAGCTGCCGAAGGGCAGGTCCGCCACCACGAGCGCGCGCTTGGCCGCCGTGCTCACCGCCCTACTGAACAGGATCATCTCGTCCAGGGTGATCGGCAGGGTCGTGGCATGTCCCAGCACGTTGTTGGCGGCCGAATCGCCCACGAGGAGCAGCTCGATGCCCGCCTCGTCGAACACCTGGGCCGCGTACTGGTCGTACGCCGTCAGCATCGCGAAGTGCCTGCCCTGGTCCTTGGCCTGCTGCAGGTGGTGGATCCGGATCCGCCCGGGCCGCGCCGGGTGGGCGGCAGCGCCGGACCGGGGGGCCGCGGCCGCTCCCTCTCCGTAGGGTGCAGGCAGTTCGGCGGAAGTCATGGAACGAGACTATCGGACGGCCGGCGCCGCTTCCCGGCCCCGTCACGTCCCTCCCGGTACCCGATGATCGCTTCCTCGGAGGGCGCGTAACCGGGCGTTAACGTCGGCGCGCCAGAATGGACGGGGCCGCCACGCCTGATCCGCCCGTCCGGGTCAGTAGAGTGAGAACGGCAGGCCCACGCGCGCCCGGCGGCACCGTGGGTGCGCCGTGGGTGCCCCGAGCGGGCGCGCCGGACGCGCACGACGT
Organism: Arthrobacter sp. NPDC092385; assembly: GCF_044755105.1. Classification (NCBI taxonomy): domain Bacteria; kingdom Bacillati; phylum Actinomycetota; class Actinomycetes; order Micrococcales; family Micrococcaceae; genus Arthrobacter; species Arthrobacter sp. NPDC092385. The sequence goes on from NZ_JBIVQL010000010.1 coordinate 31,873, forward strand.
CGGGCATGGACAGCCCGCAGCCCGAGAGGGCGCGGGTGACGAATCAAGGAATGAGGATGGTCATGGACCGGCAGCAGGAGTTCGTACTGCGAACGATCGAGGAGCGCGACGTCCGTTACGTGCGCCTGTGGTTCACCGACGTCGTCGGTTCACTGAAGTCCGTCGCCCTGGCTCCCGCGGAAGTGGAAGGGGCCTTCGAGGAAGGCCTCGGCTTCGACGGATCGTCGATCGAGGGCCTCGCCCGCATCTACGAGTCGGACATGCTGGCCCAGCCCGATCCGACCACGTTCCAGATCCTGCCGTGGCGTGGCGACAAGGAGCAGACGTCGCGCATGTTCTGCGACATCCTCACGCCCGACGGCCAGCCGTCCACCGCTGATCCACGCGGCGTGCTCAAGAAGACCCTGGCGAAGGCCGCCGACATGGGCTTCACCTGCTACACCCACCCGGAGATCGAGTTCTACCTGCTGAAGTCCGCCGAACTCGGCGCTGACGGGCAGCCCGTGCCCGTCGATTCCGCCGGGTACTTCGACCACGTGCCCGGCGGCGTGGCCCAGGACTTCCGCAGGACCGCCGTCGCGATGCTCGAGTCCGTGGGTATCTCCGTCGAGTTCAGCCACCACGAGGCCGGACCGGGCCAGAACGAGATCGACCTGCGGTACGCGGACGCACTGCAGACCGCGGACAACATCATGACGTTCAGGACGATCATCAAGGAGGTCGCGCTGACCTCCGGCAGCTACGCCACCTTCATGCCCAAGCCCTTCTCCGAGCACCCCGGCTCGGGCATGCACACGCACTTCTCGCTGTTCGAGGGCGACACCAACGCGTTCTTCGAGGCCGGCGCCGAATTCCAGTTGTCGACGACGGCGCGCCAGTTCATCGCCGGCATCCTCCGGCATGCCCCCGAGTTCACGGCCGTGACCAACCAGTTCGTGAACTCGTTCAAGCGCCTGTGGGGCGGCGGCGAGGCGCCCAGCTACCTCTCCTGGGGCCACAACAACCGCTCCGCCCTGGTCCGCGTTCCGCTCTACAAGCCCAACAAGGGCCAGTCCGCGCGCATCGAGTACCGCGGCATCGATTCGGCGAGCAACCCCTACCTCGCCTACTCGGTGCTGCTGGGCGCCGGCCTCAAGGGGATCGAGGAGGGCTACGAGCTGCCGCCCGCCGCCGAGGACGACGTCTGGAGCCTGACCCCGGCCGAGCGCCGCGCGATGGGGCACGCCCCGCTGCCCGCGAGCCTCCATGACGCGATCCGCGTCATGGAGGATTCGGAGCTCGTGGCCGACATCCTGGGGGAGCAGGTCTTCGAGAACTTCCTGCGGAACAAGCGGGCGGAGTGGCACGACTACCGGATCGAGGTGACCCCGTACGAGCTGCGCCGGAATCTCAACATCCTGTAGGGCCTGCTGGCAGGCCTGCTGCGATGGCTAGTGTTGGCGCATGAGCCTTAACCGCAAGCTGATCAGTTACGGCTTCACCGACCTCGAGAAGAGCCGGCGCTTCCTGGATGCGCCGGAGCTGCAGGGGCTGAACGACGACGACCTCTTCGACGGACTCGCGGTGGCAGCGAACCCGGACCAGGCGCTGCAGTCCTTCGTGCGGCTGCTGGCCGTGAACCGGAAGGCCGCCTCGGCCGCATTCTCCGACGACGGGCGGCGCGGGCCGTTCTTCCGGCTCCTGGGGGCGTCCGAGGCGCTCGGCGAGTTCCTCATGCGGCATCCCGAGCACCTGGACGTCGTGCGGCCCGGGCCTGCCGCACCGCCCGTCGTGGCACCCGAACAGGTCAGATCGGAGCTGCTCCGCTCCGTCGGTGCCGATCCTGCGGAGGACAACCCGGTGGCCGGCGTCATGGGCGTCGACGCCTACTGCGGGCTGAGGGTGGCCTACCGGCGGCTCCTGACGGACCTGGCCGTGCGGGATCTGTGCCACTGCTCGCCGGTCGACTACCTGCCCGTCGTCGCCCGTGAACTGGCCGACCTCGCCGCCGCGGCGCTGGAGGCCTCCCTCGCCGTCGCGCGGGCGGAGCTGGGCGAGGTGTACGGGCCCGACGCCGTCGCGCGGGTGAAACTGGCGGTCATCGCCATGGGCAAGAGCGGCGCCCGCGAACTGAACTACATCTCCGACGTCGACGTGGTGTACGTGGTGGAGGGCCAGGACCTCGACGACACGACCCTCACGCGGATCGGTACCGGACTGGCGTCCGGCATGTCCCGCGGCGTCTACTCACCGGGGCCGGAACCGGCGCTCTGGGAGGTCGATGCGAACCTGCGCCCGGAAGGCAAGGACGGGCAGCTCGTGCGGACCCTGCAGTCGCACGTGTCCTACTACGAGCGGTGGGCGAAGACCTGGGAGTTCCAGGCGCTCCTGAAGGCCCGGGCAGCCGCGGGCGATCCCGAGCTCGGCCGCCGCTACGAAGAAGCCATCGCTCCCTTCGTGTGGGCGTCGTCGCAGCGGGAAGGGTTCGTCGAGGCCGTCCGCGCCATGCGTCGCCGCGTCACCGACAACATCCCGCGGGACGAGGAGGCCCGACAGCTCAAGCTCGGACCGGGCGGGCTGCGCGACGTCGAGTTCACCGTCCAGCTGCTGCAGCTCGTCCATGGCCGGCTGGACGAGTCGGTGCGGGCCAAGGACACCGTCTCGGCGATCGGAGCGCTCAGCGCCGCCGGGTACATCGGCCGTTCGGACGCCCTGGACCTCGATGACTCCTACCGCTACCTGCGCGTCCTCGAGCACCGGATCCAGCTCATGCAGATGCGGCGGACACACCTCATGCCGGAGGACGAGACCGCGCTGCGCGCTCTGGCGCGATCGTCCGAAGGATGCATGGTCACCGTCCGGCCGAGCGCCCAGAGCCTCCACGACCGGTGGCAGCGCACCCGGCGGCTGGTGAAACGGCTCCACGAGTCGATCTTCTACCGGCCACTGCTCAACAACGCGGCGACGCTCCAGCCCGAGGACATCCAGCTGACGGCCGAGGCGGCCCAGGCCCGGCTCGCCGCCCTCGGCTACCAGGACCCGCGCGGCGCCATGCGCCACATCGAGGCCCTCACCGGCGGCCTGCGGCGGCGGGCGATGCTGCAGAAGCAGCTCCTGCCCATCCTCCTGGGGTGGTTCGCCGACGGCGTCGATCCCGACGCCGGCCTCCTCGGCTTCCGCCGCCTCAGCGAATCCCTCGGCGAGAGCCACTGGTACCTCGGTATGCTGCGCGATTCCAATGCCGCCGCGGAACGGCTCTGCGCGGTCCTCTCGAGCAGCCGCTTCATCACGGACCTGCTCGAGGTCTCGCCGGAGTCGACCCAGTGGCTCGGATCCGACACGGCCCTCGTCCCCGAGAGTTTCGACGACCAGTGGCAGGAAATCCAGTCGAAGATGAGCCGGCACCCCGAGCCGGGCGAGGCCATCCGGCTGATCCGGCTCATACGGCGGCGGGAACTGCTGCGCATCGCCATCGCCGACAGCTCCAACCTCCTGTCCCAGGCGGAGGTGGGGGAGGCGCTGGCCGACGCGGACCGCGCGGCAGTCCTCGGCGCGCTGCACGTCGCGGAGAAACAGGTGTTCGGGCAGGAGGACCAGCTCACCGACGTCGTCGTCATGGCGATGGGGCGGCAGGGCGGCCGCGAGATCACCTACGGCTCGGATGCCGACGTCATCTACGTCCATCGTCCCCTGCCGGGCGTGGACGAGGCGGCCGCCCAGCAGCAGGCCGAAGCGATCGTCGCCCGGTTGTCGGCCCTGCTCACCCAGCCGTGCAAGCCGGCGGTGCTCGCCGAACGGGTCCTGGAGATCGACGCGGCCCTCCGGCCGGAGGGCAAGCAGGGCGCCATGGTGCGCTCCATCGATTCATACCGCGAGTACTACCGGCGCTGGTCCCTCGTCTGGGAGGCGCAGGCGCTCCTGCGCGCACGGCCCCTCGCGGGCGACGACGGGCTGGCGGCCGAGTTCCTCGACCTCATCGACCCCGTGCGCTATCCGCAGCAGCTCGGTGAATCCGACGTCCGGGAGATACGGCGCATCAAGGCCCGCGTCGAGTCCGAGCGGCTCCCGCGCGGAGCCGATCCGTCGCGCCACCTCAAGCTCGGGCGGGGCGCCCTCAGCGACGTCGAATGGCTGGTCCAGCTCCTCCAGCTGCAGCACGCGCGGGCGATACCGGCCCTGCGGGTACAGTCCACGCTCGCGGCCCTGGACGTCATCGCTGCCGAAGGCCTCCTCCCGGTCGAGGATGCGGCTCTGCTGCGCGACAGCTGGAGCCTGGCGACGCGGATCCGCGCAGCGAACGTGATCTGGAGCGGTCGCGGTTCGGATGTGCTGCCCTCCCCGCGGCGGGACCTCGAGGCGGTGGCCCGATGGTGCGGATACGGACCAGGCAGCGGCTCGGAACTGGAGGAGGACTACCTGCGGATGACGCGACGCAGCAGGGCCATCTTCGAGCGGCACTTCTACGGGTACTAGGTCTTCCCGTCCCCGCCCGTCACCCTTCGGCGGCGGCGAGGCGTTCGGCGAGGACCGGCGTCAGGGACCGCATGAAGGTGCTGGTCACATGGTTGGCGTCGAAATAGACGTGAACGCCGCCGATCGCGGAATAGCAACGTCCGTCCGGACAGAACTGGTCCTGCAGGTCGAGGACCTCCACCATGGGCGAATCCAGGGCCAGGGCGGCATCGGCGAGGGGATCGCCCGCGAGTGCCTCCTGTGACGGCAGGGAGCACGCCAGGGGCGAAGAGGCATTGTCGGTCAGGCATGCGGGCCCGATCGTGCCCTGCGTGAGGGGGGTGTCACGCAGGACATAGACGCGGACACCGGCGTCGACCCAGGGGCCGATGCGGGCGGCGAAAGCGTCCCGGTACTGGCTGGCCTGGTCCCGACCCGAGCCGTCGTCGATCACCTCGCGCGCGCCGAAGGCCGAGACGAACACCGTGTCCGGCTTCTCCGCGACGATGCGGTCGGAGACCTCCTGGCTCCAGCCGAGGCACGCGTCCTGCGACGGTGCGTCGGTCGGCTTTCCGTCGAACTCCGTCCGACGCACGCCGACGTAGGGACAACCGCCGACGAGGCTCTCCTGCAGGTGCCATGAGGATTCCCTCGCCAGCGCGTAGAGAGCGGTCTTCCATTGCTCCGCGTGCGAGTCGCCCACGAGCCAGACGTCGGCGGTTGCGGGCTCGCCGCCGGCGAAGTCGCACGTACTCAGGCGGACGCCCCCACTGACCACGATCGGGTCCTCGGCTTCAGCGCATTCCTCACCGGTGAACCAGGGCGCCTCGTCCGGCCCGACGTTCGCGAGCGCCGGTGGACCGAAGGGATCACTGCAGTCCGGGGTGGAAAGGCTCTTCGCGCCGAAGCACGGACCACCCGAGATCGCATCGAGCGCCGCCTGCTGGCGGTTTCCTGCAGCGCCTGCGGAGACTGTCATGGCGATGGCGGTGAGGATCATCGCGAGCATGACCGACAGCAGGACCACCATGACCCTGCGGGTGCCGTAGCGGGCCACCAGTGTCGTCCTCGCGGGGTCCTCGACGAGGACCTTGCTCAGGAAAGCGAGCACGACCGTTCCCACCAGGAGCAGCACCGTGTCGAGCGGCCGGAGCTCCCGTTCGAGGACGGCCGGCACGAGGAGCAGGGCCGGCCAATGCCACAGGTAGAGGGAGTAGGAGATGTCGCCGAGATGCTGCACCGGACGTACCGCGAGGACCGAGTTGGGTGACCAGGAAGGATGCTGGGGGCCCGCGGCGATGATGAGGACCGTACCCACCACGGGGACGAGCGCCAGGTAGCCCGGGAACAGCGTCCGCTCGGTGAAGGAGACCGCCGAGAAGAGGATGAGGCCGTAGCCCACGTACTGCGCCACGCCGGCGAGCGCGAGCGTCGTGGGGACGGGGCGGGTCCTTCCGCTCCTCGGTGCACGGAGGACGATGAGGGCCCCCGCGGCGAACTCCCACGCCCGAGCCGGCGTCACGAAGTAGGCGGCGCTCCTGCTGGTGTACGTGATGTAGACGCAGAAGAGCAGCGAGAGCAGGAACACCAGGGCGAGCACCACCGTGAGCAGCGCGCGTTGCCGAAGGCGCCGGCGGGCGGCGAGGGTGAATGCGACGACGAGGAGGAGGGGCCAGACGAGGTAGAACTGCTCTTCGACGGACAGCGACCAGTAGTGCTGCATCGTCGACGCGGATTCCGTCTGCGCGGAATAGTCCACCGACTTGAGCGCCAGGACCCAGTTCTCGACGTAGAAGTTGGCGGCGAGTGTCTCCTGCGCGATTCCGGCCCAGCGGGTGAAGGGCAACACGATCCACGCAACGACGAGGGAGACGACGGAGACGAGGAGGGCTGTGGGAAGGAGCCGGGCCGCACGGCGGGCATAGAACGAACCGAGACGTATCCGTCCGGTGCGCTCGAGTTCGCCGAGAAGATGCTTGGTGATGAGGTACCCGGAGATGACGAAGAAGATGTCCACGCCCACGTACCCGCCCGGCAGCAGGCCCGGCGCGGCATGGTTGACCACGACGAAGGCGACGGCGAGGGCGCGCAGCGCCTGGATGTCCTTGCGCGGCGCTCCGCCCTTCGTCGCGCCGGTGCGGGCTCCGCCGGCCCGCGGCTGACTCCGTCGTCCGGCAGCGTCGTGGGTAACTGTCATCGGTTCTCCTGAGGGGCCGCAAGAGGAACATTCCGCCCAGGTTCGGTGACGTTGATCAAGGACATTTGCGGCCTCGACGAGTATACGAGCAGCGGCTGCCGTTCATGCCCATGGCGGATCGAAGAGAGCATCGGAGTGTCGGCCCGTCACGAAGGGACGGTCTTCCACCCGGAGACGGCGACGGCGGCCCCCGCACCGGGAGGCCGCCGTCGTCGTGCTGTAGTCAAACACCACGCTGCTGGACGCCGCAGTAGGGCTCGAACACGTGAGGGTGATTGAGCAGTGTTGAGAACCTCTGAGATCCGCGCCAGCACGGGAAATCTACAGGATGTGTCAGTGTCGGACTTGAAGCCTGTTGGTGCAGCGGTCGTCGTGTGGCCCGTTTCATCGACCCCCAGCGGGCTGGTGTCGCGGCTGCACGGTTCCGCCGGGGTAGATGAGCTTTGCCCACACCGGTGGTGCCTTTTCTTCCCCCCACTGCACGCCCTTCGTCGGTTCCGGCAGGGACTCGGGCTCAACGAAGCGATCCCGCGACGGCGGAATCCCATGCCGACCAGGACGAGGCGCTCCTTCCATTCGGCCGAGGCTCGCGGTCTCCTATGGCGAGAGCGCCCCACCCTCCTAGGGTGGGGCGCTACTCCAGGACGGCGCAGCCGTCGGGGTACGCGTCAGCGCACCTTTCCGACCTGGTCACCCCAACTGGGCACTGCGGGCTGGCCCGTCAGGGCATCGAGGACCTTCCTTGCTGTCTTCGTGTAGTCGCGGACGTCGAACTCGTCGCCGCGGTTGTAGGTCCTGCCGAGCGTGAAAGCGATCCGCTCGACCGTCTCGTCGTCCACCGTGACTCGATAGATACCCTGCTGGGCGTCGACGGCATCTGCGGCCGTGATAGCTGCAGCGATACGGTCCAGGGTGCCTGCGTCAGGGGCGCCAGTGAATGCGTCGAGAGCTGATGCCACTCGCGGGTCGAGGGGTGCTCGTTCGGTAGGAAGTTCGATGGTCATCCGGCTACCCTACGTTTGCGAACGGCAGTGAGGAGTGCTGCTCCTCCGTGTCGCCGAGCGCGGTTCGAGCGGATCCGCCGGCGTCGAGTGCGGCCCCACTGCGCTAAGCCGCCCTTCGCGGGGGTGCAGAGTCGCGCTCGAAAGCCAGCTTAATTCGTGACGATCACGGTCAGGAATCGCTTGGATTCCTCGCCTGCCCCGATCCTCTCGCGTTCACGCTCGGGCGCCCAGGTCATGATGCCGTACTCGCCCGTGGCAAGATCGGCGGATACGTCGATGTCGAAGGTGTAGGAGCCGTCTGGTCCGGTGTACACCACGACGGGTTCGGGCCTGGCCCCACCGCCAGGGCTCAGCAGGTTGTAGTCCGTGTTCGGCCTCGCGAAGAGAATGGAGATCATCTCGTCGGGCTCGTACCCGGTGCCGCCGATGCGCAGCAGCCCGGGAGGTACAGCGATGGTGGGTGCGGCCACTTCGGCAGGCTGTGGGTGCGCGACGCTCCGCTGGGCAGGGGATGGGTTCGTTACGTTTTGCGGCGGCAGTATGGCGGGGTCGGAGGGCTCGATCGAAGGTGAATCGATCGGCGCCGCGGGCAGCTCGGCTGCGGAGGATTCCGGCGTCGGAACCTGCACGGTTGGAGCGGTTTCCTGCGTTCCCTCGGACGCTTCGGACACCCTCGGGGATGGTGTTTCGGAAGTCGGCTGGGTCGACGCAGTAGCAGGGGCTGAAGACTCGGTCTCTGCGACGTTTTCTCCCCTGGCGTCCGTATCGGATGTGCAGCCGGACAGGAAGAGTGCCGCTATGGCGAGGGCCGAGACGGCCGTGAGTCTACGCAAGTGAGTCCCCTATGTTTCACCTTCGGGCGGCGCTGGGCCGCGGGGGAGTTGCTCCCCCTGGTTCGGACGCTACCGCCTGAGCAGCACACCGAACAGCACACCGAACAGCACGATCTGGTGACGGATGGGGAAAACCCCTCCCATCGGTGTGACGGGAGGGGTCTTCTCGTACTTTTTCCTGACTGTCAGCGGACTAGCCCGGCTTCTAGCCCGTTGCTTGGCTAGACGCCGTAGTAGAGCTCGAACTCGTAGGGGTTCGGGCGCATCGACAGCGGCAGGATCTCGACCTCGCGCTTGTACGCGATCCAGGTGTCGATCAGGTCCTGCGTGAAGACATCGCCGGCCTGCAGGAACTCGTTGTCGGCTTCGAGGGCCAGCAGGGCTTCCTCGAGGGACCCCGGTGCCTTCTGGATGTGCTTCGCTTCCTCGGCGGGGAGCTCGTAGAGGTCCTTGTCGATGGGCTCGGCAGGCTCGATGCGGTTCTTGATCCCGTCGAGGCCGGCCATCAGCTGGGCAGCGAACGCCAGGTACGGGTTCGACGAGGGGTCCGGCGCGCGGAATTCGATGCGCTTGGCCTTCGGGTTCGATCCCGTGATCGGGATGCGGATGCCGGCGGAGCGGTTGCCCTGCGAGTAGACCATGTTGACCGGGGCTTCGAAGCCCTTGACCAGGCGGCGGTAGGAGTTGACCGTCGGGTTGGTGAAGGCGAGGACGGCGGAGGCGTGCTTCAGCAGGCCGCCGATGTACCAGCGGGCCATGTCCGACAGGCCGGCGTAGCCGCGCTCGTCGTAGAACAAGGGCTGGCCGCCGCTCCACAGCGACTGGTGGCAGTGCATGCCCGAGCCGTTGTCGCCGAAGATCGGCTTCGGCATGAAGGTCGCCGACTTGCCCCACGCGTTCGAGACGTTCTTGACGATGTACTTGAACTTCTGCAGGTCATCCGCAGCGTGCGTCATGGTGGTGAACTTGTAGTTGATCTCCGCCTGGCCTGCGCCGCCGACCTCGTGGTGCGAGCGCTCGACCTCGAGGCCTGCCTTGTCCAGCTCGACGCAGATCGCGTCGCGGAGGTCGGCCTGCTTGTCCACCGGGGACACCGGGAAGTAACCGCCCTTGAAGGGGGTCTTGTTGCCCAGGTTGCCGCCGACTTCCTCGCGTCCGCTGTTCCACGGGGCCTCGATCGAGTCCACCTTGTAGAAGCTGCCCTGCGGCGAGGACTCGTACTGGACGTTGTCGAAGATGAAGAATTCCGCCTCGGGGGCGAAGAACGCGGTGTCCGCGATGCCGGTCGAGGAGAGGTACGCCTCGGCCCGCTCTGCAACGCTGCGCGGGTCGCGGTGGTAGGGGTCACCGGTGCGGGGGTTGACGATGGAGAAGTTGAGGGCGAGCGTCTTCTCCGTCCGGAACGGGTCGATGAACGCGGTCGTCACGTCGGGGATGAGCTGCATGTCCGATTCGGCGATGCCCTGGAAGCCACGGATGGAGGATCCGTCGAAGAGCTGGCCGTGCACGAAGAAGTCCGCGTCGACCGACTTGGCAGGAACGTTGAAGTGCTGCTGCACTCCGGGGAGGTCGGTGAACCGGACATCGACAAACCTGATGTCTTCGTCGGCGATGAACTTGAGGACCTCGTCCGCATTCTTAAACATCGATTCATGCTCCTAACGCATGGCTGGGGGAAACCCGGCGCCAGCGCGTGTCCCTGCACCGCACGGGATGTCACGAGCTCGGGCAGGATGGAACGCTGCCGCCGACTCGTTCCAACTCTAGGAGCGGGCAGTTTCCCGCTGGTGTCGTCTTTGTTTCCGGGACGTTACATGAGGTGAACTGCGCTCCCCACCCTAGCGCCTCCGGCAGTGCCCGGGCATAATGCGGGTGCCTGCTGCCGGGTAGGCTGGAAACGTGGTCAACAGAGAAGACATCGGTTCGTGGATGGAAGGCCCGCCGCCGTCGGGCAACCAGCAGTGGCCCGGTCAGAGGCTCGGGCGGCCGGAGTCCGGCCCCGGCTCGATCGCGCGGTTCGGTCCCAGGGCCGGCGCGCTCCTGATCGACTGGGTGCTGTGCTCGCTGGTCTCCGCCGCGTTCTTCGGCTACGACGGCTTCGCCACGCTCTCCATCTTCCTCGTGGAGCAGATCCTGTTCGTCGGGTTCTTCGGATACAGCATCGGGCATCGCCTGCTCCGCATGCAGGTCCAGACCCTCGACGGAAAGCCGGCCGGATACCTCACGGCGATCATCCGCAGTGTGCTCCTGTGCCTCGTCATCCCTGCGCTCGTCATCGACGTCGACCAGCGCGGACTCCACGACCGGGCCCGTGGAACGGGCCTCTTCCGCATCTAGATCCGAGCCCCGGCATGCGAAGAGCCCCTCCCGGAATCGGGAGGGGCTCTTCGCATGCCGACGGGAACGGGGCCGGTCACCGTCCGCGCATGGCCTTGCGGTCCGGCCGCGCCTTGAAGGGATCGACGCCCTTCGGGACGGGAAGCTTCGTGCCGAGGGCGGTCAGGCGCTTGTCGACCGCGTAGACCTCCTGCTTGGTCAGCGTCTTCTTCAGCTTCTGCACGGTCTTGGGGACCTTCGCGAGTGGAACCTGCCGGTCGCCCCGGCCCGTCTCGATGACATGCACCGGCACGTTCGGGATGATGCGGGCCATCTTGCGCTTCTCGCCGTCGACCAGCTGCTTCACCCGCGTGGAGGGTCCCTCCGAGACGAGGATGACGCCGGGGCGTCCCACCACGCGGAACACCGCGTCCTGGGTCCGTGGGTTCACCGCGACGGGCTGCTCCTGCAGGATCCACCCGCGGCGCAGGACGCTCAGGGCCGCGCCTGCGGCGCCCGGCTTCCCCTCGATCTGGGAGAACGCCGCACGTTCGGCTCGCCGGGACAGGATGAAGATCGCCGCGAGGAACGCGAGCGGGAGGGCGATGATCATCAGGGTGATGACGTTGTCGATCAGCAGGCCGATCAGCAGGCCCACCGCGATGATGCCCACGAACGCCAGCAGCATGAACCAGACGGCACTGGGATCATTGCGCCGCGTCATCTTGAAGACCTCGACGACCTGCTTCATCCGCCCGGTCTTCTTCGGCCCCTTCTCGGCTTTCGGCTTGCGCGAGAAGAGACGGCGTTTGGGCGTGGGTGAGCCGGAAGGATCGATCATGTGCGACATAGTGCTTCGATTCTACGGGATGAGATCGGCGGGGCTGCCGGTTCAGCTATGGCAGTGTGCGCGTGGGCGGCAGGGGATGCGTCAGCCGGCGAGGAGGGAGGAGGCTTCCTGCGATGCCGAACCGGATTCGTCGAGGTGCGCGAGTTCCGGGGGTAGCTCCAGGCCCTTCTTGCGCATGGCCCGCGCCCAGAGGCGGCCGGCGCGGTAGGAGGAGCGCACGAGAGGCCCGCTCATGACGCCGAGGAAACCGATCTCCTCGGCTTCCTCGCTCAGTTCCACGAACTCCCCGGGCTTCACCCAGCGATCGACCGGAAGGTGGCGCTCGCTCGGGCGCAGGTACTGGGTGATCGTGATGAGGTCGCATCCGGCCTCGTGCAGATCCCGCAGGGCTTCGGAGATCTCCTGGCGGGTCTCGCCCATTCCGAGGATGAGGTTCGACTTCGTGACCATCCCGCGGTCGCGACCCTGGGTGATGACGTCGAGCGATCGGTCGTAGCGGAACGCCGGCCGGATGCGCTTGAAGATGCGGGGCACCGTCTCGACGTTGTGGGCGAAGACCTCCGGGGCGGCGTCGCAGATGGCGGCGATGTGCTCGGGGCGGCCTGAGAAGTCGGGGATGAGGATCTCCACGCCCGTACCGGGGTTCATGCTGTGGATCTGCCGGATGGTCTCGGCGTAGAGCCAGACGCCCTCGTCGGCGAGGTCGTCCCGGGCCACGCCGGTGACCGTCGCATAGCGCAGGTTCATGGACTGCACCGACTGGGCGACCTTGAAGGGTTCGCTCCGGTCCAGCGGTTGGGGCTTGCCGGTGTCGATCTGGCAGAAGTCGCAGCGCCTGGTGCACTCGGAGCCGCCGATGAGGAACGTTGCTTCGCGGTCCTCCCAGCACTCGAAGATGTTGGGGCAGCCGGCCTCTTCGCAGACCGTGTGCAATCCCTCCTTCTTGACGAGGTTCTTCATGGAGACGAATTCCGGCCCGATGTTGACCTTGGCCTTCATCCATTCCGGCTTCCGTTCGACCGGCGTCTCGGCGTTCCGCGCCTCGATGCGCAGCATGCGGCGGCCCTCGGGTGCAAGGCTCACAGTGAAGCTCCTTCTGTGTCATGAACGGGACCGGCGGTGACGGCGGCGTCAGCAGGGTGGTCCGGGTGCGCGCCGGCGATGTTCCCGCCCACCAGCACCGCCTCATTGTTGCGCAGTTCGGCCTCGATGTGCGAAACGACCTCGGCGGGCGTGACGGTCCGGCCGCACTCGGCCGAGATGGACGTCACCCCGGCGTCGCTGATCCCGCAGGGAACGATCTGCTGGAAGGGTGCCAGGTCGTTGCTGCAGTTGACCGCGAACCCGTGCATCGTGACCCGGTCCCTGACCCGGATGCCGATCGCCGCGATCTTCCGTGCCGGCCGGTCGTCCGCCGCTGCCAGCCACACGCCGGAGCGTCCGTCGATCCTGATGCCCTCGATACCGAAGGGCCGCAGCGAGGAGATGATGACCTCCTCGAGGACATGGACGTATTCGGCGACCCTGGCGGGATCCCGCAGGGCGAGGATCGGGTAGCCCACGAGTTGCCCCGGACCGTGCCAGGTCAGTTTTCCGCCCCGGTCGACCGGGACCACGGCGGTTCCGTCGAAGGGGCGTTCGTGGTCCTCGGTGCGCTTGCCGGCGGTGTAGACCGGTGTGTGCTCGAGGAGGAGGACGGTGCTGGGTGCAGCGCCGCCGACCACCTGGGCATGGAGGGCCTTCTGCATCTCCCACGCCTGCGTGTACTCGATGTAGTCCGGGGCGAGGCCGACGCGCGACAGCACAAGAGTCATGATGCAAGCGTAATCCCGTGTGCCGACACATTCCTCATGGCGGGATCAGGGCCGGTTCCTCGACGTGCGGTCGTGAGCGGCCGTCCTGCCCGGGACGTCGAAGGTGGCACCGAGACGGACCAGGCGGCAGTCGCTGTCGGTCCGCCGCACCTCGAAGTGGAGCACGGGGGAGGCCGGGCCGGCCTGTGCCCGGAATCTCCAGAAGTCCGTCCTGAAGCCGCGTGCCCGCTGCAGGTCGTCTCCTCGTGGTGGAACGGGCAGCGCGCGCCACGTGGACCAGTGACGGCTCTCCCCGATGACGCGCCACAGCGTCCCTCGCCAGCGCAGGTCGAGGGGCTGTGCATCGCCGTCGATGTCCTGGAGCGTGAGTGCTACGGCCTCGTCGAACAGCCGCCAGGTGCCGACGTATTCGGACGTACTGGAAGTCATGGCATACCTGTTCCGCGAAGGAGGTGGGGGGTTAAAAATAGAACACATGTTCTATCGGATCAACTGGTCGGCGGTCATCCGGTAGAGCGCGCCTGTTGATAACGGAGAACGCGGCGACTCGGTGGCCTAGAACAGATACATGAGCGAAGCAACGCGTCCGGGGCAGGCAGGGCATCACCCAGGGTCCGCTCCGCGCGCTGCCGCGCCTGCACGGACGTCCCAAGAGCGGGGCCGGGAGCGCCCGGACGACGGCGAGGGGCGGCCCACGGTCCCGGGTCTGCGGGTCGGCCGACTGCTCGGACGCGGCGGCTCCTCCTCCGTCTGGCTGGTGACGGACGACGGCGACCAGCGGTTCGCGCTCAAGGTGGCGCAGGGTCGTCCGCCGGAGGAGAGCGCGGGCCGGACCCCGGCAGACGACGGCGGCAGGCGGGGCAGGCGGGCCGCGAGGGCCCCCGGAGAGGCCTCCCCGGGGGCGCCACCGGAACATCCTGAGCTGCATCCGGCAGCACCATCCGGCGCGGGCGCTGCGGACGAGGTAGCCGCGGAGCTGCGGCTGCTGCAGAGGTTCGCCCACGACCACCTCGTCGGGGTGCACCGCATCCTGGAGACCGATCAGGGCCCGGGCCTGCTCATGGATCTCGCTCCGGGGGGTTCACTGCTGGCGCTCGTGACCAGTCGCGGTCCGCTGCCCATCGCGGAAGTCGTCACCGCACTGGTTCCGATCGCGCAGGTGCTCCATCATCTCCATGGCGCCGGTGCCCTGCACGGCGACGTCACGCCGGGAAACATCCTGTTCACGCACGAGGGCAAGCCGCTGCTCGGGGACTTCGGTACCGGCAGGCTCCTCGGATCGGACCACGGGAGGCGGACGGGTACGCCCGGTTTCCTCGACCCGATCCGCAAGGATTCCTTCGACACGGGAGCGGACGTGTTCTCGCTGGCAGCGGTCTCCTGGTTCGCACTCACGGGACGCATCCCCGGGCCCACGGAGCAGAGGCCTCCGCTCGCCCGGATCATCCCCGACGTCCCTCCGCAGCTCATGCAGCTGGTCGAGGACGGACTGAGCTCCGATCGGGACCGCCGGCCCACGGCCGACCACTTCGCCCGCATCCTCATGTCCAGTGCCGCCCCGGAGCCGGTGAACCTGGTGCCCGCCGTCCATCCCAGCGTGCTGCCCGAACTCCTCACCCGGCGCACCGACACCCCGTCAGTCGAACGCGTACCGCGCCGGCGGCGACTGCTGCGTGGTGCGGCAGGTCGGGCACCGGGCAGGACGGCGGCCGCGCGCCGGCCTCCGTCGGCGGGGCGCAGGGCGTCGTCGGGCCGCCCGGGTACCGGTTCCGCCCGGTTCCGTCGGGGAGGGCAGGATGTCCGCGACGAGCCCGTCATGCGGCGGCGGTTCGCCGTCGCCGCCGGGCTTGCCGCCGTCGTCCTCCTCGTCGCAGGGATCGCGCTCACGCTCCGGGACATGCCCGGCCCGGCTGCGGGCGCCGGAAGATCGGCCGGGGAGGAGGCCTCCGGTCCGGCGACCAGCCTGGCCGCGCCTCGTCAGGCAGCACCGCAGGCAGCGGACGATGAGTCAAAAGGACAGGGGGCCGGTCGGCGGCCACCGGCGGAGGCCGCAGTACCTGAAGCAGCCGTCGAGGCCGCCCTGGCACCTGATCCCGTGATCGCCCTCGGCGGGCTGGCAGCGCTCCGCGCGTCGGCTTTTGCTGCGGCTGATCCCGCGGTCCTCGCAAGGGTCGACGTCGAAGACTCGCCTGCCATGACCGCCGACCGGGACGCCGTGGCCGCGCTCGCGGAATCGGGTACGAGCCTTCGCGACCTGTCGATCACCATCCGGGACGCGTCGCTGCTGGCCGAGGCGGATGTCGCGGCCCTGCCCGTCGGCGCCCTCACGGCGGCGTCGGCGCCCCCAGCCTCGACGGAGGTCGCACTGGTGAGGGCGACGGCCGCGCTCTCCTCGTACACCGAGACCGGGACGACGGCGGAAGCGCCGTTGCCGGGTGCCCCGCCCGGCCCGCTGATGGCAGCCGGACAGCAGGAACTGGTCTTCGTCCTCTGGGACGCCGGCGGCGGGTGGCGGATCCACTCCGTCGTCGCACCTCCCGCGTGAGGCCCGGCGATCAGGTGGAGGCCGGGGCAGCCTTGCCGGTGACGGTACTGCGGACCCACCGGGCGAGGGCTTCGGGCGTGGGCTGGTCGAACGCGAAACCCGCTGCGGTCAGGACCCGCGGTTCCATCCGCGCGCTGACCAGCAGGAGCTCGAAGCCGAGTTGCCCGATGACGGCCGTCAGGACGGGCGCGGGCACCCGGAACCACACCGGGCGGTGGAACGCCCTGCCGAGCCGCAGCGTGATCTCGTCCAGGGTCGCCGGTGCCGGGGCGCTCAGGTTGACCGGACCGGACAGGGGAGCGGTGAGGAGGAACTCGAGTGCGCGGACCTCGTCGTCGAGGCTGATCCATGGCCACCATTGACGGCCCGAACCGAGCGACGTCCCGGCGAAGAGCCGGATGGGGGTCAGGAGGTTGGGCAAAGCTCCGCCACCCTTCGCCATCACGATCCCGGTCCGGGCGAGCACCACGCGGACGGAGCCGGGAGCTGCCAGTGCCTCGGCTTCCCAGCGGCGGCAGATGTCGGCCAGAAGCGTTCCGCCCGAGG
Source organism: Arthrobacter sp. NPDC092385 (assembly GCF_044755105.1). Lineage (NCBI taxonomy): Bacteria > Bacillati > Actinomycetota > Actinomycetes > Micrococcales > Micrococcaceae > Arthrobacter > Arthrobacter sp. NPDC092385. The sequence goes on from NZ_JBIVQL010000010.1 coordinate 48,409, forward strand.
CCGAGCGCTCCGTCAGGACCTCGTCACCACGGTCTCCGTAGTAGCCGGACGCCGACTGGCTGATGAACACCTCGGGCGGATTCTTCGCCTTCTGCATCGCCTGGACGAGCGTCCTGGTCGGCAGGATACGCGACGAATACAGCGTCTCCTTGTAGCTCCTCGTCCAGAGCCCTCCCGCGATACCGGCGCCGGAGAGGTTGATGACGGCGTCGGCCCGTTCGACGGCGGCGACGTCGAGTTCACCCGCGGAGGGATTCCAGCGGATCTCCCCGGGGCCCTTGGGGGACCTGCGGACGAGGCGCGTCACCTCGTGGTTCTTCTCGAGCTGGCGGGTGAGGGCTGTTCCGATGGTCCCGGACGCGCCGGCGAGGAGGATGCGCATGATCCCATCGAACCACTTGTCAGGAGCGAAAGGTACCGCGCGCCCTGGGCCGCGGACTCCGGCCCGATGCGTCGTGCCTGGAGGCCACAGCGGCGCAAGGCGGTCGGCGACAGTGCGCAGCGGCCGGCCGGGGAACACCGACGCGGTGGCTAAGATCGACCAATGGTCTCCGATTACCTCCGTTATCCGCACGTCCACGGCACGAGAGTCACGTTCGTGGCCGAGAACGACGTGTGGATCGCGCCGCTCGACGGGGGCCGCGCGTGGCGTATCTCCGCGCTGCAGCTGCCGGCCCGAAATCCCCGGTTCTCCCCGGACGGCTCGACCATCGCATGGACCGTCGTCCAGGGCGGGGCGCCGGAGGTCGTGGCAGCGGACACCGACGGCGGAAGCTTCCGGCGGCTCACCTTCTGGGGTCACCAGAGCACCCGGGTGAAGGGCTTCACCGCGGCGGGGGAGGTTCTCGCCACCAGCGCCTTCCGCCACGAGGATTCGCGCCTGAGCTGGGCCTACCGGGTGCCGCTCGACGGTTCGGCGCAGTCCGTCCTGCCGCTCGGGCCGGTGGACGTCGTCGCCGAGGGGCCGGCCGTCGGCGACGGGAAGCCTGTGGTCATCGGCAGCGTCCTGACCCGGGAGCCGGCCTGGTGGAAGCGCTACCGCGGCGGTACGGCAGGCAAGCTCTGGATGGACGCCGCCGGCAGCGGGGAGTTCGTCCGGTTCCTTCCCGAGTTGGACGGCAACATCAGCGATCCGATGTGGGTGTCCGGCCGCCTTGCGTTCCTGTCGGACCACGAGGGCCACGGCAACGTCTACTCGGTCGACGGACGCGGGGGAGACCTGCGGCGCCACACGGACCACGACGAGTTCTACGTACGCCATGCCAGTTCCGACGGCACGGGGATCGTCTTCGAGTCAGCGGGTGCACTCTGGCATCTGCCGTCCCTCGACGGGGAGGCCGTCCGGCTGTCCATCACACTCGGATCCGCCTCCACCGCGCGGCGGCCGTACCCGCTCAAGGTGGAACGCCACCTCGGTGCCGCCGTGCCCACCCGGGACGGGTCGGCATCGATCGTCGAGGCGCACGGGACGCTGCACTGGCTGACGCACAAGGACGGTCCGTCGCGAGTCGTCGAGGCCGCGCCGGGTGTGCGTGCTCGTCTCGGCCGCCCGGTGGGTCGCTCCCGTGTCGCCTACATCGCAGACACCGACGGCGAGGAGGCACTCTACGTCCGTGACGTCTTCCTGCCCTCGACGGAGAGCACCGCGGCTCCGGGGCCGATGCGTGCCTGGACGGAGACCGGGCAGGGGGCAGCCGGCCGGGCCTCGGGAAGCGGCGACGCGGACGCCGATGGCCAGGCGGCGCTGCTCGACGCCCAGGCGTCCACCGCCGGCGGCGCGCTGCAGCGGATCTCCTTCGGAGGGCGTTTCCGTGCCTCCGCGCTCGCCGTCAGCCCGGACGGCACCCGCATAGCCGTGGCATCCGAGACCGGAGTGCTGGAGGTCGTGACGCTGGACGGCGGAGCGCGCCGAAGGATCGCCTCGACCGATCTCGGAGTCATCGAGGCCGTCACGTTCTCCCACGATTCCACGTGGCTGGCCTGGTCCGAGCCGATGGCCCAGGAAGGCGCCCGCAGCCGGATCCGGCTCGTGGCCGCCTCGGGCGGCGGGATCGTCGACGTCACCGATGGGCGCTTCCGCGACTGGTCGCCGACCTTCACCCGCGACGGCCGGTACCTCGCCTTCTTGTCGGACCGCAGCTTCGACCCGGTGTACGACACCCACCGCTTCGACCTGAGCTTCCCCGCGTCGACGAAGCCCTACCTCGTCGCGCTCGCGGCGGGGACGCCGTCGCCGTTCGGCCCGGGTGTCGCGCTCGGGGAGGAAGAGGCCGAGGAAGGGCGGCCGACGGATCCGGCAGCGGACGGCACGGAAGCAGCCCCGGCCGTCGTCGTCGATCCCGGTCTCCTGATGGCGCGCACCATCCCGCTGCCCGTGGCCCAGGGCACCTACGACGACCTGCGGGCGGTGGCCGGCGGACTGCTCTGGACAGCCAGTGACATCGGCGGCGTCACGGGCGACGGACGCGCCTCCTCCTCGGCGGACGGTCCGGCACGCCGGCTGGAGCGCTTCGACCTCGCCCGCAGGACGGTCGAGGTCCTGGCAGCGGACACGGACGCCTTCGAGGTCAGCAGCGACGGCTCGACGGCGGTCCTCACGTCCGCGGGCAAGGTCACGGCGATCCCGACCGACAGCAGGACGGATGCCGACTCGCCCAAGCACGTCGACGTGGCGCTCGGGCGCATCCGGGTCCTGCTCGACCCGGTCAGTGTGTGGAGGCAGGCCTTCGAGGAGGCCTGGCGACTGCAGCGGGACTTCTTCTGGACCGAGGACATGGCGGGGATCGACTGGGCCGCCGTGAGGGCCCGCTACCTGCCGCTGGTCGACCGCCTCGGCACCCAGGACGACCTCGCGGACCTCCTGTGGGAGCTCCACGGGGAGCTCGGCACCTCCCATGCGTACGTCGCCCCACCGCTCATCACGGAGCCGGGCGGCAACCAGGGCTTCCTCGGAGCGGACGTCGCACCCGCGGAGGGTGGATGGGCTGTCACGCGGGTCTTCGACACGGAGTCGTCGGACCCGCAGGCCGTGTCCCCCCTGAGCGCTCCGGGCGTGGCGGTCCGGGCCGGCGACGTGATCGAGGCGGTCGACGGCGTCCCTGTGCCGGCGGCATTCGGTCCCTCGGTACTGCTGACGGGGGCCGCGGGCGTCACGGTCGAGCTGACGGTCCGGTCCGGGGCCGCGAGCGACCCAGGGCGGCGCCGGGTCGCCGTCGTACCCCTCCGCAGCGAAGAGCGGCTGCGCTACCAGAACTGGGTCGCAGCCAACCGGGCGACCGTCCAGCGCGCTTCCGACGGTCGCTTCGGCTACCTGCACATTCCCGACATGGTCGCGAACGGGTGGGGTCAGCTGCATCGCGACCTCGACCGGGAGACGGCCCGCGACGCCCTGGTGATCGACGTCCGGCGCAACAGGGGCGGGCACACCTCGCAGCTCGTCGCCGAGCTGATCGGGCGCCGGGTCACGGCGTGGTCCATGCCGCGCGGGGAGGCGGCCGGCACCTACCCGGCGCACGCTCCCCGCGGGCCGGTGGTCGTCCTCACCGACGAGTTCGCAGGATCCGACGGCGACATCATCACGCAGGTGGCTAAGCTCCGCGGGATCGGGCCGGTGATCGGCACGAGGACCTGGGGTGGCGTGATCGGCATCGACGGCAGGTTCAAGCTCGCGGACGGGACCGGCGTCAACCAGCCGCGGTACGGGTTCCACGTCACCGGCGGAGTGGGGTGGGCCATCGAGAACCATGGCGTGGACCCGGATATCGAGGTGCCGTTCCCACCGCACGCCTACGCCGCGGGCGAGGACCCGCAGCTCGAGCACGGCGTCGATGTGCTGCGCGAGATGCTCGCCGAGATCCCCACCGACGTTCCTCCGGCGAAGGAGGGCTACCCGTCCCGCAGGCCGGCCCCGCTGCCCCCGCGCCCCCAGGACCTCCGGGGCTGACCCCGGCGGAACGGCCGCCGAAGAGCGCGGGAGAGCGCGGACGCAGAAGGACCCCGGGCGGCGCCCGGGGTCCTTCCGCTCGATACGGGAGTGCTCAGCCCTGCAGCGTCGCCGTCAGGGTGATGTCCTTGACGGCGGCGAGGGCCTGCGACACGGGGCAGCCCTCCTTCGCAGCCTGCGCCACGCGCTGGAAGTCCTCCTCCGACAGGCCGGGCACGGTCGCATCGAGCGTGAGGCGGATGGCCGTGATGCCGGTACCCGGCTGGAAGTCCACCTCCGCCTTGGTTTCGACGCGCTCGGGGACCTTGCCCTCCTCGCCCAGGGCATGGCTGAAGGCCATCGAGAAGCATGCGGAGTGCGCGGCGGCGATGAGCTCCTCGGGGCTCGTCTTGCCCTCGGACTGCTCGGCGCGGGCCCGCCAGGTGACATCGTACGTGCCGAGGCCGGATGAGTCGAGCGTGACCTGACCCGAGCCCGTGGGGAGGTCTCCACTCCAGACGGTGTGGGCTGTGCGAACGGTAGCCATGGTTCTCCTTGCTGTCTGACGGACGCGGAGATCGCATCCGGTACTTCACTCCCATCCTAGGGAGCGGCGGTACGGAGTTCCATCGGCACGGACCGTGCTCGCCAGGTGCGCCCCATCAGGGGTAAGGGTAGGTCGTGCGTGGCGAGGACGACAGAAGCCGCCTCCCTTCCGGGAAGCGGCTCCTGTCCGGCCTGGATCAGCCCATGGCCCTACAGGCCGAGGTCGGCCTCGAAGGCGCCGCCTTCGAGGCGTGCCTTGAGCGTCTGCAGGAAGCGGCCCGCATCCGCCCCGTCCACCAGGCGGTGGTCGTACGTCAGGCTGAGGTACATCATCGAACGGATGGCGATCGTGTCGTCACCATCGACCGTGACGACCACGGGACGCTTGACGATGATGCCCGTCCCGAGGATGCCGACCTGCGGCTGGTTGATGATCGGGGTGTCGAAGAGCGCGCCCGCCGACCCGATGTTCGTGATCGTGAAGGTGCCTCCGGAGAGCTCGTCCGGACCGATCTGCCCGTTGCGGGTCCGCGACCCGACATCCGCGATCTTCTTGGCGAGTCCCCCGAGGTTGAGGTTGCCGGCGTCCTTGATCACGGGGACCAGGAGGCCCTTCTCGGTGTCGACCGCGATCGCGAGGTGCTCGGCGTCGTGGTACGTGACTTCCTTCTTCTCCTCGTCGAAGGAGGCGTTCAGCTTCGGGTGGTGCTTGAGTGCCTCGGTGACGGCCTTGGAGATGAAGGGGAGGAAGGTGAGCTTCGCCCCGTTCTGCGCCAGGAAGGTGTCCTTCGAGGCCGCACGCAGCTTGGCGACGCGGGTCATGTCGACCTCGATCACCTGGGTCAGCTGGGCGGAGACCTCGAGCGACTCGCGCATGCGCTTGGCGATGGTCTGCCGGATACGGGGAGCCTTCTCGACGGTCCCGCGGAGCTTCGAGGGCTCGACGGCGGGAGCCGCCGGCCTGGACGGCGCTGCCGGTGCGGCAGCCGCTGGTGAAGCCTGCGGGGCTGCTGCGGGCTCGGCCTGCGGGGCGCTCTGGGCCTTCTGGGCCTCGGCCGCCTCCAGGACGTCCTGCTTCCGGATGCGACCACCGACGCCGGTGCCCTTGACCGCGGAGAGGTCGACGCCGTTCTGGTTGGCGAGGCGGCGTACAAGGGGGGTCACGTAGGCGGAGGCGTCGGACCCCGTGGATTCGTCCGACGCGGCAGGCTTCTCCTCGGCTGCGGCGGGCTCCGCCTCGGCCGCGGCGGACTTCGCCGCGGGGGCTCCGCTGGCGTCGTCGTCGGGCTCGGACGTACCGGAGGCACGTCCTGCCTCCTGGCCGGCGCCGGGCTTCTCGGTGGGGGCGTCGTTGCGCTCCTCTGACGGTGCGGCCACGAGCGGCTCTCCGGATGCGGCTTCGACCTTCTTCGGTGCTGAGGCGCCGGATCCGATGACGGCGAGCACGGCGCCGACCTCGGCGGTCTCGTCCTCGTTGACGCGGATCTCCTGCAGCTTGCCGGCGACGGGCGAGGGGATCTCGGTGTCGACCTTGTCGGTGGAGACCTCGAGCAGGGGCTCGTCGACCTCGACGTCGTCGCCGACGGCCTTGAGCCAGCGCGTCACGGTGCCTTCGGTGACGCTCTCACCCAGGGCGGGGAGGGTGACCTCGGTGCCTTCGGCCGAATCGCCGTCCGCGGGAGCGTCGTCCGTCTGGGGGGCCTCCTGGGCTGCCGCAGGCTCGGCGGCGGGCTGCTCGGGCTCGGCCGGGGCCTCCTCCGCGGCGGGGGCCGCGCTGCCTGAGTCGCCGCTGCCCGAATCACTGCTGCCGGAGCCGTCACCGATGCGCACGAGCGGCGCGCCGACCTCGGCGGTCTCGTCCTCGGCGACGAGGATCTCCTCGATCACGCCGGCGATCGGCGAGGGGATCTCGGTGTCGACCTTGTCGGTGGAGACCTCGAGAAGGGGCTCGTCGACCTCGACGCGGTCACCGACCTGCTTGAGCCAGCGGGTGACAGTGCCTTCGGTGACGCTTTCACCGAGAGCGGGCAAGTTCACGGATTCAGACATAATGCGCCCGTTTCTCCTTTGTAGATCGTTCCTTGGCAGCTGGTCGACGAGCGGGGCCCGTTCAGCTGGACGTGCTTGAAATTCCTGCTTCCGAGCTTAGTCCACGCCCTCGGGGCGTGGACCAAGCCGGATGGTGCTGTGCCTCTCAGCCGTGCAGCGGCTTGCCGGCGAGGGCGAGGTGGGCCTCGCCGAGGGCCTCGTTCTGCGTGGGGTGCGCGTGGATCAGCGGGGCGACGTCCTCGGGGTACGCCTCCCAGTTGACGATCAGCTGGGCCTCGCCGATCTGCTCGCCCATGCGCGAACCGAGCATGTGCACGCCGACGATCGGGCCGTCCTTCTCCCGGACGAGCTTGACGATGCCGCCGGTGCCGATGATCGAGCTCTTGCCGTTGCCGGCGAGGTTGTACTCGTGCGTCTCGACCCGGTCGTCACCGAACTTCTCGCGTGCGGCCTTCTCGGTGTAGCCGACCGAGGCGATCTCGGGATCGCTGTAGGTGACCTTGGGGATGTTGAGGTCGGCGACGACGACGGGCTTCAGGCCGCCGATCTCCTCCGCCACGAAGATGCCCTGCTGGAAGCCGCGGTGGGCCAGCTGCAGGCCGGGGACGATGTCCCCGATCGCGTAGATGTTGCCGACACCGGTGTGGAGACGCTCGTCGGTGATGACGAATCCGCGGTCCATCGTGAGCCCGGCCTCCTCGTACCCGAGGTTCTGCGTCACGGGCCCACGGCCGACGGCGACCAGCATGAGGTCCGCTTCGAAGGTCTTGCCGTCCTCGAGGGAGACGACGACGCCGTCGTCGTTCTGCTCGACGGACTTGAAGCGCGTGCCGGTGTTGAACTTGATGCCGCGCTTCTTGAACGCCCGCTCGAAGTTCTTGACGATCGAGGCGTCCTCGTTGGGGACGAGCGAGGGGAGCGCCTCGATGATGGTGACGTCCACGCCGAAGGACTTCCACACGGACGCGAACTCGCAGCCGATGACGCCGCCGCCGAGGATGATGGCGGTCTTCGGCACGAAGTCCATCTTCAGGGCCTGGTCCGAGGTGATGACCTTGCCGCCGATCTCCAGGCCGGGAAGGCTGCGGGAGAAGGAACCGGTGGCGAGGATGATGTGCTTGCCGGTGTAGGTGGTGCCGTCGACGTCGATGGTGTTCTGTGACGCGAGCTTGCCCGCGCCCTCGATGACGGTGATGCCCTTGGACTTGATGAGGCCCTGCAGGCCGCGGTACTTGCCCGCGATGATGCCGTCCTTGTACGCGTTGACCGCGTTCATGTCGATCGACTCGAAGGTGGCCTTCACCCCGTACTTCTCCGCGTCGCGGGCGCCGTCGGCGATCTCGGCCGAGTGCAGGAGGGCCTTGGTGGGGATGCAGCCGTTGTGGAGGCAGGTGCCGCCCAGCTTGCCCTTCTCGATGAGGCCCACGGTGAAGCCCAACTGCACCGCGCGGAGTGCAGCCGCGTAACCGCCGCTGCCTCCACCGAGTACCAGGATGTCGAATTCTTGCGCAGTTGCCGATCCGGCCACTTGAACGCTCCCTCGCGTGGTCTGTTGACGCGCAGGGCGCGTCGGTTGATAAATCTCTTGCTGATGCGGTCGCGGTGCAGGATGCACGTGCTCGATCTGCTCTCGTTTTTCACCCTATCCCCAGAACAAGCCGGCATCCACTTGAAGTGCATGTCGCATCCGCCGGAGGGCCCCGATGTGCGCAGCGTCACGTGCTGGTGCATACCGGCCGGGGACGGGGGCCAGGGGGCGCCGTGCCGTCACCGGCACGGCGCCCCCCTCGCTGCTAGGCGGTGCGTGCGAGGACGTCCTCGACGTAGGCCAGCAGGGTGCGGACGCCGACACCGGTTCCGGCCTTCGGGGTGTAGCCGTAGGGGGCGCCTTCATTGAAGGCGGGCCCGGCGATGTCGAGGTGCGCCCACGGGATCTTCTCCCCGTCGACCTGGCCGACGAATTCCCGGAGGAAGACGGCGGCGGTCATCATGCCGCCGTGACGCTCGCCGATGTTGGCGATGTCGGCGACCTGCGAGTCGAGGCTCGGGCGGAGTTCCTCGGGCAGGGGCATGGGCCAGAACTGCTCACCCGCGCGGTCGGCTGCGGCCTTCACGGCGTCGCGCACGCCGTCGTCGCCCATGACACCCGAGACGCGCGTGCCGAGGGCGATCATCTGGGCGCCCGTGAGCGTCGCGATGTCGATGATCGCATCGGGCGATTCCTCGCTCGCGGCGGCGAGGCCGTCGGCCATCACGAGGCGGCCCTCGGCGTCGGTGTTGAGGACCTCGACCGTGCGTCCGCCGTAGATCGAGAGGACGTCCTCGGGGCGCTGGGCGGTACCGGACGGCATGTTCTCGGCGAGGCAGAGCCATGCCGTGACCTTGGCGGGGAGGCCCAGTTCGGCGACCGCGAGCAGGGTGGTGAGGACGACGGCGGCGCCGGCCATGTCCAGCTTCATGGTCTGCATGCCGGCGGCCGGCTTGAGCGAGAGTCCGCCGGAGTCGAACGTGATGCCCTTGCCCACGAGGGCGAGGTGGACGGCGGACCGGGCGGGGGAGTACTCGACCTTGACCATGCGGGGCGGCCGTGAGGAGCCCTTCCCGACCCCGAGGATGCCTCCGTAGCCGTCCCGCTCGAGGCGCTTCTCGTCCATGACGGTGATCTTGACCGGAAGCCCGCGCGAGAGGTCCTTCGCGGCCTGCGCGAACGTCTCGGGGTAGAGGTGGCTGGGGGGCTGGTTCACGAGGGAGCGGGTGGCATTGACGTTCTTGCCGAGGATGATGGCGCGTCGGAACGCCGGGGCGAGGTCGGCGTCGTCGGCGGCGGAGGTGTGGACGACGACGTTGCGGACCGCGTCCCTGTCCTTCGCGGGAGCGACCGTGCCGTCCGGCTTCATGCCGGACTTGTGGCCCTCGTAGCTGTACGCGCCGAAGGCGGCGCCCTCGGCGACGGCGGTGGCGGCGGCGACGGTGTCCGCGGGGAAGGCGAGGACCACGGTGTCGAGGCCGGTCAGCTGGCGGACGGCCGCACCTGCGGCGCGACGCAGGGTCTCCGGGGCGAGCACGGAGTCGGGCGCGACGGGCCCGATGCCGGAGAGTACGAGGGAGTCCGCGCCGGTCTCGGGCAGGCCGGGGAGGCGGCGCACCTCGTCTGCGGCACCGCTGATGCCGAGCACCTGGAGGGAGTCGCCGAGGGCGCGCGCGGCCTTCGCGGGCAGCGGGCTGTCGAGCAGGACCGGTCCGTCCGCCCCCTTGGCGACCCCGATCACGAGCGCGTCGCTCGGAATCTTCCTGAGGTCCTTCGCGGAAGCGGTCAGGTGTAGTTCGGTCGTCTTGATCACGGAATCTGTCTCCTCGTGTCCGGATGGGTTGTCCAGATGCAGCAACACTCACGGTCTCCGGTATCTGGTGGTCCGGGAACCGTCCTGACGATCGTAGTCTCTGGCCCGTCGCCCACCGTGGCGCGTCTCCCGCTGTTCGCGGCACCACGGCTCCGGAATGAAGCCGATGCAGCCGGTGTTGGAACAGGCAGGACCCGACCGCCAGGAGAGAACCATGCTGGATCCACGAACCCTGTACAACACCGACGCCGACGTCTTCGACGACCCCGGGAGCAGGGGGCTGCCACTGCTGGTGAGCCTGACCGGCTTCATGGACGCGGGCCAGGTCGTCTCGCAGGTCAGCGAGGAACTCCTCGAGGTCCTCGAGCACGAGACGGTCGCCGAGTTCGACGCCGACCAGCTCATGGACTACCGGGGGCGCCGCCCCAAGATCACCTTCGTCGAGGACCACCTGACGGACTACCAGCCGCACCGGCTCGAGCTGCACCGCCTGCACGACGGCCTGGGCGAGCCGTTCCTGCTCCTCACCGGCGCCGAACCGGACCTGCAGTGGGAGCGGTTCGCGAGTGCCGTCGTCGGACTCGTCGAGGACCTGGAGGTGTCCCTCGTCTCCTGGGTCCACGCGATCCCGATGCCGGTCCCGCACACGCGCCCCATCGGCGTGACGCTGCACGGCAACCGGTCGGACATCATCGACGGCATGAACGCCTGGCGTCCCACCGCCGAGATCCAGGCCTCCATCGGCCATGTCCTGGAACTGCGCCTGATCGAGGCGGGGCACGACGTCGTCGGGCACGTGATCCACGTGCCGCACTACCTCTCCGAGGCCGAGTACCCGCCCGCCGCCGTGGCCGGACTCGAGTACCTGGGCGCCACCGCGCGGCTCGTGCTGCCGACCGATCGGCTGCGTGAGACGGGGCGCGACGTCGAGCGGCAGATCGCCCGGCAGGTCGGCAACTCGGCGGAGGTGCAGTCCGTGGTCGCATCGCTGGAGAAGCGGTACGACGAATACGCCGATGGCGCGGCCCGCCGGTCGCTGCTGGTCAAGGAGAACAGCGAGCTCGCCAGTGCGGACGAGCTCGGTGCCGCCGTCGAGGCCTACCTCGCGAGCCCTCAGGCGGAGGAGGAGTCCACCCTCCTGTGGGATACCGAGTTCCTCGGCACGACCCCGATCGACTACGGCAGCCGCGGCGACCGCGAGGAGCCCACGGCGCCCGAGGGACACGACGACGACGGCCCGTCCGGCCCGGAGCCGCGCTCCCTGGCGTAGTCGTCCCGGGCAGGACGCCGGTCACGCCGGGAGATCGCTGGTGACGCGGAGGAACCTCATCCCGTGGAAGGGGCGTCACGGTGGTCGTGGCCGTGTTCCCCGACCAGCTCGTGAAGCCCGGAAACCGCGTCAGCCAGCACCATGGTGGGGGACTGCACGATGAACGGCATCAGGAGGCGGTTCTCCTTGTCGAGATGCAGGGCGAAGATGCGCCGGATCGCGTCGCCGGCCACGGCGGCAGGAACACCGCGTGAACGGCGCAGCTCCTCGACGAGTGCCACGATGACCTTGTGCTCGCTCAGCATGCCGTCCACCAGGAGTCGTGCCTCGGGATCCGAGCCCGGCCCGCTGTACAGCGGACCCTCCTCCGCCAGCGCATGGGGGACGAGTTCGCCGGCACACCATCCCAGCAGGGCGCTCCGGGCCCTCTCCTCGGCCGCGGAATCCCTGGCTCCGACGGACTCCACCAGCGAGGCCGCCAGCCCGCTGAGCTCTTCCAGCATGGCGGCATGATGTTCCTCGACAGCCCGCATCGCCGCTGTTTCGGCTCCCGCGTCCTTGCGCCGGCTCATGGCCTCTCCCTGCGACAGTGCCTGCTGCCCGGAGGAACCGGCCGGCCGGCGATGTGACGTCTGCTGTCCATCGTAGGCCGGGACCACCGGCCCGCACCGGGTCTTTCGGCCCCTTCAGGGCCAATGGCCCTAACAGCCGTACCGGCGGAGGATCACACTGAGCGCGTCGGCACGGTTGGATGCCGGTTCCCGCGATCGTGCCCGGAAGAGCAGGTGCCAGATGAACAAGCCAATCGTGGTCGGAGTCAACGGGTCGGGCGGCAGTGAGGCAGCTATGCTGTGGGCGCTCCAGCGCGCTGCCCGGAACAAGTTTCCCGTCGTAGCCGTGCATGCGCTCGATGACCGGTGGATCTCGCCGGACTTCGCCTACCAGGACGTGATCAGGGAATCCGGTATGCAGCTGTTGCGGCAGGTCCAGGAGGATGCCGCCAAGAAGGAGCCCGACGTCGACGTCCGGATCAGGCTGGGGGAAGGGAGCCCGGCCTTCGTGCTGAAGGAGCTCTCCCGGGACGCCTCGATGGTGGTCGTCGGATCGCACACCCGCACCTGGGCTGATGGAGGACCCATGACGGATCGGGCGCTGCAGGTGGTCGCTGCATCGGACAATCCGGTGGTCGTCATTCCCGAGGGCCAGGGACCGGCGGGCACCGGAGTGGTGGTCGGGGTGGACGGCTCCGAGGAATCGCTTCAGGCGGTGGCGCTGGCGGCGGCGGAAGCCGACCGCGAGGGGGACGGGCTCACTGCCGTGCTGGCATTCCGGCGCCCGTCCTGGTGGGCTCAGCGCGGGATGCCCGGGAGGGGACTGGCCGAGTCGATCGAGGAAGAGGACAGGATCGTCCTGGCGGAGTCGGTCGCGGGCCTGACCGACATGTATCCGGACCTCGCAGTGCATCAGCGGTTCGAAAGGAACGAGGACCCGGCGAGGGCGCTGGTGGCAGCTGCTGCGCATGCCCGGCTGCTGGTCCTCGGCAGCCGTGGTCGCGGAGGCTTCAGCAGGCTCCTGCTGGGTTCCACCGCGCATGCGGTTCTGCAGCGGGTGCCGTGCCCCACGATCGTGACCCGCGTGCATGCCGTGAAGCATCAGGAATAGCCGCAGAAGAAGGGAGCTCCCGTGGGCTCCCTTCGCCGGGCCCGCCGTGCACAGGGGGTGGGAACGGGGCGTTCCGTGCGCCGCGCGATAATGGGGACGTGAATTCTTCGAGGGCGCTCCTGGTCTGGGCAGCAGGTGTAGCGGCCTACCTCGTCGCAGTCACCCAGCGCACCACCTTCGGGGTGGCCGGACTCGAGGCGACGGACCGCTTCGGCGCCTCCGCGTCCCAGCTGTCGGTCTTCACCGTGGTGCAGCTGCTCGTGTACGCGGGTCTGCAGGTGCCCGTCGGAGTCCTCGTGGACCGGTGGGGCCCCCGGGCGCTCATCGTGACCGGCGGGGTCCTGATGGCGCTCGGGCAGGCGCAGCTGGCCTTCGCGGACTCCGTCGGTGCGGGCATCGTCGGTCGGCTGTTCGTGGGAGCCGGGGACGCCACGACCTTCATCAGCGTGCTGAGGCTGCTGCCCGCGTGGTTCGAGCCGCGGCGGATCCCGGTCCTCACCCAGTGGACCGGCATCATCGGACAACTCGGCCAGGTGGTGTCGGTCGTCCCGTTCGTCGCACTGCTGGCGACCTTCGGGTGGCAACCGGCGTTCCTCTCGGCCGCGGCCCTCTCGGTTCTCGCCGTCGTGCTCTCGGTGGTCGCCATCCGCGACTCGCCCCAGGCGGGCGGCGAGCGTACGGCCCAGACCCTCCGGCAGACGGGAGTCTCCCTCGCGGAGGCGTGGAGACAGCCGGGCACGCGCCTCGGCCTGTGGTCGCACTTCACCATCCAGTTCCCGGGAACGGTCTTCGTGCTGATGTGGGGATACCCCTACCTGGTCCGCGCCGAGAAGGTCGGCGAGGGTGCGGCCTCGGCCCTCATGACGCTGTTCGTCGCGGTGGGCATCGCCTGCGGACCGCTCCTCGGCCGCTATGTCGGGCGCCACCCGCTCCGGCGATCGACGATGGTGCTCGCGATCGCCGCACTCATGGCCGGAGCATGGCTGTCCGTGCTGCTGTACCCGGGGCCCGCGCCCCTGCCGCTGCTGACCCTGCTGGTCATGGCGCTGGCCGTCGGCGGGCCCGGTTCGATGATCGCCTTCGATTTCGCCCGCACCTTCAACCCCGCCGCCCGGATGGGAACGGCGACGGGCATCGTGAACATCGGCGGATTCATGGCGTCCCTGCTGTCGATGTTCGTCATCGGCGTCGTCCTCGATGTCCTCCTCGGCAGCGGTTTCTCGGACGGTGACCTGTATGCGCTGCCGTCCTTCCGCCTCGCGATGGCGGTGCAGCTCGTGGTGCTCGCGACGGGTGTGGTGGCCGTCGTCGTCGCACGGCGAAGGGTGCGACGCCGCATGGCCGAGCAGGGCGTGGTCGTGCCGCCCCTGCGCGATGCCCTGGCCCGCGAGCGGCGCCGTCGGCGTGAACGGAAGAGCGCGCGGTAGCCCCAGGGCGGCGAGGCGGGAGGCTCCGTCGACCGCCGCGGCCCGGTGCGCCGCAGCGTTGTCCACATAGCCGCCCTGCACAGAGCGGACACGGCCCCGGGCTAGCAGGCTGTCCCGCATGTCATCTCCCACGAGCCCCGCGCCGGGCAGCCCCGCATCCCCGTCCTTCGCCGTCTCCTCGCCGGCCGACATCCTGTCCTACGTGCCGCACGCCCTCGGCTTCATGCCGGGTGAGAGCCTGGTCGTCCTGACCATGGCGGGCAAGCGGCTGGGCGCCACGCTGCGCGTGGATCTGCCTGCGCACGGGGCTGATCCCCTCGCATTCGCCGAAGGGGTGATGTCGTTCCTGCAGGGGGACTCCGAAGCAGACGGCGCCCTCGTGATCGTCTATACGCAGGAGGACTGGGAGGCGCTCACGCCACCTCCACGCGCGGCCCTGGTGCGATGCGTCGAAGCCGTCCTCGGCGCTGGGGCCCTTCCCCTCCGCGGCGGATGGTTCGTCTCGCGTTCAGGGTGGCGCGACTACTTCTGCAGCGACGGGGGGGTGCTGCCCATGGCCGGGGCACCCCCTCGACACCGTCGTGCACAGCGCACTCAATGCCGAGCTGATCTTCGGCGGGAGCGCCTTCGACGTGTCGGCTCCGGAGGCGGTCCTGCGTGCCGCTCCTTCGATCGCAGGGCCAGGCGTTGCGTCGCCGGAAGCGCTCAGGGCGGTCGAGGACGCGCAGGCGCACTACGCTGCCTGCTGCTCCGGCCAGTGGACGGCGGTACCCCAGTTCCGTGCCACGTCTGCCCTGTGGGACGCCGTCCTGCTGCAGCCGGAGGGCTTCGGCGTCGAGGTCGAACCGGAGGTGGCGGGCTTCCTGCTGGCGAGCATCGAATCGCGGACCGTCCGGGACTTCCTCCTCGCGAGCGCCTGCCTGGGTTCGGTCGCGGCCCTCGACGGCGCCGCACGCTGCGGCCTGCTCGAACCCGATCCGGCCGCCGTCGGAGCCGCCGGCAGCCCGGGTGGCTCCACGGCGTGGGTGCTGCCCGAGGTCCGCACCGCAGGCGGCCTGCGTAGCCGTGTCCGGGTGGCGCATGGCGGCCCGGCCGCATCGGAGGCTGTGACCGAAGCAGGGACGCGGCCCTCCCTGGAGGGAAGGCCGCACGAGGACGCGGCACTGCTGTACGCCGACGTCCTCGCCGGGCGCTACACGGGGGACATCGCGTGGCACCGCGTCGATGCGATGACCGTCATCCTCGCGCGGATCGCCGCGGTGTCCGACGGCGAGTCGCGCGCCGCGGCGCTGACCATGTCCGCTTGGTTCGAGTACGCGCGTGGACGAGGTTCACGGGCTGCGGTCTTCCTGGCTGCTGCGGAGGAGGCGGTGCCGGGGTACAGGCTCGCGCGCCTGCTCCACGAACTCCTGCGGCGAGGAGGACTGCCGGCCTGGGCGCGACGCCGCTCGACCGCCTGGACCTCCGGGGTGCCGGCCGCACCCCGGAGCGCCGTGCAGCCGTGGCCTGCGGGCGTGAAGCCGGCGTCGCGGGACGGGCTGTGAGCGGCAGTGGGCGGCCCGGTGATAATTTCCGGCGCGGCAGTGATCGTGAGACAATGAAGGTTGAGACCCGGTTGGGTCCGCGCACCAGAACACCGCCGAGTATTCCACGACGGCCGCCGCCCACGGGCGGTGTCCGGGGGAATAGCGAGGGCGACAGGACCGTTCCCTAGGGAACCGCCCCGTCGGTACCGTCTGGAGAAAACCGCGGACTTGACAGGGTCATAGTGGTGTTGTCCCTCTGATGGCACCGCACACCGCCGTACGAAAGGTTCTCTGTGTCGGTCAAGAAGACAGCAGCACCGGTGTCGACAGACGCCGGTACCACCACTACCAAGCGACGGGTAGCGGCCAAGAAGCCCGCCACGAAGGCTGCTTCCACCGCTGCGGCCGCGAAGGCTTCGACCTCTGATGCCCAGGGTTCGGTGGACACACTCGACGGAGCGGATCCCGCCGTCGATGCAGCCGTCGACGTCGATCCCGAGGACCTCAAGCCGGAGGCTGCCGAGGTCGGCACCACCACCGGTTTTGTCTACTCCGACGCCGACGACGACGACGCCCCGGCCCAGCAGGTCGTGTCCGCCGGCGCCACCGCCGACCCCGTCAAGGACTACCTGAAGCAGATCGGCAAGGTGGCCCTGCTCAACGCCGAGCAGGAAGTGGACCTCGCCCTCCGCATCGAGGCCGGCCTCTTCGCCGAAGAGAAGATCGCAGCGGACCCGGACATGGATCCGAAGCTGAAGCGCGAGCTCGAATTCGTCATCCACGACGGCAAGCGGGCGAAGAACCACCTGCTCGAGGCGAACCTCCGCCTCGTCGTCTCCCTCGCGAAGCGGTACACGGGCCGCGGCATGCTCTTCCTCGACCTCATCCAGGAAGGCAACCTCGGGCTCATCCGTGCCGTCGAGAAGTTCGACTACACCAAGGGCTTCAAGTTCTCGACCTACGCCACCTGGTGGATCCGCCAGGCGATCACGCGCGCCATGGCCGACCAGGCGCGGACCATCCGCATCCCCGTGCACATGGTGGAGGTCATCAACAAGCTGGCGCGTGTCCAGCGGCAGATGCTGCAGGACCTCGGCCGGGAACCGACCCCCGAGGAGCTCGCCCTCGAGCTCGACATGACGCCGGAGAAGGTCGTGGAGGTGCAGAAGTACGGCCGCGAGCCCATCTCGCTGCACACTCCCCTCGGCGAGGACGGCGACTCGGAGTTCGGCGACCTCATCGAGGACTCGGAAGCCGTCGTGCCGGCCGACGCCGTGAGCTTCACCCTCCTGCAGGAACAGCTGCACTCCGTGCTCGACACCCTTTCCGAGCGGGAGGCCGGCGTCGTGGCCATGCGCTTCGGGCTGACCGACGGCCAGCCCAAGACGCTGGACGAGATCGGCAAGGTCTACGGTGTGACGCGTGAACGCATCCGGCAGATCGAATCGAAGACCATGTCCAAGCTGCGCCACCCCTCGCGGTCGCAGGTGCTGCGGGACTACCTCGACTGACCACCGAACGCCACGAGGACGTCGGAGCAGGGCCCTTCCTTCGGGAGGGGCCCTGCCCCGTTGGCGGGAAGCAGACGGGACGCAGACGGGACGCAGGGGAGGGATCCGACGGTCCCCTTGCGCCCGCAGCCGCGCGGGGACGGCCAGCAGCCCGGAACGCAGAATGGGCCCCCTCCGAGGAGGGGGCCCATTCTCGTTCTTCAGCGCCTGTACACGGGGCGCTTGTCCTGGACGTGTGGGGTGCGGCGTCCGATGGTCAGTCGACGGCGACGGCCGGCTTCTCGTGAAGCCGCTGCGTCTCGTCCTGCCACTCCGAGGTGAGCGGCTTCAGGTTTGCTTCGACGGCGCGCGCATGGTGGCCGCAGAACAGAAGCTCTCCACCGGAGGACTGAAGGACTGCCCGCACGTAAGCCTGGGCGCCGCATCGGTCGCAGCGGTCCAGGGCAGTGAGTTCGCGAGTTGCTACTGCAGTGGTCATGAATGCCTCCTCATGTGGATCGTCTACTCATATAACCACTATTCGTCACCGTCCCTTCGCAGGCTTGGCCTCCTTTCGCTCCGGGCGTACCAGGGGTATGGGGTCGCTCGCGGTATGCGCCGCAGGGCCTGTCGGGACGAGCCTGCCGACCCGTGTCGGTGGTCCGTAATAAACTGGAGCAACTCTTCCCCGCCATCACCCTCCTGACGCCTGTCCTGGATCGTGCCCGTTCCGCCAAGGAGACCCTCCCGCCGTGACACCCCCCACCTCGGACTACACAGCCCGGCACCTCTCGGTCCTCGAAGGCCTCGAAGCGGTGCGGAAGCGTCCCGGAATGTACATCGGGTCCACGGACTCGCGCGGCCTCATGCACTGTCTCTGGGAGATCATCGACAACTCCGTCGACGAGGCCCTGGCGGGCTACGGCCAGAGCATCACCGTGATCCTGCACGCGGACGGCTCGGTGGAGATCCACGACGACGGCCGGGGCATCCCGGTGGACATCGAACCCAAGACTGGCCTGAGCGGCGTCGAGGTGGTGTTCACCAAACTGCATGCCGGTGGCAAGTTCGGCGGCGGCTCCTACACCGCCTCCGGAGGCCTCCACGGGGTGGGCGCGAGCGTCGTCAACGCGCTGTCCTCCCGCCTGGACGTCTTCGTCGACCGCGGCAGCAAGACCTACGCCATGTCGTTCCGCCGCGGTGAGCCCGGCGTGTTCAAGGACGGCCGGACGCCGTCGCCTGCCTCCGCCTTCGAGCCCTTCCTCGACGGCTCGCGGCTGGAGGTCGTCGGAACGGCCAAGCGTGGCGTGACGGGTACCCGGATCAGGTACTGGGCCGACCGCCAGATCTTCACCCCCGACGCGACGTTCTCCTACGAGGAACTGCAGACCCGTGCGCGGCAGACCTCCTTCCTCGTGCCGGGCCTGCGGATCGCGCTGCGGGACGAGCGGAAGCTGCCGGGCACGCCGGGGGAGACCGGACCGGTGGAGGAGGTCTTCCAGCACGACGGCGGGATCTCGGAATACGCCGAGTTCCTGGCCCTCGACGCGGCCGTGACGGACGTCTGGCGTTTCCAGGGGTCCGGCCGGTTCAAGGAATCGGTGCCGGTCCTCGACGAGCGCGGGCACAGCCAGATGGCCGAGGTGGAGCGGGACTGCGACGTCGACATCGCCCTCCGCTGGGGCATCGGGTACGAGACGACCGTCCGCAGCTACGTCAACATCATCGCCACCCCGAAGGGCGGAACGCACCAGAGCGGCTTCGAGCAGGCGCTGCTGAAGACCTTCCGCAAGGTCATCGAGGCCAATGCTCGCAAGCTCAAGGCAGGCAACGACAAGATCGAGAAGGACGACGTCTTCGCGGGACTGACCGCCGTCCTGACGGTCCGGCTCGCGGAGCCGCAATTCGAAGGCCAGACCAAGGAGATCCTCGGAACGTCCGCGGTCAAGGCCATCGTGGCGAGGGTGGTGGAGAAGGAGCTGCAGGCGCGCCTGTCCTCCTCGGCCCGCAACGACAAGGCGCAGTCGGCCCTCCTGCTGGAGAAGGTCGTGGCGGAGATGAAGTCGCGCATCTCGGCACGGGTGCACAAGGAGACGCAGCGGCGCAAGAACGCCCTCGAGACGTCGACCATGCCTGCCAAACTGGCCGACTGCCGGATCGACGATCCGGAGCGTTCGGAACTGTTCATCGTCGAGGGCGACAGCGCCCTCGGGACCGCCAAGCTCGCCCGGTCCTCCGACTACCAGGCGCTCCTGCCGATCCGGGGCAAGATCCTGAACGTGCAGAAGGCATCCGTGGGGGACATGCTGTCCAACGCCGAGTGCGCCGCCCTCATCCAGGTCGTCGGCGCCGGTTCGGGGCGGAGCTTCCAGCTCGATGCCAGGCGCTACGGCAAGGTGATCCTGATGACCGACGCGGACGTCGACGGAGCCCATATCCGTACCCTGCTCCTCACACTGTTCTTCCGGTACATGCGCCCGCTCGTGGAGGCCGGGCGCGTGTATGCGGCCGTCCCGCCGCTGCACAGGGTGGAGGTGGTCAACGGCGGCTCGAAGGCCAACGAGATGATCTACACCTATTCGGAGGCGGAGCTGACGCGCCTCCTGGCGGCGATGGAGAAGCAGGGCAAGCGGTACAAGTCCCCGATCCAGCGGTACAAGGGGCTGGGGGAGATGGATGCGGGACAGCTCGCCGAGACCACGATGGACCCGAGGCACAGGACGCTCCGTCGCGTCCGTATCCAGGAGGCGGAATCGGCCGAACGCGTCTTCAATCTGCTGATGGGCAGCGACGTCGCTCCGCGCAAGGACTTCATCATCGCGGGAGCCGCGTCGCTCGACAGGGACCGCATCGACGCCTGAGGGCACGGGCCGGCCGGCGCCGGCGGGGGATCACTGCCGCCTCCGGCCGGAGCCCTGCCAGCTCAGCCGAGCAGTTCGGGGGCGACCAGCAGGACGGGCGGCACCACCATCAGCATGCCGGCCGCGGACAGGGCCAGCCCCTGCTGAATGCGGTTCAGGGGCGGCAGGGGCGTGAGCAGGCGGCGGATCCGATGGGCGGTCGATCGGGCGTCGGTGATGCCTCCGGTGACGTCCGCCGCTCCGAGGGCCTTGCTCCGGCCCTCCTCGGCGAGGGGATCCTCGAGCGCATCGGGCGCCGAGGGGAGGGCCCCGGAGCCGACGATGGCGATGGCACGGATCAGCGTGGGTTCGTCGACATGGCGCAGGGCCTCGTCATCGGCCAGCATCTCGATCAGTTCGCTCACGGCCCGCTGCGCGAGCCGGGAGGTGGGGAGCCATGGGAGCGCCGACCGCCAGGCGGCGAAGGCCCACAGCAGGAGGTGGTGGCGCTGGTGGAGGTGCGCGTTCTCGTGCGTGAGGACGGCGTCGAGTTCGGCCTGGCTGAGGAGGTCCATGAGGCCGTCCGACATGACCGTCACCGACCGGGCGCCGCCGGGAAGGCAGTACGCCACCGGTGCGGGGTGGTTGATCACGAGCGTGGCCGGCTGGTCGACGGCGGGGGAGCTCAGCAGGTTGAGCATGTCGCGGTGGCGGCTCCGCTGCCGGCGGATCCGGACGAAGGTCAGCGCCAGGGTGAAGACGAGGTGCCCGAAGAGCAGGGTCGCCGCGCTGATCGCGAAGACATGGATCACGCCGAGGGTCTGCGCCGACTCGTCGTCGATCAGGATGTCGAAGAAGCCCGCTGACGCGGAGACGAGGTTGTCACCGAGGGGTTCCAGCCCCCACACGAGCATCGCGCCGATCATCGACAGGCCTCCCGCGAGGGCGATCGACTGCCAGAGCACCATCGCGGTGAACGGTGCGCGCGCGGGCCACGAAGCGCGCGACAGCGCGATGGGAGCGGGCCACGCGAGGATGATCGCGAGAGCCGCGAGCAGGTAGGAGGCCCAGAACACGGTCCGGTCAGCTGCCGCCGAGCAGCTTGCGCAGGGTCTCCGCCTCTGCCTCGGACACGCTGCCGATGAAGCGGGCGAGGACCGCCTCACGGTCCGGCGCGGTCACGAGCACCTCGTGCATGAGCTCGGCGGTGTGGTCCTCCCGGCTCGTCACCGACCTGTACCGATGGGGGCGGCTGTCGCGCTCCCTCTCGACGAGGCCCTTCTTCTCGAGTCGTGACAGCACGGTGAGGACCGTCGTCACGGCGAGTTCGCGTCCTACTTCTCCCGACGGCGCCTCCGCGATGGCGTCCCGCAGCTCATTGGCGGTCATCGCCTCCGGTGTTGCCCACAGGAGGTCCATCACTGTGCGTTCGAGGTCTCCGAGCGTTGCCATGTTCTTTCCTTCGATCAAAACGTGATCCGCGTCCTTCCGGGCCCGGATCCGCTCCCGCGGGGAGCAGTGAAGCGTGGTGCATCTAACGTACAGCGTTACGCCGGACATTTCTACTCTGTGTAGAAACCGATCCGCACTTGTTCTACGATAGGTAGAAGAACTTCTTCTACGACGCGTAGAAGTTCCGTCGACGCCGACGCCAGGCGCTGCTGAAAGGGCCCGATGGAAGCCTTGGAAATTGCCAGGTGGCAATTCGGAATCACCACTGTGTACCACTTCCTCATGGTCCCGCTGACCATCGGGCTGGGGCTCCTGGTCGCGATGATGCAGACCATGTGGCACCGCACGGGCCAGGAGCACTACCTCCGCATGACGAAGTTCTGGGGGAAGCTCTTCCTCATCAACTTCATCATGGGCGTCGCCACGGGCCTCGTGCAGGAGTTCCAGTTCGGCATGGCCTGGAGCGAGTACAGCCGCTTCGTCGGGGACGTCTTCGGGGCGCCCCTGGCCATGGAGGCGCTCCTCGCCTTCTTCGTCGAATCGACCTTCCTCGGCCTCTGGATCTTCGGGTGGAACCGCCTCCCGCGCGTGATCCACCTGCTGTCCCTCTGGGCCGCCGTCCTGGCGTCCGTCTTCTCCGCCTATTTCATCCTCGTGGCGAACTCGTGGATGCAGCATCCCGTCGGCGTCGAGATGATCGACGGCCGGCCGGTGATGGTCGACGCCTGGGCGGTGTTCACGAACAACACCGCACTCGTCGCCTTCCCGCACACCGTCTTCGGAGCACTCGCGGTGGCCGGCGCGTTCCTGCTGGGCATCAGCTGGTACCACCTGTGGAAGCGGCGCCATGACGGCCTCGACACCGTCGCCGCGGACGGGACCGTCGTCGTCGGTGGCCGGGGTGGCGCCAGGGACACCGTGGACCACACAGTATGGCTGCGCTCCGCGCGGGCCGGCGCCGTGGTCGCCATGATCGCCTTCGCCGGCACCGGGATCACCGGTGACCTGCAGGGCAAGCTCATGTTCGACCAGCAGCCCATGAAGATGGCGGCCGCGGAGGCCGCCTGCCATGACGGCACGGGCTTCTCGATCCTGTCCGTCGGCAACCTCGGCGCCCAGAGCTGCGACGACATCACCGCGGTGATCGAGGTACCGGGCGTGCTGTCCTTTTTGGCCAATGGCGACTTCACCACCGAGGTCAAGGGCGTGAACACCCTGCTGCCCGAGTACCAGGAGAAGTACGGCACCACGCTTCCGGACGACCCGATGTACGGCGAGCGCGCCGGCACGGAGATCGACTACCTGCCCGTCATGGAGGTCACCTACTGGGGCTTCCGCATCATGATCGGCTTCGGCGCGATCGCCGCAGCAGCCGCTGGCGCGGCCCTGTGGGTCCTGCGGAAGGGAACCGTCCCGGAGTCGCGGTGGCTCATGCGGCTCGCGGTGTTCGGGATCCTCGCCCCCTTCGGCGCCAACTCCGCGGGCTGGATCTTCACCGAGATGGGCCGGCAGCCGTTCGTCGTCGCGCCCAATCCCGACCCGTCGGGCATCGACAGCGTCTTCATGTTCACCGCGGCGGCGGTCTCGCCCGGTGTCTCCCTGGCGGAGCTGGTCGCCTCGCTCGTCGTGCTCACCGCCGTGTACGCCGTCCTCCTCGTCGTCGAGGTGAAGCTGCTCTTCACCTATGTCCGCGGCGGCACCGCATCCGCCATGCCCGAGCTGGTCCACGCCGGTGACGACGCGTCCGGGCCGGACGGCGGCAGGAAGGACGACGGCGACGTCCTCGCCTTCGCCTACTGACCGGCCCGCCCGGCTGCCGGCCCTCCGGCCGGGCAGCCGGCGCCGAACCTCCCCTCTTCCTCACCGCTCCGATCGAACGGAAGGCTCTCCCATGACCGAGGCCCTGCCTACCCTCTGGTTCGTCCTGATCGCCGTGCTGTGGGCCGGCTACCTGTTCCTCGAGGGTTTCGACCTCGGGGTCGGGATGCTCATGAAGCTCATGGCGCGCAACGACACGCAGCGCCGTGTCCTCCTCAACACCGTCGGCCCCGTCTGGGACGGCAACGAGGTGTGGCTGGTGACGGCCGTCGGCGCCATGTTCGCCGCCTTCCCGCACTGGTACGCCTCCCTGCTGTCGGCGCTGTACCTGCCGTTCCTCCTCGTGCTCCTGGGCCTCATCTTCCGCGCCGTCGCCTTCGAATGGCGCGGCAAGCGGAACAGCGACGCGTGGCGCAACCGCTGGGACTGGGCGATCGCCCTCGGGTCCTTCATCGCCGCGGCAGGAATCGGCGCGGCCCTCGCACTCACGACGACGGGACTGCCGCTCGACGCCAACGGCGACCGCGTGGGCGGGCCCTTCGCCTGGGCCACCGCCCCCGCACTGCTCGGAGCGGCCGCCGTCGTGCTGTTCTGCCTCGTGCATGCCGCGGCGTTCGTCGCCCTCAAGACGGAGGGCGGGGTGCGCGGCCAGGCGGACCGCCTGTTCCGCCGGCTCCTGCCCGTTGCGATGATCCCCTTCCTGGGGTGGGCGCTCCTCGTCCAGCTCACCACGGGCTCGGTGGTCACGTGGCTGGTCGTCGTCCTCGCCGTGGCGGCGTTCAGCGCCTCCTACCGCTGGTCCCTCGCAGGGCGCGACGGGCGTGCCTTCGCTGCACTCGGAACCGGGATGCTCGCGCTCGTCGGATCGATCTTCGGTGCCGTCTTCCCTGTCGTCCTGCCCTCGACCCTCGACGCGGCGTTCGACCTGACCGTCGCCAATGCCTCGTCCTCGCCCTACACGCTCGGCCTGATGAGCATCGTCGCCTGCTTCGGGGTACCGCTTGTCCTCGCCTACCAGGCGTGGACATACTGGGTCTTCCGTCGGCGCGTCTCGGAGGCCAGCATCCCCGCGGCACACGACGTCCCAGCCCTGTGAGCGGAGCCACCAGGACAGCCATGCCCGAGACACGACAGCTCGCACCGCCCACGGACCACGCTGCCGCCCGGGAGGCCCGGGCCGTCTCCCCGATGGCGGCGCTGAGATCGGGCGGACCGGCGGGAGCGGCAGGTTCGACGTCGGCCGTGTACCTCCTCGGAATCCTCGCCGCCGCACGCGCAGCGGGCCTGGTCCTCATGGCGCAGGCCCTCGCGCTCGGCATCGCCTCCGTGGCCGCGGGATCTCCCGACGTCCGGGCGGTCCTCCTCCAGGGCGCGCTCGGCGCCGGCCTGCGCACGGTCGCGGCCTGGGGGCAGGACGCGACCGCGGCGCGCCTCGCCCTCGGGGTCAAGGAACGCATGCGGGAGGCGGCACTGCTGCGCGTCCTCGATGACGGCGGCACCACGCGCGCGGCCGCCGGCGGCCAGGGATCCCTCGCGGTGCTGCTCACGCGCGGGCTCGACGGACTCGACAGGTACTACACGCAGTACCTGCCCGCGCTCATCACCTGCGCGGTGGTCCCGCTCCTGGTCGGGGCGCGGATCCTGGCCGCCGATTGGGTCAGCGCCCTCATCATCGTCCTCACGGTGCCGCTCGTGCCGGTCTTCATGGCGCTGATCGGCCTCCACACCCAGGAGCGCACACAGGCGGCCGCGGCCGCGCTCGGCCGCCTGTCCGACCACCTGCTCGAACTCGCCAGGGGACTCCCCGTCCTCGTGGGCCTCGGCCGCGCCGCCGAACAGACGCGGGCCCTCCGTGACATCGCCGGCGCCTACAGTGCCCGCACCATGACCACGCTCCGCACGGTCTTCCTCTCGTCCCTGGCACTCGAACTCATCAGCACCATCTCGGTCGCCGTCGTCGCCGTCTTCGCCGGGGTCCGGCTGATCCACGGGGACCTCGGCCTGGAGACGGCCCTGATCGCGCTCATCCTGGCGCCGGAGTGCTACGGGCCCCTGCGCGACGTCGGTGCCGCCCACCACGCCAGCGAGGACGGCGAGGAGTCCGGCGCCCGCGTCCGTGCGGTGATCGACGCTCCCGCGGCTGCCGAAGCCGTCCCCGGACGGGCGCCGTCCCCGGCCCGGTCAGCCGGGGTCCCGGGCAGCATCGCCGTCACGGGACTGACGGCGCGGTACGACGGCGCCCTCCGGCCCGTCGTCGAGGACGTCACGTTCATCCTCGAGCCCGGCTCCGTCACCGCCCTGCGCGGAGCGAGCGGGTCCGGCAAGTCCACGCTCATGCGCGCGCTGGCCGGGGGAGCGGCGGTTCCGGCAGGTCTCCGGCTGGAGGGGCAGGTGACGGGGCTCGAGGAGGGCGTCGTCGCCTGGGTCCCGCAGCACCCCGAGCTCCTGATGCAGACCGTCGGGGCCGAACTCGCCCTGTACGGCGGTCCCGGGACGGACTCCGTGGCCGTCGAGGACCAGCTCGCCGCCGTCGGTGCCGCTGGGCTCGCCGACCGTCGGGCCGGAGAGCTGAGCCCCGGCGAACTGCGGCGCGTCGCCGTCGCCCGCGCGCTGCTCAGGGCGCAGGACCCGTCGGTCCGCCTCCTCCTGCTCGACGAACCGACCGCGCACGTGGACGAGGGTGCCTCCGAGGCGATCCGCTCGGCCATCGGGGCGCGCCGGCCGGGTCTCGCCGTCCTGCTGATAGCGCACGACGACGAGACGGCCGCCCTGGCCTCGGCCGAGGTCCGGCTCGGCGTGGAGGCCGGGACGGAGGCAGGATCGGCCTCCGGCAGCGATGCGCCCTCGCTCCACGCACCCGTAGCGTCCCCGGCGCCGGGCACCGCCGCCGTGAAACCCCTCGACTCGTCCGCCCCGGCACCCGCCGCGGACCGTGCCCCACGACATGCGGACCCCGCCGGTGCGGACGGTCCCGCGCTGCGACCCTCCGCCGTCGGCCCGGTGGCCTGGCTCCGCCCCGCCCGCGACGTGCTGGCCCTCGTCCAGCCGTGGGACCGCCGCTTCCTCGCGGCCGCGGTGCTGGGCCTCGGTGCCTCCGGTTTCGCGGTCGCCCTGACCGCCCTGAGCGGCTGGCTGATCGTCCGGGCCGCTGAGCAGCCCCCGATCCTCTACCTGCTCACCGCCATCGTCGGCGTCCGGTTCTTCGGCATCGGGCGATCGCTCCTGCGCTACGAGGAACGCCTCTGGCTGCATCGGGCCGTCTTCCACCGCGCGGATGACACCCGGCTGCGGCTGTGGACGGGCCTGCTCCGGGCGGGACGCTCGTGGCGCACGATCGCCCGCGGCTCCGGCGGCATCGAGCGGCTCGTGGGCGATATCGACGAGCTGCGGGACCTCTCCTCGCGTGCCCTGCTGCCCTTCGTCACGTCCGTCCTCACCGGGCTCGCCGCACTCGTCGCCACGGCCCTCCTGCATCCTGCCTCCCTCGGCTGGCAGGCTCTCGCCGTGGGTGCGGCCCTCGTCGTCGCCCCCGTGATCGCGGTGGTCCGCGAGCAGGCGGCCGGGGCTGCGGCCGTGCAGGTGCGGGCCGACGCCCTCGAACGCATCACCAGCCTCCTGCGCGCCGCGCCGGATCTCAGGGTGAACGGCGCCCACCGCGCGGCCCTCGACCTGACGAGGCGGCTCGACGAGCGGGCGGCTACGGCAGCCGGACGTTCGGCTGCTGCTGCGGGGGCCTCGACGGCGGTGATCGTCGCCGCCTGCTGTGCTGCCTCCCTCGGCATCCTGGTCACCGCCGCCGGCCTGCCGGCGGACCTCACGGCCGTGCTGGTGCTCATGCAGCTCGCGCTGATCGAACCGTTCGTCGCCGGAGCCTCAGCCGTGCAGCACTGGGGCCCGCTGTCCACGGTCTCGCGTCGCATCCTGCCGAGGCTCGGCCCCTCCCGGGACTGGCGGCAGGACACCGGCACGAGCGGGGACCGGTCGGTCGCCCCCGTGCGGACGATCGAGCTGCAGGGCGCCGCGGTGGGCTACGAGCCGTCCCGGCCGGTCGTCGCCGACGTGGACCTCGCCCTGGTGCCGGGGCGCTGGACCGCCCTCACCGGACCCTCCGGCAGCGGCAAGTCCACCCTGATCGGGGCATTGCTGGGATTCCTGCCGCTCGAGGAGGGCAGGCTCCTCGTGGATGGCGTGCCCGCTGCGCCCGGGAGCGTGCCGCGCATCGCCTGGTGCCCCCAGGAGGGCCATCTTTTCGATTCCAGCCTCCGCTCCAACCTGCAGCTCGCCCGGTCGGCCGGAGACCCCGCGACGGAGGAGGAGCTCGAGTCGGCCGTCCGCGCCGTGGGACTGTCGGGGATGGTGGCCGGCCTCGAGCACGGGCTGGATGCTCCCGCAGGAGCCGGAGGATCACGCCTCTCCGGCGGGCAGCGGCAGCGCCTCGCGGTCGCCCGCGCCCTGCTCACCCGGTCCGGCGTCGTGCTCCTCGACGAGCCCACCGCCCACCTCGATGCCGACGGCGCCCGCTCACTGCTCGAGGACCTGCGGGCCGGGCTGTCCGGGCACGCCGTCCTCCTGGTCACCCACGACCGCGACGAGGCGGCGCTGTGCGATGAGGTGGTGGCGCTGGACGCTTCTCCGCGCGCCACCGTCACCACCGGAGCAGCAGGCCACACCTGATCGCGGCCCGCGGCCCGGAGGCTCGATTCGCAGGAATCAGGGCAGGCGCACCTGCCCTGCCATACGCTGGAGGGATGACGCCCGAGACACCCCGACAGGACGCCGTCCCCGCCAGTGGGCAGGGCCCGGATGCGCCGCCCCTGCCCGGAATCCTGCGGTGGCGGCCGCTCGGCTACGCGGACATCGACCCCTGGCTGGCGCTGATCCGTCGGATCGCCGTGCAGGACGAACCGGACTGGGTGGAGCAGCGCGCCGACCTCGAGCAGGCGCTGCGGGCGTCGAAGAACGATCCGCGCCGGGACACGATCGCCGGGTTCGACGGCGAGGGCGTGCCGCGCGCCTTCGGGCGCCTGTCGATGAACCCCGGCTCCTCCCTCGTGCACGGGGCCGGCGGTGTCGACCCCGCATGGCGCGGGCGCGGGATCGGACGTGCCGTCCTCGCCTGGCAGGCGTGGCGTGCGGCGATGCGGCTGCGGGAGACCGGTCGGACCGACGGGACCTTCCGCAACTATGTCGAGGAGCGCAATGCCTCGCACCTGGCGCTGCTCAGGGCGAGCGGCAGCACCATCGTCCGGTACTTCACCGAGATGACCAGGCCGCTCGATCAGCCGATCCCCGATCTGCCGTTCCCCGCCGAGCTGAGACTCGTGAGCTTCGCCGAGGGTACCGATCGCACCATCGCCGAACTCGTCCGCCTCGCGCACAACGACGCCTTCCAGGACCACTGGGGGAGCGAGCCCCGCGACCAGGAGTCCTGGCAGTTCACCGTCAGCCACCCTGAATTCCGCGCGGACTGGAGCCTCGCGCTCCTCGATCCGGCGAAGGGCGAGGTGGTGGCGTACCAGCTGGCCAGCTACGACCCCGATTCGAAGGAACTGCTCGGGCACTCCGAGGGGTACACCGACCTGCTGGGTGTCCGGCGCAGCTGGCGGGGGCGCGGGCTCGCACCGGCGCTGCTCGCGGAGGCGATGAGGCGCTATCGCGCTTCCGGCATGGAGAACGCGGGACTCGGCGTCGACACCGAGAATCCCTCCGGGGCCCTGGGCCTGTACGAACGCATGGGGTACGTGCCGACCCAGCGTTCGATCGTCTTCGACCTCCCGCTCACGGCGCCGGCCGGGTGACCTGTCCCGGCCGCACGCGCCGGCCCTGCCCCCTCGGGCCGCAGCAGTTACAGCAGCGTCCCCTGGGCGTCGTCGTCCCCGCCCGGTCCTGAGCGCACGGGGTCGGCCGAGCCCTCTCCGGTCCCCCTGCCCACCCCGGATCCGGCGGTGGTGCCCGTGGCGGGGCGCGGTGCCCGGACGAGGCCGAGCAGGCTCGGACCGACGGCATCGATCTGCTGCGTCAGGGGAACGCCCGAGCCGTCGCGCCGCCCGTGTTCCGTGGGCAGCGCCCGGGCCACGCCGTTGGCCGACGCCGCGCGGGCGGGTCCATGGCCCGCCCAGGCGAGCGAGAGGGCTTCCTCGCCGCGGAGGAACCGGTGCGCCCGCACGCCCGCCGTGGCCCGGCCCTTGACGGGGTACTCGGCGAACTCGGTGACCTTCGCCGAGCCGGCGGAGGTGCCCGGCAGCGCGTCGCCCGCCGCGGTGACCGTCACCACCACGCCCTGGTCGTCCTCGGGAGCGACCGCCCCGAAGTGCAGGACCGCGTCACCTGCTGTCAGCTTGATACCGGCCATGCCACCGGCCGTCCGGCCCTGCGGGCGCACCGACGCCGCCGGGAAGCGCAGCAGCTGCGCCAGGCGCGTGATGAAGACGAGGTCCTCGGAGTCCGGGGCGCAGGCGATGCCCACCACCTTGTCCTTCGGCTTGAGGGCGATGACCTCCCAGTCGTCCCGGTTCAGCGGATACTCCGGCTGCACGCGCTTCACCACGCCCTGCGACGTGCCGAGGGCCACCACCGCGTTGAGCGGCGCCAGCCCCACGAGGCTCTCACCCCGTTCGAGGGTGATGAACTCCGACGACGGCACCCCGCCCGCCAGGTTCGGCACGCCGGCGGTGGGCGGCAGGGAGGGCATGTCCAGGACCTGGAGGCGGATCATCCTGCCCGCGGAGGTGACGGCTCCCACTTCGCCGCGGGCCGTCGAGGGGAGCACGGACCGGAAGGCGTCGTGCTTGATCCGCTGACCGTCACCCAGGGGCTGGCGGTCGGAGGTACGGGCGAGCTGTCCGGAGGCGGAGAGCAGGACCCAGCAGGGATCGTCGGCGATCTCGAGCGGCATCAGCGCCTTCGCGCCCTTGCCGGCAGGAGCCGGCAGCACCGACCCCTTGAGCGGAGCGGCGGCCTCCGACTCGAGCAGCACCGTGCGCCGCGGCGTGGCGAACTGCTCCGACAGCTCGCCGAGCTCGTCGGACACGAGCGTGCGGAGCCGTTCCTCGGACCCGAGGACGGCCTCGAGCTCGGCGATGTCGAGCCGGAGTTGCTCCTGCTCCTTCTCGAGCTCGATCCGCGAGTACTTGGTGAGCTGGCGCAGCCGGAGTTCCAGGATGTGGTTCGCCTGGATCTCCGAGAGGTCGTAGATGGACATGAGCCTCGTCCGCGCCTCCGAGGACTCGTCCGAGGACCGGATGATCTGGATGACCTCGTCGATGTCGACGATCGCGATGAGCAGGCCCTCCACGAGGTGCAGGCGGTCGAGCTTGCGCTGCAGCCGATAGGACGTGCGACGGCGCACCACCAGGATCCGGTGGTCGACGTAGACCTTCAGCAGCTCCACGAGTCCGAGCGTGCGCGGCTGCCCGTCCACGAGGGCCACGTTGTTGATGCCGAAGGAATCCTCCATCGGCGTGAAGCGGTAGAGCTGGGCGAGCACCGCGTTGGGGTTGAAGCCGTTCTTGAGCTCGATCACCAGGCGCAGGCCGTGCATGCGGTCCGTCAGGTCGACGATGTCCGAGATGCCCTGGAGCTTCTTGGCGGTGACGGCGTCCTTGATCCGCTCGATCACCTTCTCCGGACCGACGGTGTAGGGGAGTTCCGTGACCACGAGGCCCGTGCGCCGGGCCGACAGCTGCTCGACCGTCACGGTGGCGCGGGTCTTGAAGGAGCCCCGCCCGGTCGCGTAGGCGTCCCGCACGCCGTCGAGGCCCACGATCTTGCCGCCGCTCGGGAGATCGGGTCCGGGAACGAAGCGCGTCAGGTCCTCGAGGGAGGCGTCCGGGTTCGCGATGAGGTGGCGTGCCGCCGCGACGACCTCGCCGAGGTTGTGCGGCGGCATGTTCGTGGCCATGCCCACGGCGATCCCGCTGGCGCCGTTGACGAGGAGGTTGGGGAAGGCCGCGGGCAGCACTTCGGGCTGCGTGAGCTGGTTGTCGTAGTTCGGGACGAAGTCGACGACGTCCTCGTCGAGGTGGTTCGTCATGGTCAGGGCGGCAGCGGCCAGGCGGGCCTCGGTGTACCGCGCCGCCGCCGGGCCGTCGTCGAGCGACCCGAAATTGCCGTGCCCGTCGATGAGGGGGAGCCGGAGGGAGAAATCCTGGGCCATGCGCACCATGGCGTCGTAGATGGCGCTGTCCCCGTGGGGGTGGAGCTTTCCCATGACCTCGCCGACGACGCGCGCGGACTTCACGTGCCCGCGGTCGGGGCGCAGCCCCATGTCGGTCATCATGTAGAGGATGCGCCGCTGGACGGGCTTCAGGCCGTCGCGTGCGTCGGGCAGCGCACGGGAGTAGATCACGGAGTACGCGTACTCCAGGAAGGACTCCTCCATCTCGGCTTCGACGTCGATGTCGATGATCTTCTCGGTGAAATCCTCCGGCGGGGCGGAGTTCTGGCGCCTGGCCATGTGCGTGGCGGTTCCTCAACAACTCGGGTGTGCGAAGCGGGTGGTCGGCGGGCATCCGCGCGCCGCGGACGGTTCCGGCCGCGGTTCGACCCATGGCCGAGGGGATGCCGACTACCCTGAGTCTATGGTGGCGGACGGACAATACCCGGAATATTGGGAGGCTGATGTCGTCCTGCGTGACGGCGGGACGGCTCACCTGCGGCCCATCTCGCCGCTCGACGCCGACGCGGTCCAGGCGTTCCACGTCCGCCAGTCGCAGAATTCGATCTACCTGCGGTTCTTCACGTACAAGGCCAAGCTCAGCGCGAAGGAGCTCAAGCGCTTCACCGAGGTCGACCACCGAGACCGCGTCGCCTTCGTGATCACGCGCGGCGAGGACATCATCGGGATCGGCCGCTACGACCGCCTGGACGATCCGCTCGAGGCCGAGGTCGCGTTCAACGTCTCCGACTACCACCAGGGCCGGGGGGTCGGCTCCATCCTGCTGGAACATCTCGCCGTCGCCGCCCGGGAGAACGGTATCCACCGCTTCTCCGCGGAGGTCCTGCCCGAGAACCGCAAGATGATCACCGTCTTCGCGGAGGCCGGCTACGAGGTCGAACGGCACTTCGACGACGGCGTCGTGATGCTGAGCTTCGACATCGACCCCACGCGCAGGTCGCAGGCCGTGATGGAGGCGCGCGAGCACCGGGCCGAGGCGAGGAGCATGGCGGAGCTCCTGACGCCGTCGTCGGTCGCCGTGATCGGCGCGAGCCGCGAGTGGGGGACGGTGGGGTACGAACTGCTGGAACACCTGATCGACGGCGGCTTCACGGGACGCGTGTACGCCGTCAACCCCGAGGCCTTCGAGCTGAACGGCATGATCTCCCATGCCTCGCTCGCCGAGGTGCCGGAGCCGGTCGACCTCGCCGTCGTCGCCGTGCCCCACGAGCAGGTGGACGCCGTCGTGGACGAGTGCGCGCGCGCAGGGGTGAAGGGACTCCTCGTCGTGACGGCCGGCTACGCGGACGGCGACGGCGACGGGCTCGCGCGGCAGCGCGCCCTCGTGCACAAGGCCAGGGCGCACGGCATGCGCGTGGTCGGGCCGGCGTCGCTCGGCCTCGTGAACACCGACCCCGCGATCCGGCTGAACGCGTCGATGGCGCCCGACCTGCCCCAGCGCGGCGCCCTGTCGCTGTTCAGCCAGTCCGCCGGCCTCGGCGTGCTCCTGTACGCGAGCGCACGGCGCCGCGGCCTCGGGGTCTCCTCGGTGATCTCCGCAGGCAACCGCGCTGACGTCTCGGGCAACGACGCCATGCAGTTCTGGGAGGACGACCACACCACCCGCGCCGTCGGGCTGTACTTCGAATCCATCGGCAATCCGAGGAAGTTCTCGCGCATCGCCCGTCGCCTCGCCAGGACCAAGCCGGTGATCGTCGCGAAGTCCGACGTCACGGGGCTGCAGCTCCCGCCGGGCCACGCCGTGCGCACCACGCAGGCGCCTCCCGGGGCGCTCGACTCGATGCTGCGGCAGTCCGGCGTCATGAGGGTCGAGACGACGGAGCAGCTGATGGACATCGCGCAGATCGTCGCGAGCCAGCCGCTGCCGCAGGGCCCGGGCGTGGCCGTCTTCAGCAACTCCTCCGCGCTGGGCAAGGTGGTGGCCGACGGCGTCGTCTCGCAGGGGATGACGGTCGCCCGGCTGGACGCCGACCTCCAGCTCGACACCGGGCAGTCCGTCGCCCTGCCCGCCCTCGCTGCGACGGTGGCGGATGCCCTCCGCGACCCGGCGGTCCACGCCGCGGTCGTCACCACACTGCCCGCCCGGGGACTGACCGCCGACGCCGTGGCCGCCTGCCTGCAGCAGTGCGCCGAGCAGGCAGGCAAGCCCGTCGTCGCCTCCTTCACCGGGATCCTCGACGCGGGGCTGCAGCTCGACGGACTGGTCGCTGCCACCGCACCGTCGTCGTCCCCGTCCGCGAGTGCGCCCGATCCGGCGGACGAAGGGCCTGAGCCCGTGCGCGTGCCGCTCGACGGCGCAGCGTCGGGGTCCCGATCGCGGCCGGAGTCCGCCGGACCGGCACCCGAGGAGTCCAGCCCGGTCCTTCCCCTGCAGCGCGGACTGCCGTGCTTCCCGAGCCCCGGTGCGGCGCTCGCCGCGCTCGGCGCCGTCGTCCGGTACTCGCAGTGGCGCACGCGCGACCACGGCGAGTTCCTCGACCCCGAGGGCGTCGACGCCGACGAGGCCGTGCGCGTGCTGGCGGCCGTCCGGGAACGCGTCTCGGACGTGGAGCTCACCCGCCTGACGCCGGACGAGTGCGGTGCGCTGCTGGGTGCGTACGGCATCATCCTCCTGCCGTCGGCGCGCTTCACCTCGGTGGACGAGGCCGTCGCCCAGGCCGAACGCCTGGGGTGGCCCGTGGCGCTCAAGACCATGGACGAGCACCTGCGGCACCGGCTCGACCTCGGCGGTGTGCGGCTGAGCATCGACAGCCCCGAGTCGTTGCGGCGCAACATCGCGCAGATGGAGAAGGTGCTCGCACCGTTCGGCAGCTTCGGGATGGAGGTGCAGTCCATGGCGCCGTCCGGCCAGGCCTGCAGCATCCGTGCCATCGAGGACCCCCTCATGGGCCCCGTGGTGTCCTTCGGCCTGGCCGGCGACGCCGTCAACCTGCTCGACGACTGGGCCCACGGGGTACCGCCGCTGAGCACCGGGGACATCGCGGATCTGGTCCGGGCGCCGCGCGCATCGCGCAAGCTCTTCGGCTACCAGGGCCTGCCCCCGGCCGATGTCGCGGCGGTCGAGGACCTCGTGGCCCGCGTTGCCCTCCTGAAGGACAACCATCCCGAGATCGCGAGGCTCGACCTCAACCCGGTCCTCGTCGCGGCGTCCGGCCTCACCGTCCTGAGCGCGGCGATCGACGTCGGCAACCCGCAGCGCCGCACGGACAGCGCCCGCCGCGCCATGCGCGACTGACACCGGGAGACGTCGGCAACCCGCAGCGCCGCACGGACAGTGCCCGCCGCGCCATGCGCGACTGACACCGGGAGACGTCGGCAACCCGCAGCGCCGCACGGACAGTGCCCGCCGCACCATGCGCGACTGACACCGGCTGGTTAGGCACAACGCCGCCCGGTGGGGGAAACTGGGGGCATGACCCCATCGCTTTCCGCGCAGTGGCGTGACCTCGATGCATCGCTCGAGCGGGCAGGCTTCTATCCTCGGCTCGTGGCCGACGTCGTCCACGACGCCCTCGACGGACGCGAGCCGCTGTCCCATGTGGCCCACCTGGAGACGCACTTCGAGCGCACCGAGGTGCACCGGCACATCACCGTCCTGGTGCTCACCGAGGACATGCTGGTGATCACGCACGTGGACGACCAGCAGCTCGACGACGCCGGCGAGCAGGTCATGGCACAGGTCTCGACGGAGTCCGTCCCCGTCAGCCAGATCCGCTCGGTGGTCCTCAGCTACCTGTACGCCCAGCCGCAGGACTACAAGCCCAGCGACCAGGTCCGTGAGATGACGCTCGCCATCGCCTGGTCGGGAGGGCAGCGCCTCGACATCGGGCCCGCCAGCTGCGGCGACCCCCAGTGCGACGCCGACCACGGCCTCACCGGCACGGTGGCACAGGAGGACATCGTGCTGCGCGTCAGTGCCGAGGCCGACGGCGTCCAGGCGGTGCAGAACGCGAAGGGGTTCGCCCGTGCCCTGCGGAAGGTCAACACTGCGAGCCCGGCGTCCGGCGGATATGTCGCCGCTCCCGAGACGACGCCGCGCCGCCAGCCCGGATTCGGCGGACGGTTCAACCGGGCGCACCACCAGCGGTAGCGGTTGATGGCTTTCCTGCACACGGAGCCCCTTCCGGCTCCGCCGGCGTACGGCGTGTCCACCGTCGCCGAGGTGATGACGAGTTCGGCTGCCGCCCTCGGCGTCGACGGCTTCACCAATGCCCTGTCACTGCCCGCTTCCCGTCGCATCGCCGTCGTGATGGTGGACGGCCTCGGCATGGCGCTGCTCCGGAAGTATGCGGCGCACGCGCCGTTCCTGCGGGAGAGCCTCGACTCCGCCCGCATCCTCTCTTCCGCGTTCCCGTCGACCACCGCGGCGTCTCTGGCGAGCCTGGGGACCGGCCTCGAGCCGGGGCAGCACGGCATGGTGGGCTACGACGTCCTCGATCCCGCCCAGGGCCGCGTGGTGAACATGCTCGGCCGGTGGGACGCCGGAGTGGACCCGCTGGCCTGGCAGCCACACCCCACGGTGTTCGAGAGGGTGTCCGACCACCTGCCCGTGGTCACGGTGAGCCAGCCCCGCTTCGCGGAGTCGCCGATGACCCGCGCGGCGCTGCGGGGCGGGAGCTTCGTGGGAGCGAGCACCATCCATGCGCGCATCGACGCCGCCGCGGAGCACCTCGCCAGGGTGCCGGCCATGCTCATGTACTTCTACGTCAACGACCTGGACAAGGCGGGCCACCGGCACGGCATCGACTCCCCGGAGTGGGTGCGCACGCTGGAGGACCTGGACGCCGCACTCAGGCTCCTGGCCCGCCGGGTGCCGTCCGACACGCTCCTGCTTCTGACGGCGGACCACGGCATGGTGGACGTCCCGCCCTCCCAGCGCATCGACTACTCCGAGCGCGCGGACCTGCTGGAGGGCGTGGCCCAGACGGGTGGCGAGCCCCGCATGCTCCACCTGTACCTCGACGCCGGGCTGTCGGCGGACGCCCGCGGGGCGCTGGCCCTGCGCTGGCACGAAGCCTTCGGCTCGCGGGCCTGGATCCTCACGCGCGAGGAAGCGATCGACCACGGGTACTTCGGTGCCGTCAGTGCTGCCGTGCTTCCTCGTATCGGTGACCTCCTCGTCCTGGCCCGCGAAGGGATCGCCCTCATCGACGGGCGGCGCGGGCAACCCGCGGCCTTCGAGATGGTCGGACAGCACGGTTCCCTCACCCGGGCTGAGCGCGACATTCCGCTGTTGACACTGAAGAAACCCGCCGGCGGCCAGCGCCGGGGGAGCAAGGGGACCCGCCGTGGCTGAGCTGTTGTTCTTCTCCGGGACCATGGACTGCGGCAAGTCGACCCTCGCGTTGCAGATGGACCACAACCACAAGGCCCGCGGGCGGCGCGGGATCCTCTTCAGCTCGCACGACCGCGCCGGCGCATCGATGATCTCGAGCCGTCTCGGACTGCAGGTCCCGGCCGTCGAGGTCTTCCCCGACACCGATTTCTGGCTGGAACTGACGCTGCGCCAGACCATGGGTGCGCGGATCGACTATCTCATCTGCGACGAGGCGCAGTTCTACACCACGGACCAGATCGACCAGCTGGCACGCATCGTGGACGAGATGGACATCGACGTCTTCAGCTTCGGCATCACCTCGGACTTCCGCACGCGCCTCTTCCCCGGCTCGCAGCGCCTGATCGAGCTCGCCGACCGCGTGCAGGTGCTGCAGGTCGAGGCCCTGTGCTGGTGCGGCAAGCGGGCCACCCACAACGCCCGGACGGTCGACGGCGTGATGGTGGTCGAGGGCGACCAGATGGTGGTGGGCGACGTCGACCAGCCGCTGGACCAGGATTCCGCCGCGACTCCCGCAGCTGGTGCTGACCTGCCCGGAGACGCGGATCGCGAGCAGGCCGTCGGCTACGAGACACTGTGCCGACGCCACCACATGCGCCGGCAGACCTCGAGGACATCGCCGTCGCTCTACTCCAACGAGGTGCCGCTCCCGTTCGAGGAGCGGACCGCTCGCCAGGTCGGAAGCGGTGCGACGCAGTTGCAGGGAGCCGATCCCGGAGCCGGCGGCGCCTGAGCCCGCTCCGGTCGTGCCGCACACCGCGTAGCCGGGTCGTGGAGCCAGGTGGTGGAGCCGGGTGGCGCCTGGGAGCGCGGGAAGGCCGCGTCCGAAGGGCCTGGTCCCGCGCTAGTCTCCCTTGCGCCCGAAGACGATGTCGTCCCAACTCGGCACGCTGGACCTCTTCGGCTTCACGCGGCGCTCGGGACCCGCCTCGGCGGCGTCCTTGCCGGGCGCCGTCCCCGTGTCCTTCCCTGAGTCCTTCCCTGAGTCCTTGCCCGTGTCCTTGCCCGTGTCCTTGCCCGTGACCTTGTCCCGTCCCCTCCCCGGGGTCCGCCCAGTGGTCCGTGCCGCGTCCCGGGACGCCGCATCCCGGGGTGCGTCGCCCGCGCCCGTGTCCGCCCTGCCTGCAGCGGGGGGCTGCAGCCGGGGCGTGGGCTGCGCGAAGATGCTGATCTCGCGCGTGTCGGTGCTGACGCCGTCGTACAGCTTCGGCGTGCCGTCCTGGTTGTGCGTGGGCTCCGCGCCGTCGTCGAGGAGGTCGTCCTCCGCGGCGCGAGGCGCCAGCGACAGGCCCGGCACGAGCACGTCCTGTTCCTCGGGAGCATCGGTATCCGCGCCGTCGTCGTTCCTCGGGTGCGCTGCGGGGATGCCGCCCCGCGACAGCAGCTCGGCGAGGGCGTCGTCGCCGTCCTCGTCGGCGCCCAGGCGCTGCCCGCGCCGCGACCGCAGGACGTCCAGCAGACCGTCCTGGTCGGCGTCCGTCGGTTCCGGCGCCTCGTCCTCCTTCTCCGCCTCGAAGTCGAAGACGCGGTCCGCCACGGCGCTGAGCCGGC
The DNA here is from genome assembly GCF_044755105.1 of Arthrobacter sp. NPDC092385. Taxonomy (NCBI): domain Bacteria; kingdom Bacillati; phylum Actinomycetota; class Actinomycetes; order Micrococcales; family Micrococcaceae; genus Arthrobacter; species Arthrobacter sp. NPDC092385. The sequence goes on from NZ_JBIVQL010000010.1 coordinate 86,814, forward strand.
GTGAGGGGAGGGGGCCGTCGAGCGGCTCCAGTTCGCTGAGCACCTGGGCCCACCGGTTGCCGTTCGTGACGGTCTTCCGCGTGGGGTTGTAGGTCCACTGCGCGGGCGGCTGCTCGCCGAGATCGACGGTCGAACCGTCGGGCAGGTCGAAGGAGGCCTCCACGTGCCAGGAGCCGTCCTGGCGGCGCCACGAGTCCCATTCGAGAGAGGCCGGATCGATCCCGTAGCTCTGCACGCGGAAGGCGACCATGTCGCCGAGCAGTGCCGGGCTGTCCCCGAAGGCGGAGCGGTAGCCGTCGTGGCTGGGAAGCGGTGTCGCCACCTCAACGCGCTGCGCGAGGTAGGCGACGTAGTCGCGCTCGGCACGGACGGGGCCCTCGTAGCGCTCCACGTGGGCGAGGTCGAGGCCCGATTCCGCGGCGACCTGCTCCGCCGTCGCCCCGGAGCGGATGCGCGACTGGATGTCGCGCGGCGTCAGGTGGACCGGCGTCTTCGCAGGCTTGTGGCGGGGCTCATCGGGCACGGCGGGCGCAGGTGCCATCGGCGCTCCGGCCGCCCGGGTGCTCGCGGCGCGCAGCGCATCATCGATGGGCAGCCGATAGGGCGCGCCCTGCTCGCCGCTCAACAGCAGATGTTCGCCATCCTCATGGACACCCACCAGGCGTAACTCCTGCATCAGATCCTCCAGCCGACAATAATTCCTAGGGGAAACTTTGCCATTGAATGGCAGCCTTTCCTACTACGCGGTAAGGCGTGGCGGGCGGCGCAGCAGGAGCGGGCACAAATCCGGGCTTCCCAGCGTTGTCGCAGCCGGAAGGGCACTTGCCGGTACGGCCAGACATGATGGAGCGTGAAAAGACAGGTATGGCACGAGATGACCACGCGTCGCGCAGGACGGGCGACGACGGCGCAGACACCCGCAGCGGCGGGCTCCAGGAGCGCAGTCCGGTCCAGCAGACCGCTCCCGGGACGGCATTCACGGATGTGTTGATCGACGACGACGAACTCGAGGCGGCCGATTCCTTCGACCTGCCCGGCGCGGATCTCTCCAGCGAGGAGATCTCGGTGCAGATCCTCGCGGCGCAGGCCGACGAGTTCACCTGCGCCTCGTGCTTCCTGGTCCGCCACCGATCGCAGATCGCCCTCGACCGGGGCGGGCAGCTGTACTGCATGGACTGCGAGGGCTGACGGGCCTCGGTCCCGATCCGTGGGCGGGGACGATCAGCGTGCGAGCGCCGCGACGAGGCGCTCGGGAGTACGGGAGGACGCGAGCCAGTAGGGCGTACGGTCCTCGGGATCGGTGACCTCGATCTTCACCACGGGCGAGATCCAGCCCCGGATGCAGAGGTAGGCGAGCCCGTGGAGGCCGGGGCCGCGCTGGTGGGTGGCGTCCTCCCCGGTGAACCACTCCACCGCCCCGAGGTACTTCCGCTCGATGCTCGCGCGCCCGACCGTCAGGGTCGTGCCCGTGACGGTGATGCGCGGGGTCGACAGGATGAGCAGGGTGAAGACGATGATCGCGACCACGATGGCGGCTCCGTAGCCGACTTCCATCGAGATGGGCGCGAACATCACGATGGTCGCCGAGGAGAAGCCCGCCGCGATGAGCCAGATCCAGGGCGAGGGCCACAGCCGCTCCTCGTACAGGACGGCCTGGTCTGGTGAGTTCTGGGGTGCTTCCCCCGGCGCGCTGGACATGACACCAGCATTCCACCAATTGCGTGCGGTCTCATCCCGGCCGCCACGGCGCAGCGCGCCGGGCAGGGGCACCGACGCGCCCTGGCAGGCACGCGCGAACCTCCGCCGAGGGCGGCCCGAGGGCGGCGGAGGCGAGCCGAGGAACTGTCAGCTGCCGCTCCGCCAAAGGCGCTAAAGTGGGGGGCTGGTAACCGGATAGCTTGCGTGGGAGATGCGGTCAATGGGTACACAGCAGGACCTCCCGGTCCAGATCTTGATGCTCGACGACGGTCTCGAGCCACCTGCCTACGCCACCGACGGCGACGCGGGTGCGGACCTGCGCACCGCCGTCGACGTCGTCCTCGCGCCGGGCGAGCGCGCGCTCGTCCCCACGGGGCTGGCCCTCGCCCTCCCGCGCGGCTACGTGGGCCTCGTCCACCCGCGCTCGGGCCTCGCCGCACGGCACGGCGTCACCATCGTCAACGCCCCCGGCACCATCGACGCCGGGTACCGGGGCGAGGTCAAGGTGTGCCTCCTCAACACCGACCGGAACGAGACCGTCCGCTTCACGCGCGGGGACCGCGTCGCCCAACTCGTCATCCAGCGGGTCGAACACGCGGTGTTCGAGATCGTCGGGGAGCTGCCCGAGAGCGTGCGCGGTGCGGGTGGATTCGGCTCGACCGGGGGTCTCGCCACCGCGGGCCCCCATTCCGCCGCCGCTCCGGCACCGCTGCCCCTCACGGGCGGCTGACGGCGCCCCGGGGCAGGAGGCCCCGGAATGCTCCACCGAAGATCGCACCTACTCGAGCACGAAACCCAGGAAAGGAACCCGGACATGGCTTTTGGGCGCCTCAGGAAGAAGAAGCAGGACGAGGCCGGGGCCTCGGTCACGGAAGACGCGGCGGCGCCAGGCGAGGAAGCGGAACCCGCCCCCGAACCGCAGGAGGCTCCCACCGACGCTGCTGCGGAGGAGGGCACCGGAGACACCGTTCCGGCGCCGCCCGCTCCACCGGCCGGCCACGTCTCGAGCGCGGATTACGACCGCGCCACGCTCGGACCGTTCGACGTCTCGGAGCAGGACACCGGGAGCGGCTACATCGATCTCGGTGCCCTTCGGATCAACGCGACCGAAGGGCTGCAGCTGCGCCTCGAGGTCGAGGAGCGCAGCAAGCGCGTGATCGCCGTGACACTGGACCTAGCGGGCTCAACGCTGCAGCTCCAGGCGTTCGCCGCACCCAAGACGGAGGGGCTCTGGGACGAGATCCGGGAGCAGATCGGCACGTCGGTCGGCTCCCAGGGCGGGACGGTCGAGGAACGGCCCGGCCGCCTCGGGACCGAGCTCCTCGCCAAGCTGCCTGCTCAGACACCGGACGGACAGGCCGGCTACCGCGTGGCCCGATTCGTCGGCGTCAACGGTCCGCGCTGGTTCCTCCGCGGCGTGTTCGGCGGACCGGCCGCCCTCGAGCAGGGCGCCGCGGCACCCATCGAGAAGCTCTTCCGCAGCGTCGTCGTGGTGCGCGGCGACCACCCGCTTCCTCCGCGCGAGCTGCTGCAACTCCGCCTGCCGAAGGACGCCACGGCCGGCCCGCCGGCCGCGGCGACACCCGCGCGTCCGGATCTCAACCCGCTCGAGCGCGGCCCCGAGATCACCGAGACCCGCTAGTCCCCCCATGCCAGCGCGGCAGTACGCACCCGGAGCCACCGGTCCCCAGGGGCCGGTGGGCCGGTCCGTACCCGCGCCGCACCGTGCTGCAGCGCCGTCGAAGCACGCGGCTCCACCGCCGACCGTGCGCACGGTGGTCCCGGAGGCACTGCCCGAGCGTGGCAGGATCAAGGCGCGCGGTGTCATCGACAGGATCACCATCGCACCCGTGACGGCCTCGCCGTCGTTCTCGGTCCTCGCCAGGATCGACTGGAACGGCACGCCGGAGGACGTGCGCATCGTCTGGATGGGCCAGCGGCGCGTCCCGGGCATCGAGGCCGGAGTGGCCCTGCGGTTCGAGGGGATGCTGAGCCGGGTCGGCGGCACCCCCACGGTGTACAACCCCCGTTACGAGATCATCGGCCGCCCCGAGGAGTACGAGTGAGGAACCCGACATGAGCCATCCGACGGACGAGCCCGGAGCCGTTCCGGATCCTGCGGACGGTGCCGGCCCGGCAGCCGGGAACCAGGGTGGGCGGCAGCCGGGACCGACGGCGGCCGAACTCGCGACGCAGTATGCGGCGAGGTCCGGCGTGCGGCGCGACGACGACGGGCGGATCGACGTGTTGTCCTCGATCGGCGGCGTGCAGGGCCTGGCGGAGAGCATCGCGCCGGGGCTGGTCTTCACGGTCCTCTTCACCTTCACCATGGACCTGCGGATCTCCCTGATCGCGGCACTGGCGGTCTCGGCGGTCTTCACGGCCATCCGGCTCGTCTCACGGACACCGGTCACGCAGGCCCTCGCCGGGCTCGTCGGCGTCGCCTTCTGCGCCTTCGTGGCACTGCGTACGGGCAACGCGGAGGACTTCTTCCTCCCCGGTTTCTTCATCAACGGCGCGTACATCGTCGCGATGGCCGCATCGGTCCTCTTCCGCTGGCCCTTCGCGGGCCTGATCTTCGGGTTCATCCGCAACGAGGGCGTGGAGTGGCGGAGGGACCCGGCACGCGTGCGTGCCTATTCCACCGCGACCTGGATCATCGTGTCCGTCCTGGCGCTGCGCCTCGTGGTGCAGGTACCGCTCTACCTCGCGGAGAACGTCGCAGCCCTCGGCTCCACGCGCGTGGCCATGGGGCTGCCGCTGTACGCGCTCGGCCTCTGGCTCGCGTGGATCGTCTCGCGTCCGCGCGTCCGGGCCGATACGTCGGGCTCCGTCGGCACCGGCTCCGGCGGCATCCTGCCGGGGAGCTAGCGGGGGTCTTCGTCGCTGCGTGCGGAGAGGGCCACCCGCAGTTCGTCCTCGGCCGCGATGGCCGCGAGGAAGAACATCTCGTCGCCGCCCTCCACCACGTCGTCCGGGCTCGGGGTGACGGGGGAGTCGTCCCGCAGCACGGCCACGACGGCGCAGTCCTCGGGCAGGAGGATGGAGCCGATCGTCCCGCCGACCAGCGGCGAATCCTGCGGAACCGTGAATTCGACGATCGAGGACACCCCGGTCTGCAGCGTGAGCAGGCGCACCAGGTCGCCGATCTCCACGGCTTCCTCCACGAGCGCCGTCATGAGGCGCGGCGTGTTCACCGCCACGTCCACGCCCCAGGAGTCGTCGAACATCCAGTCGTTCTTCGGGTTGTTGACCCGCCCGACCGTGCGGCCCACGCCGAACTCGCTCTTCGCGAGCAGCGACACCACGAGGTTCACCTTGTCGTCGCCCGTCGCGGACACGACGACGTCGGCCTCGTCGAGGCGTGCGTCCTTGAGGGTCGTGAGCTCGCAGGCGTCGCCGATCAGCCACTTGGCGCCCTTCAGCCCGCTGCGCCCGATCGCCTCCGGTTTCTCGTCGATGAGCAGGATCTCGTGCTTGTTGCCGAGCAGTTCCCGGGCGATCGAGGACCCGACGCTTCCGGCCCCGGCGATGACGACCCTCATGGCTTCTCCTCTTTCGGCGCGGCGGCGAGGATGCGCGTGATCTCGTCCGTCGCCGTCGTCTTCATCATGGCGTGCAGGATGTCGCCCTGCTGGTAGCTGGTCTCCGCCGTCGGCAGGATGCCCTCCCCGAAACGGGTGAGGTAGGCGATCCGCACGCCGCTGGCGGCCTCGATGCTGCGCAGCGAGCGGCCGAGCCAGGCATCGCTCACGGCGAGTTCGGCGAGGATCAGGCGGCCCGAGGTCTCCCGGAAGTCGCCGTTGATGGTCTGTTCGGGCAGGATGCGCCGCAGCACCTGGTCGGCGCTCCACCGCACGGCCGCCACGGTGGGGATGCCGAGGCGCTGGTAGATCTCGGCGCGTCCCGGGTCGTAGATGCGCGCCACGACGTGCGGGACGTGGAAGGTCTCCCTGGCCACGCGCGTGGCCAGGATGTTGGAGTTGTCCCCGCTGGACACCGCCGCGAAGGCGTACGCGTTCTCGATCTCCGCGTACTTGAGGGTCTCCCGGTCGAAGCCGACACCCGTGACCTTGCGCCCGCCGAACGAGGACCGCAGACGGCGGAAGGCGCGGTCGTCCTGGTCGATGATCGCCACCGAGTGACCGGATTCGTCGAGTGTGTGGGCGAGGCTCACGCCCACCCTGCCACATCCCATGATCACAAAATGAGCCACCGGGGGCACCCCTGATTCCTGGTCTAGATCCTGCTGTTCCCTGCTGTTCCCTGCCGTACCAGCACCAAGCCTAGTGGCTGTCGATCCGCGTGGACGCGCTAGTGTTTGGGCTGTGCTGACATTTCTCGAGGCCGTCAAGCGGGTGCTGGTGGGCAAGCCCTTCGCCAGCGACAGGCTGAGGAACAGGAGCCTGCCCAAGCGCCTCGCCATCCCCGTCTTCTCCGCGAGCGCGCTCTCCTCGGTCGCCTACGCCCCGGACGAGATCCTCCTGACCCTCGCCCTGGCGGGAGTGGCATCGGTCGCCATCTCACCGTGGATCGGCCTCGCCGTCATCGCCGTCCTGCTCGTCGTCGTCGCCTCCTACCGCCAGGCCGTGCACGCCTATCCGTCGGGCGGCGGCGACTACGAGATCGCCCGGCGGAACATCGGCCCCCGCGCCGGCATCACCGTCGCGTCCGCCCTCATGATCGACTACCTGCTCACCGTGGCCGTCTCCGTCTCGGCCGCCGCCCAGTACGTCGTCTCGCTCGCCCCGTCTCTGGAGGACGTGCGCGTGCCGCTCGCCGTCGTCGGCGTCGCCCTCCTCGTGCTGCTCAACCTCCGGGGGATCACGCGCGGTGTCCGGGCACGCGCCGTGGTGACCTACGCCTTCCTCGCGGGGATCTTCGCCCTGTGCGCCACGGGGATCGTCCAGGCGCTCACGGGAGACCTCGGCCAGGCGCCGAGCGCGCAGTTCGAGATCGTCCCCGACGCCGCCCTCGATGCGGGCCTCGTCGGCCTGGCCGGTGCTCTCCTGATCCTGCGCGCGTTCTCGGCGGGCGCCGCGGCGCTGACGGGCCTCGAGGGGCCCGGCTCCAACGTGCCGCGCTTCCAGGCCCCCCAGGCCCGGAACGCCGCGACGACGCTCCTGGTCCTCGGCGTCGTCTCCTCCGCGATGCTGGCCGGCGTTCTCTACCTCGCCAACGCCACGCGAGTGCACGTGGTGCAGGATCCATCGGCACAGCTGCTGCTCGACGGGCAGCCCGTACCCGAGGACTACATCCAGGCACCGGTGGTCAGCCAGCTGGCGCGGACCGTCTTCGACGCGGCTCCGCCGGCCTTCTACCTCGTCGTCGCGGCGACGGCGCTCGTGCTGATGCTGGCCGGCCATGCTGCCTTCAACGCGTTCCCCGTCCTGGCCTCCATCCTGGCCAGGGACGGCTACCTGCCGCGGCAGCTGCGGACCAGGGGGGACCGGCTGACCTTCAGCAACGGCATCCTCGCGCTCGGCCTGGGGGCCGTGGTGCTCATCCTGGTCTTCCGGGCGGACGTCACCGCCCTGGTACAGCTGTACATCGTGGGCGTGTTCGTTTCCTTCACCGGGGGCCAGTTCGGGCTGATCCGGCACTGGAACAGGACCCTCCGCAGCACCGTGGGCAAGCAGGAGCGCTGGCGGATCCACAAGTCGCGCGCCATCAACTCGCTGGGTTTCGGCCTCACCGCCGCCGTCCTCGTCGTCGTCCTCGTTACGAAGTTCGAATACGGGGCGTGGATCGCGGTGCTGGCCATGGCCATCCTGTTCGCCGTGATGCGCAGCATCAAGAAGCATTACGACGCGGTGGCGGAGGAACTCGCGATCGACGACGCCGTCCGCCTGCGCGCCCTCCCGTCCCGCGTGCACGCCGTGATCCTCGTCTCACACGTCCGGAAGCCCGTGCTGCGGGCCCTCGCCTTCGCGCGCGCCTCGCGACCGTCCCGCCTGGACGCCATCACCGTGGACGTCGACCCGGAGCAGACCCGCCGCACCCTCGCCGACTGGGAGAAGTACGAGATCCCGGTGCCCATCACCGTCCTCGCCTCGCCCTACCGCGACACCATCACGCCGATCCTCGAGTACATCAAATCCATGCGCCGGGACTCACCGCGGGATCTGATCGTGGTCTACATCCCCGAGTACGTGGTGGGAAGGTGGTGGGAGCAACTGGTGCACAACCAGACCGCCCTGCGCATCAAGGCGCGCCTGCACTACGTGCCGGGGGTCATGGTCGCCAGCGTGCCGTGGCAGCTCGCGTCCTCCGACGCGGCCCAGATCTATCAGGACCTGAAGTAGGAAGACACCATGACCGACCAACCAGCCGCTGACCCGTCCACCGCCAGGCCGGAAGAGGCCCTTCCGGCCGGCACCGTCCACACCGGCGGTCCGGCCGGCACCGCGGAGCTGACCGTCGAGCGGCCGGCACACGGCGGCCACTTCGTGGCCCGGCACGAGGGCCGCGTGGTGTTCGTGCGGCACGCGCTGCCGGGGGAGCGGGTGCGCGTGCGTTTCACCGAGACCGACGACGACGCCAGCTTCTGGCGCGCCGACGTCGTCGAGGTGCTCGAGGCGTCTCCCCACCGGGTGCCCCACCCCTGGCCCCTCGCCGATGCCCTGAAGGCCGCAGCCAAGGGACGGTCCGCCGTCGGCGGCGCCGAGTTCGGGCACATCGGCCTGGACGAGCAGCGGCGCCTGAAGGCCGCGATCTTCGAGGAACAGCTGTCGCGCCTGGCGAAGACCGAACGTCCGGTGGTCGCGGAGCCCGCTCCGGGCGAAGCCGACGACGGCCTGGGCTGGCGCACGCGCGCGGCCTTCGCGGTCGACTCCGCCGGCCGCCTCGCGATGCACCTGCACCGCTCGCACGAGGTGCTCCCGGTCCGGGAGATGCCGCTGGCCGTCGCGGCCGTCAACGACCTGCGCCTGTGGACCCTGGACCTCAGCGGCATCGAGCGGGTCGACGTCGCCGTGCCCTCCGGTGGGGGAGAGCCCCTCGTCCTGCTGGTGCCCGCTGCCGGGACCTCCCCGCGCCGGGTCGCAGCCGTGGCGAACTCGATCGACGGCGCGTCGGTGGGCGTGCTCGAGCCGGAGTCCGGCGCGGTGCAGCGGATGACAGGGCGGACCTGGCTCCAGGAGAGCGTCCTGGGGACCGACTACCGCGTCACGGGGGCCGGTTTCTGGCAGATCCACCGCGGAGCGCCCGAGGCCCTGGTCTCCGCCGTCCTCGACGGCCTCCAGCCCGCGGCCGGGGAGCGCCTCGCCGACCTGTACGCAGGTGCCGGTCTGTTCACCGTGCCGCTCGCCCGCGCCGTGGGGCCGGAGGGTGCCGTGCTGTCGGTCGAGGGGTCCCCCGGGACGAGCCGCGATGCCCGCCGCAACCTGCACGGCCAGGACCAGGTGGCCATCGTGCAGGGCCGGGTGGACGCCGTGCTCCGACGCTGGAGCGAACCCCTCGACGCCGTCCTGCTCGACCCGCCGCGGGCGGGAGCCGGGAAGAAGGTCGTCCGGCAGATCGTGGAGGCCCGCCCGAGGGTCGTGGGCTACGTGTCCTGCGATCCGGCGTCGTTCTCGCGCGACCTCGGCTACTTCCTCGCCGCCGGCTGGTCCCTCGACACGCTGCGGGTGTTCGACCTCTACCCGCACACCCACCACATGGAGTCCTTCGCGCGCCTCCTGCCGCCGCCGGCCTGAGCGAGGACCGGCCCGGTCCGGCGGAGGGTGCCGCCGATGGCACCCCCTCCGGACCCCGAACGTTAGAGTTAATGGAATCGAGGGCGATCTCTCGCCACGCCGAACGAACCGAGGAGGCGCCGATGGGACTCTTGGAGACGATCCACGGCCCGCAGGACCTGAGCAAGCTCAGCGAAGCGCAACTGGCCGCGCTCGCGAAGGAGATCCGGACCTTCCTGGTCAGCAACGTCTCACGCACCGGCGGGCACCTCGGCCCCAACCTCGGGGTCGTCGAGCTCACGCTCGGCATCCACCGCGTCTTCGACTCGCCGCGTGACAGCGTCATCTTCGACACCGGGCACCAGTCCTACGTGCACAAGCTCGTGACCGGACGCCAGGACTTCAGCACCCTGCGCCAGCAGGGCGGGCTGTCCGGCTATCCGTCGCGGGCCGAGTCCGTGCACGACGTCGTCGAGAGCTCCCACGCCTCCTCCTCGCTCTCCTGGGCGGACGGCATCTCCCGCGCGCGGGTGCTCAACGGTGAGGGCGACCGCTACACCGTCGTGCTCGTCGGCGACGGTGCCCTGACAGGCGGGATGGCCTGGGAGGCGATCAACAACATCGCCGCGGACAAGCGTCGGCGGGTCGTGATCGTGGTCAACGACAACGGCCGTTCCTACGCCCCGACCATCGGCGGCGTGGCGGACTACCTCGCCTCCCTGCGTCCCACCCTCGACTCCGTGCGGACGCACCGCCGCTACGAGCGCACCCTCGACTGGTTCAAGCAGCGCATGCTGAACGGCGGCACGGTCGGCGAGTTCAGCTACAAGAGCCTGCACGCCATGAAGAAGGGCATCAAGGACTGGTGGGCGCCGCAGGGGCTCTTCGAGGACCTCGGCATGAAGTACGTGGGTCCCGTGGACGGCCACGACCCGTCCGCCGTGGAGCAGGCTTTGCAGCTCGCCAAGAACTACGAGGGGCCCGTGATCGTCCACGCGATCACGGAGAAGGGCCACGGTTACGCCCCGGCCCGTGCGCACGAGGCCGACCAGTTCCACGCCGTCGGCATCATCGACCCCGAGACGGGTGAGCCCGTCGGCGCCGGCGGCCAGCAGTCCTGGACCTCCGTCTTCGCGAACGAGATCGCCGACATCGCCGACGAGCGCCCCGATATCGTGGGCATCACCGGCGCCATGCTCATCCCGGTCGGCCTGCACCGCTTCGCCGCCCGGCACCCCGACCGCGTGTTCGACGTCGGCATCGCCGAGCAGCACGCGCTGACCAGTGCCGCCGGCATGGCCTTCGGCGGCCTGCACCCGGTGATCGCCCTCTACGCGACCTTCCTGAACCGCGCGTTCGATCAGCTCCTGATGGACGTCGCCCTGCACAGGGCGGGCGTGACGGTGGTCCTCGACCGCTCCGGCGTCACCGGGCCCGACGGCGCGAGCCACCACGGCATGTGGGACCTGGCCATGCTGCAGGCCGTCCCCGGGCTGCATCTCGCCGCTCCGCGCGACGCCTCCCGGCTGCGTGAGGAACTGCGCGAGGCCGTCGCCATCTCCGACGCCCCCAGCGTGGTCCGCTACTCCAAGGGGTCCGTCGGCGCGGAGGTCGAGGCGATCGAGCGCCTCGACGACGGCGTCGACGTACTCTCCCGCAGGCCTGCCGGCTCGAGCTCCAACGACGTCCTCATCGTCAGCGTGGGGGCGATGAGCGAACTCGCGCTCGATGTGTCCAACAGGCTCGGGGCGCAGGGCATCAGCTCCACCGTGATCGATCCCCGCTGGCTCCTGCCGGTCCGCCGATCGGTGATCGACCTGGCCGCCGAGCACCGCATCGTGATCGTCATCGAGGACGGCGTGCGCGCCGGCGGTGTCGGCTCGAGGATCCGCCAGGAGATGCGCTCGGCCGGCGTCGACACGGCGCTCAACGAGGTGGGCCTCCCGGTCGAGTTCCTCGACCACGGTTCGCGGAACCAGGTCCTCGAGCGCGTGGGCCTGACCGCCCAGAAGATCACGCACGACGTCGTCGCGCAGGTCCTGGGCACGAAGGTCCCGGTCGCCCGGCCGCTCGCCGGCGACCATGCACCCGCCACGGGGCAACTCCCGAAGCACTGATCGTCGGTACCGTCCACGGCGGGAACCGCGGACGGTACTGCGCGTGCGTGGTCGTCGGCCCGTTCCCGGCGGGTCCGGCCCGACCGGGGCCCCTTCCGGAAGGCGATGTGAGACAATGGCGAAGGCTGGCGGGGGAACCACATTCTCGCGCCGGTCCAGTGACAGGCTTCCGTTCCACGAGCGATGCTTCCGTCCTACCGAGTCCGCCACGTCGGCGGAAGGAGGCGGAATCCGCTGGCGGGACCCACCGTCCATACGGGCGGCTGAGTTGGAAAAGCGCCACTGGTCGCCGAGTGATTCCGCACCCCAATGCCGGTGTGACCTCGGACGACATGACAACGACTTCCGGTCAGCCGCCGGGCGAAGGGCCCGCGGCCGGCCGACATACCGCCCTGAAGGGCGCTGGAATGTGGACGGTGCCGCAGGGGCTTGGAGCGAGTACCCATGGATCAGTCAGAACAGCAGGGGAACGAACAGAACGTCGCGGAAGCATCCGCTGCCGTGCAGGAACCCCAGGAGCAGGTTGCTCCGGTGAAGGCGCCGCGGAAGCGCCGCACCGCCAGCGCACCGGCCGGAGCGCCACCCAGGGTGCCGGAGCCGTCGCCCGAGGCGGCGGCCGCCGCCGAGCCCGTCCGCAAGAGGGCCACCAGGGTCCGTAAGCCGGTCGTCGTCACCGACGAGACCGCCGCCGAGGCTCCCGCCGGATCCTCCTCCCCGTCCGACGACGTGCCGACAGGTGTCACGGCTGGTTCGCCGGCCGGGTCCGACGCCGCGCCGGCCGCTCCCGCCCGCGCGCCCCGCACCCGCCGTCGTGCCGCCACGGCCGAAGCCGGCCCCGCCCGCCCGGTCGAGCAGCCCGCCGTCGCAGAGCCCGCCGTCGCAGAGACCGCCGCCGGTGCACCAGTCCCCGTCCCCGCCCCCGAAGCGGCGACCACCGAGGCCCTGCCTGCACCAGGAGACGCTGCGACCACGGACAGCACGGAGGCCGATGCATCCTCCGCCGAGAAGCCGGCACGGACTCGCCGCACCTCGACCAGGACCCGCACCCGCAGGGCGTCGGAGCCCGTGCAGGCCGAAGGCGCCGTCCAGACCGATGGCGCCGTCCAGGCCGACGGGACACGCTCCGCCGCCGCCGTCGACGCCGCCGCAGCACCCGATGCCGCTGCCCCTGCCGACCGCACCGCACGACCGGCCTCCGAACCCGCCGCCGGCTCCACCTCGGCCGCCGCCGAGGAACCCCAGGAATCGCCCGGTGCCGCGCCCGAGGACGCCGCTCAGGACGAATCGGAGCCGGAGAACCGCTTCGACCCGTTCGCCGTCCCCGAGTCACCGCTCTCCCTGCTGTTCCACGCCCCGGACCTCACCGCCGTCGCCGTGCCGTCCGTCAGGATCGCGCCGTCCCCGGAGGAGGACACGGAGGAGGAGGAATCCGAGGAGTCCGGCCGCCGGTCGCGTCGGAGCCGCCGCAGCAGGAACCGCACCCGCGGCGACGCGGGCCAGGCTGAAGCGGGCCGGGTGGAAGCAGAGACGGACGAGGCCGACGCCGAGGGCTCCGACGAGCGCCCGCGCTCCAGCGGACCGGAGGACAGCGCGGGAGTGACCTCACGCCGTCGCCGCCGTCGTCGTCGCGGCGACCAGGATCTCGAGCTGTCCGGCGGCGAGGACGACGACCCGCCCAACACCGTCACCCGCGTGCGCGCTCCGCGGCAGGCCAGCGAGCCCGTCTCCGACCGCGTGACCAGCGTCCGCGGCTCCACGCGGCTCGAGGCCAAGAAGCAGCGCCGTCGCGAGTCACGGGACACCGGCCGCCGCCGCCAGGTCATCACCGAGGCGGAGTTCCTTGCGCGCCGCGAGTCCGTGGACCGCCAGATGATCGTGCGCCAGCGCGACGACAGGATCCAGATCGGCGTGCTCGAGGACGGCATCCTGGCCGAGCACTTCGTGTCGAAGACGCAGCAGGACTCGCTGATCGGCAACGTGTACGTGGGCAAGGTGCAGAACGTGCTGCCCAGCATGGAAGCGGCGTTCGTGGACATCGGACGCGGCCGCAACGCCGTGCTCTACGCCGGTGAGGTCAACTGGGACGCTGCGCGCCTCGAAGGCCAGCCGCGCCGCATCGAGCTCGCGCTGAAGTCCGGCGACCCCGTGCTCGTGCAGGTCACCAAGGACCCGGTGGGCCACAAGGGCGCCCGGCTGACGAGCCAGATCTCGCTGCCCGGCCGCTACCTCGTGTACGTGCCCGGCGGCTCCATGACCGGCATCTCGCGCAAGCTGCCCGACGTCGAGCGCAACCGCCTCAAGCGGATCCTCAAGGACCGCCTGCCCGAGAACGCGGGCGTGATCGTCCGGACCGCGGCCGAGGGTGCCAGCGAGGAGGAGCTCACGCACGACATCAACCGGCTGCGGGCTCAGTGGGAGGAGATCGAGCGCAAGGCGGGCTCGACCAAGACCCTGGCGCCCGAGCTGCTGTACGGCGAGCCCGACCTCACCATCAAGGTCGTCCGCGACGTCTTCAACGAGGACTTCTCCAAGCTCGTCGTCTCCGGCGAGGAGGCCTGGGACACCATCGAGGCCTACGTCATGTACGTGGCGCCGGACCTCGTCGGCAGGCTCGAGAAGTGGACGAGCGACGAGGACATCTTCGCGGCCTCACGCATCGACGAGCAGATCTCGAAGGCACTGGAGCGCAAGGTCTTCCTGCCCTCGGGCGGTTCGCTCGTGATCGACCGCACCGAGGCCATGACCGTGGTCGACGTCAACACCGGCAAGTTCACCGGCAGCGGCGGCAACCTCGAGGAGACCGTCACCAAGAACAACCTGGAGGCGGCCGAGGAGGTCGTCCGCCAGCTGCGGCTCCGCGACATCGGCGGGATCATCGTGATCGACTTCATCGACATGGTCCTCGAGGCGAACCGCGACCTCGTGCTGCGCCGCCTCGTCGAGTGCCTCGGCCGGGACAGGACCAAGCACCAGGTCGCCGAGGTGACCTCGCTCGGGCTCGTGCAGATGACGCGCAAGCGCATGGGCACCGGCCTGCTCGAGGTCTTCGGGGAGGACTGCGAGCACTGTGCGGGCCGCGGTGTGGTCACGCACATGGAACCCGTGGAGCACCGCAGCCACACGCCTGTGCAGGACCAGCAGCAGGCGCGCCAGGAGAAGATGTCCCGGAGCGAACGCAAGCGGAACCGGGGCCGGGGCGGACAGCAGGAGGACGCCGCCGTCGTCCAGCCCGCAGCGCCCGTCGCGGAGAGCGCCGACCGTGCAGCGAAGGCGGAGGCAGCCCGTGCGGCACTCGCGACCATCGCGGCCGCCACGCACCACGCCCACGAGGAGCCGGCCGGGGAACCGGACGCTCCAGCGGACATCCAGGTGACCGAAGCCGTCCTGACCATCAACGGCGAGACGGTGACGCTGCCCCGTGCGGACAACCGCCGCCAGGAGGTGCAGGACTCCCAGGAGGCGCCGTCGACACGCCTGACGCTGGACAGCCTCAGCGAGGCGTTCAACAGGAAGCCGGCAGCCGATGGCGCCGGTGCAGGTGCCGATGCGCCCGCGCCCGCCCCCGCGCCGCAGTCTGTCGGGTCCGTGCCGCAGGCAGGCGAGCCCGCGCCGGAGGCAGGCGAGTCCGACGGCGGGAAGGCGCCGGAGCTTCCGGTGGCCGCACCCGCTGCGGAACCGGCCGCAGGACCGGCCCGCCGCACGCGTCCGCGCCGGCGGGTGGCGCGCAGCGCCCAGGGTGCAGCGGACACGACGATCGAGACGCAGGCTCCCGAGGCGCCCGCCGAGCACTCGGGGACGCGGCACGTCGCCAAGGCTCCGGCCCTCGCGCGGAGGCCTGAGCCGTCCGCAGCCGAGCCCCTGATCTTCGGCGTGGGTGTGCCCGCCTCGGAGCTGTAGGAACACCGGGACCGCCCCGTCCCGTACGGGCCGCGAAGGCCGGAGTCCGAGAGGACTCCGGCCTTCGCCGTCTGCAGCCGGGCCGTGCCCGCTGCTATAGGCTGGATCCCGACACGGGGTGCCCTGCCGGATGCAGGGCTGAGATCAAACCCGTCGAACCTGATCTAGTGGGCGCGCGGCGCCCGAGGCCTAGCGGAGGGATGTCGCCATGGAAACTGCCCGTGCATCGAGGAGCTCACGCTCCAGGATTCCCAATATCCTCAGCATCGCCGGTTCGGATCCCAGCGGCGGCGCCGGTATCCAGGCGGACATCAAGAGCATCAGCGCCGGCGGTGGCTATGCGATGGCCGTCGTGACGGCGCTGACCGCGCAGAACACCCTCGGCGTCACCGGAGTGCACACCCCGCCCGTGGCATTCCTGCGGCAGCAACTCGACGCGGTGGCCGGCGACGTCGCCATCGACGCCGTGAAGATCGGCATGCTCGGCAGCGCCGGCATCGCCCGCTGCGTCGCCGAGTGGCTCGACGACGCCCGTCCTCCCGTCGTGGTGCTCGATCCCGTCATGGTCGCCACGAGCGGCGCCCGGCTACTCGACGACGACGCCGTGCGCGCCGTCGTCGACCTCGCCCGCCGTGCCTCGCTCGTCACCCCCAATATCGCGGAACTCGCAGTGCTCGTCGGAGCCGGGCAGGCGCGGTCCTGGCCCGAGGCACTGGAGCAGGGCAGCGCCCTCGCGGAGCAGCTCGGCACGAGCGTGCTGGTGAAGGGCGGGCATCTGCCGGGGGAGCGGTGCCCGGACGCGCTCCTCGTCCCCGGGACGGACGCCGCGGACGCCCTGGTCTTCGACGGCCGGCGGGTCGGGACGACGAACACGCACGGGACGGGATGCTCCCTGTCGTCGGCCATCGCGACGAGGCAGGCCGTGGGAGGGGACTGGTCCCAGGCGGTGCGGGAGGCCAAGTTCTGGCTCGAGGGGGCACTCGAGGCCGCCGACCTGCTCGACGTCGGGAACGGCAGCGGGCCCGTCCACCATTTCCACTCCGCCCAGGATCCGCGCATGCTGCAGCGCTTCACCGATCTCGCCTGGCGGGACACCGCCGCGATCCGCGGGGAGATCCTCGGGCTCGGATTCGTCGCCGGGATGATTCGGGGCAGCCTGCCGGCAGCGGACTTCGCCTACTACCTGCAGCAGGACGCCCTCTACCTCAGGGAGTACTCGGGCGTGCTCGCCCGGGCGGCAGCCATGGCCCCCTCCGAGGACGAGCAGCTGTTCTGGCTGGCCTCCGCGACGTCGTGCCTGCGGACCGAGGCCGAGCTCCACAGGACGTGGCTGGCGCGGGAGACGGGCTTCCGCTTCGGCGAGGGAGCAGCCGGTCCCGTCACGCGCGCCTACTGCGACCACCTGGCGGCCGTCGCCGCCCGCGGCTCGTACGCCGAGCTCGTCGCGGCCGTGCTGCCGTGCTTCTGGCTCTACGCCGCCGTGGGCGACCACGTGCAGGAGAAAGTCCGTGAAGGCGACCATCAGGAGCCCGGCCACCACGGCGGAGACCACCCCTATGCGGAGTGGATCGCCACCTACGCGGACCCCGCCTTCGCGGCGGCGACGGCGCAGGCGAAGCAGATCGTGGACCGCGCGCACAGGAGTGCCTCGGCAGCCGGCAAGGATGCCATGCTGAGGGCGTTCCGATGGTCCGCCGTGTACGAGCGCGATTTCTTCGACGCTCCTCGGGTCCACGGCCCGGGCGCCGCGCCCCGGCCCGCTGATTTGCGGGAAGACGCCGTACTGGCGTAATCTGGACCCTCGGTGCACTCGCCTGTTAACCGGCATGTCCGGCGGCAGCAGCGCAGGCCTTGCAGACTGTGCAGTCAGCAGACCGTGCAGGTTGTCCATCAGGCACGAGCAGCTCCCGGGCTGCGGTGTCGAGGATACGCGGCGCGGGCTCGGCACGAGGAGCAACCTCCCGGATTGCTGCCGAGGCGCACCCAGGTTTTTTCATCAGAAGTCAAGAATGTCGAGAGAAGTGAGTTCCCAAGTGGTGTACGCGATTGTCCGCGCAGGCGGCCGCCAAGAAAAGGTTTCTGTAGGAGACCTCGTTACCCTTGACCGCGTCACCGGTCAGGCAGGAAGCACGTTCAAGCTCCCCGCCCTCCTTCTGGTAGACGGCGCCAAGATCACCTCCGCAGCGGAGGACCTCGAGAAGATCACCGTCACTGCCGAGATCGTCGAGAATCTTCGTGGACCGAAGATTGTCATCCAGAAGTTCAAGAACAAGACCGGCTACAAGAAGCGCCAGGGTCACCGTTCGGAACTGACCCGCGTCAAAATCACAGGCATCGCGTAGTCCCTTCGGGCTACCGATCGGTTCCGCAAGACACTTCAGCGAAGGCAGGCATAACTCATGGCACATAAGAAGGGCGCAAGCTCCACTCGCAACGGTCGCGACTCGAACGCTCAGTTCCTCGGCGTGAAGCGCTTCGGCGGCCAGGTCGTCAAGGCCGGCGAGATCATCGTCCGCCAGCGCGGCACCCACTTCCACCCGGGCGCCAACGTCGGCCGCGGCGGCGACGACACCCTGTTCGCGCTCGAGGCAGGTGCCGTCGAATTCGGTACCCGTCGCGGACGCAAGGTCGTCAACATCGTAGGCGCCGCAGCAGAGTAATTCTGCCGGCGCACGATGCACCAAAGCATTCGGGTGGGGTGAGCCTCTACGGCTCGCCCCACCTTCTTTTAAGCCGGCCAGACCCGGCACAGTGAAGCATTTGTAGAAGGAGACCAACGTGGCGAGCTTCGTTGACCGCGTAGTCCTGCACGTATCCGGAGGCACGGGTGGCCACGGCTGCGTGTCCGTCCACCGCGAGAAGTTCAAGCCCCTCGGTGGGCCCGACGGCGGCAACGGCGGCGACGGCGGCGACGTCATCCTCCGGGTCGACCACCAGACGACGACCCTCCTCGACTACCACCACGCCCCCCACCGGCATGCCACGAACGGCGGCAACGGGATGGGCGACTGGCGCGGCGGCAAGAGCGGCGAGACCTTGATCCTCTCCGTCCCCGACGGCACCGTCGTCAAGACGAAGGACGGGGAGGTCCTCGCGGACCTCGTCGGTGAAGGTACCGAGTTCGTGGCGGCAGCAGGCGGCCAGGGCGGTCTCGGCAACGCGGCGCTGTCCTCCCAGAAGCGCAAGGCCCCCGGCTTCGCGCTGCTCGGCATCCCCGGCGACGAGCGGGACGTCGTCCTCGAGCTGAAGTCCATCGCGGACATCGCCCTCGTCGGCTTCCCATCGGCCGGCAAGTCGAGCCTCATCGCAGCGATGTCGGCCGCGCGCCCCAAGATCGCCGACTATCCCTTCACCACGCTCGTGCCCAACCTCGGCGTCGTCGAAGCCGGTTCCACCCGCTTCACCATCGCGGATGTCCCCGGACTGATCGAGGGTGCCAGCGAGGGCAAGGGCCTCGGGCACCACTTCCTGCGCCATGTGGAGCGCTGCGCGGCCCTCGTGCACGTCCTGGACTGCGCCGCCCTCGAGACGGACCGCGATCCCCTGAAGGACCTCGCGATCATCGAGGGCGAGCTGGAGAAGTACTCGGTCGACATGAGCTTCGCGGGTCCCGACGGCGACGTCGTGCCCCTGAACGAGCGGCCCCGGCTGGTCGCCCTCAACAAGGTGGACGTCCCCGACGGCAAGGACATGGCGGAGTTCGTCCGCCCCGAGCTCGAGGCGCGCGGCTACCGGGTCTTCGAGGTGTCCGCCTCGAGCCACGAGGGACTGCGCCAGCTCGGCTTCGCCATGGCGGAGATCGTCGAGGCTGCGCGCAAGGCCGTGGCCACCGCGCCTCCGAAGGTCGAACCTCCGGTCCTGCGGCCCCGCGGAGTCAACGCGGCCCCGTTCCGGATCCGCCACGAGGAGAAGGACGCCCTGCCGCTCTTTCGCGTCCTCGGTGAGAAGCCCGAGCGCTGGGTCAAGCAGACCGACTTCACCAATGACGAGGCCGTCGGCTACCTCGCGGACCGCCTCGCCAAGGTCGGCGTCGAGGAGCAGCTCTTCAAGTCGGGTGCCAAGCCCGGCGACACCGTGGTGATCGGCGAGGGCGACGGCGTCGTCTTCGATTGGGAGCCGACCATGATGGGCGGGGCCGAGCTCCTTGCCGGGCCGCGCGGCAGCGACCTGCGCCTGGCCGAGTACGTTCGGCCCACGCGCGAGCAGAAGCGTGAGGAGTACCAGGAGCGCAAGGAGGCGAAGGCCGCGGCCCGAGCCGATCTCGAAGCGGACCGCAAGGCCGGCGTCTGGACCGAATCGGTGCAGAACCGCACGCAGACTGCCCCTGCCCGGCAGGAAGCAGACGCCGAGTCCGGGGAGTAGGCGCGCGTGGTTGCGGACCAGCCCCGGCAGCCCCTCGCGTCCCGGTCGGGGCTCGCCACGGCGGGGCGGATCGTCGTCAAGGTCGGTTCGTCGTCGCTGACCTCCGTCACCGGGGGGATCTCGGGTGACGCCCTCGTCGGGCTCGCCGATGTCCTCGCCCGACGGCGCACGGGTGGCACGGAGGTCATCCTGGTGTCCTCCGGGGCGATCGCCGCGGGACTGGCGCCGCTCGGCCTCGCGCGCCGTCCGTCGCAGCTGTCCACCCAGCAGGCGGCGGCGAGCGTGGGACAGGGCCTGCTCATGGCCCAGTACTCGCAGGCCTTCGCGGCCCACGGCGTCACCGTGAGCCAGATCCTGCTGACCGCCGAGGACCTCGTCCGCCGCTCCCACTACGCCAACGCGCACCGTGCGATGGAGAGGCTGCTGAACTTCGGCGTCGTGCCCATCGTCAACGAGAACGACACCGTGGCGAGCCACGAGATCCGCTTCGGCGACAACGACCGCCTCGCGGCCCTCGTCGCCCACCTCGTCAAGGCGGAGGCCCTCGTGCTGCTGTCCGACGTCGACGCGCTCTACGACGGGCCGCCGAGTGCCGGGGCCAGCCGTATTCCGCTCGTCGGCTCGGCGGCCGACCTCGAGGGCGTCACGATCGGACGCGCGGGCAGGGCGGGGGTCGGCACGGGCGGCATGGTCACGAAGGTCGAGGCGGCCACGATCGCCGCGGCGTCCGGTATCCCCGCCCTCGTGACCTCGACCGCGAACGCCGCGGCGGCGCTGCGGGGGGACGACGTCGGCACCTGGTTCACGGCGACCGGCAAGCGCCAGCCGATCCGCCTGCTGTGGCTGGCCCACCTCGCGCGGGTGCTCGGCACGCTCGTGCTCGACGACGGCGCGGTGCGTGCCGTGGGCGAGCGCCGCCGTTCGCTGCTCCCGGCGGGCGTGGTCGACGTCTCGGGCGCCTTCGAGGCCGGGGATCCCGTGCAGCTCGTCAGCGGCGACGGGACCGTCGTGGCGAGGGGCCTCGTGAACTACAGCTCCGCGGAGCTGCCCCGGATGCTCGGCCGCTCCACGCACGACCTCGCGGACGAGCTGGGCGCCGAGTACGAACGCTCCGTCGTGCACGTCAACGACCTCGTGGTGCTCCGCGCTTCCGGCGCGTCATGAAACGACCTCCGGGAACCCTGTCCACCGCTCCTCGATAGAATGGCGGGATGACCGACCTGCAGGCTGAGACCACCACCCGGACCGACGACGCCGCGGCACTGTCGCCGGAGGAGCTCACCGGGGCCGTCCACGGCATCGCGGACAGGGCACGCGTCGCATCGCGCACCCTGGGTCGCGCGAACCGCGCCCGCAAGGACCGCGTGCTGCTCGCCATCGCCGATGCGCTCGTCGCGCGACGCGACCTAGTCCTCGAAGCCAACCGCGCCGACGTCGAGCGCGGGCGTGCGTCCGGCACCTCCGAATACCTGCTGGACCGGCTGAGCCTGGACCCCGAGCGCATCGGACGGCTGGCCGACGCCCTCGCCGCACTGGCGGCACTGCCCGATCCCGTCGGCACGGCCGTCCGCGCGGAGACCCTGCCCAACGGTCTCCGGATGCGGCAGGTCCGCGTGCCCCTCGGCGTCGTGGCGGCGATCTACGAGGCACGTCCCAACGTGACCGTCGATATCGCCGGCCTCGCCCTCAAGAGCGGCAACGCCGTGATCCTGCGCGGCGGCAGTGCGGCCGCTGCCACGAATGCGGCGCTCGTCGGGATCATCCGAGACACCCTCGAGGACCACGGACTGCCCGACGACGCCGTCCTCACCATCGACGAGTTCGGCAGGGACGGCGCACGCGTGCTCATGGAGGCCCGCGGACGCGTCGACGTGCTGATCCCGCGCGGCGGACGCGAGCTCATCCAGTCGGTCGTCACCAATGCACGCGTGCCCGTGATCGAGACCGGGGAGGGCAACGTGCACATCCTCCTCGACGAGAGCGCGGACGAGGACATGGCCATCGACATCCTGCTCAACGCCAAGACCCAGCGTCCCAGCGTCTGCAACACCGTGGAGACCCTCCTCGTGCACAGCCGTTCGACGGCCGCTCCCGCCGTCCTCGCCGCACTCGCGCGCGCCGGCGTGACGCTCCACGTCGACGACCGCTCGCGCGCGCTGCTCCCGGAGGGGACGGACGCGGTGCCGGCCACGGAGGAGGACTGGGGCCGCGAGTACATGCAGCTCGACCTCGCCGTGCGGACGGTCGACACCGTGGACGAGGCGCTGCAGCACATCCGTCGGTGGAGCACCGGCCACAGCGAGGCCATCATCACCAACAGCCTCGCCTCGTCCGAGGAGTTCGTCGCGGGAGTCGATTCCGCTGCCGTCCTGGTCAACGCCTCCACGCGCTTCGTCGACGGCGGCGAACTCGGGCTCGGCGCCGAAGTGGGTATCTCCACCCAGAAGATGCACGCCCGCGGACCCATGGGCCTGGCGGAGCTGACGACGACGAAGTGGATCGTGCAGGGCGAGGGGCAGATCCGCCGCTGACGGCGCATCCGCCGACCGTGCATCCGCCGCCGGGGGAGGAGCCTGCCCCTTTGCGCGTACCATTGGAGAAATGCCCAGGCCGGGCTGAATGACCGGCAGAACCTGACGTACAGAGGAACCACGATGCTCTACTCCCTCGGCAGCGCACTGCTGGCGAACGAAGCCATGGAACACCACACCGAGCTGCCGATGCCGGCCATCGCGTACGGGCTGATCGCCATGGGCATCCTGCTCACCCTGATGATCGTCACGGTCTCCTTCTCCAACGTGCGGAACCGCCACGAGGCCGTCGAGGAGCACATCGACCCGCACAGGCAGCACGCCAACAATCACGACCACGGCGAAGCGAACCGGCACTAGCAGTCCTGGTGGCAGCAGACGGTATCGAGCGGGACGTCATGGGTGGCCTGCAGCAACGGCATCGCGACGGCTCGCCCTGGCGCCTGGGCGTGATGGGTGGGACCTTCGATCCGATCCACCACGGGCACCTCGTGGCTGCGAGCGAGGTCGCCTCCGTGTTCGACCTGGACGAGGTGGTCTTCGTCCCCACGGGCCAGCCGTGGCAGAAGGCGGACAAGGACGTCACCGCGGCCGAGCACCGCTACCTGATGACCGTCATCGCGACGGCGTCGAACCCCAGTTTCACGGTCAGCCGCGTCGACATCGAACGCCCCGGACCGACGTTCACGATCGACACGCTGCGCGACCTGAAGGTGGAGCGGCCCGACGCCCAGCTGTTCTTCATCACGGGCGCGGACGCGATGGCCCAGATCCTCACCTGGAAGAACGCGGAGGAGCTCTGGTCCCTCGCGCACTTCATCGGCGTCACCCGGCCGGGCCACGAACTGGACGGACGGGGTCGCGACGTCAGCCTGCTGGAGGTGCCCGCGATGGCGATCTCGAGCACCGACTGCCGACGGCGCGTGGGGGAGGGCAAGCCGGTCTGGTACCTGGTGCCGGACGGCGTCGTGCAGTACATCGCCAAGCACCGCCTGTACCGGCGGATCGCTCGGCCGGGCGACGGGCCGTCCTCGGGCCTCGAGGACGCGGGCGCCTTTCAGACGGAAGGAAAGCACGGGGGCAACCCCAGCTCCGTACAACAACCAACTGGGTGAATCAGCGATGAGCAAGGCAAACGACGACGCACGGGTCTCCGGGTCTCTCCAAGCGGACCGTGACGCGTCAGGGGGGCCGGACACGCCGGCCGGCGACAACCCGGGTTCCGTCGACGGCGCCGGTCCGGCGACCACCGACAGCGTGTCCCCGCGCAGCAGCAGGCGGGCCGCCGAGGCTCCGGTCGACGCCGTGCCCGAGCCGAACGCGGAGCGTGAATTGCTGGCGCGCGCCCGTAACCGGGAAGCGCTGCGTGCCTTCCGTGCGCTGGTCGAGGCGCAGGCGACGCCGGGCGACGGTCACACGAGGATCGAGACGCCCACCCGCCGCCAGATGAGGTTGCAGCAATCACAGGGCCGCGCTGTCGCGCCGGCCGCCGACGGGACGGCCGCCGACGGGACGGCCGCCGACGGGACGGCGACGGGCGTACCGCGGTCGCCCGTGCCGGGTGGGCGCAGGGACCGTCGACGCCAGCAGGCGTCTCGGACACCTGCGGTGGGAACGGCCGAGGACGTCGCTACCGACGCGGCCCCCGGCATGAGCGTCGAGGAAGCACTCTCTGCGCGGAAGGCCATCGCCGAGGAGGCCGGCGAACACCTCGCCGCCCTGCAGGCGGCCGGTCCCGACGATCCTTTCAGCGTGGACCTCGAGGTGCTGGCGCAGCAGAAGGCCCTGGCCGAGCGGGCCGCCGTCCTCAACTCGCGGGCGCGGCGGATGCAGGAGCTCTCGGAGCAGAACCAGCAGCGCAGGCCCGTGTCGAACGATCCGGGCGCGGCTGACAACCTGTCCATCATCACTCCGCCCGAGTTCGTCCAGGTGCCGGGTGGATCCCAGTCCGTCCTGCGCGCACCGGCCACGTCCCACATCCCGGTGGTGCTGGCTCGTCCGCAGGAGCCGCCGGCCGCCCCGCCGTCGGAGACCGGGACGGACACCGGCACGGAGGGCGAGGAGACCGCGCCGGAACACGCTGTCATCGCCGATGCCGACGCCGGGACGCAGCCCGTCCAGGCCCGGAGTGCCTTCGGTCTCGAGCCGCTCGATGCCATGACCGCGGGCCTCGGAAGGCTGCGCCGACTGCGCTATATCCAGTATTCGTTGCTCGGTGTGGGCGCAGCCGCGCTCGTAACCGGGATAATAATGACCGTCAGCTCCCTCAATGGGTGAAATTGCTGGCTACACACAAGGAGATCAGTGAGCGCTACCGAACAGTCCATTGGCATTGCCCGCACCGCGGCGCACGCGGCCGTGGACAAGATTGCCCAGGACATCGTTGCCATCGACGTCAGTGACCGGCTGGCCATCACGGATATCTTCGTGATCGCCTCCGCGCCGAGCGAGCGGCAGGTCAACGCGATCGTGGACGGCATCGAGGAGGAGTTGTCGAAGCAGGGCCTCAAGCCGGTGCGGCGCGAAGGTCGCAGCGAGGGCCGTTGGGTCCTCCTCGATTACGCCCAGGTCGTCGTCCACGTCCAGCACGAGGAAGACCGCGTGTTCTACGCCCTCGACAGGCTCTGGAAGGACTGCCCCTCTGTGGACCTCCAGCTCGAGGGAGCACTGCAGAGCTCCCCGCAGGTCGCAGCGTCCGACGACGTCGCGGAGTGACGCGGTACCCCCACGCCGATCCTGAGGCTCGCCGTGTGATCTTCTGGCGTCATGGACGCACGGAGTGGAACCGCTCCGGGCTGTTCCAGGGCCAGGAGGACATCGACCTGGACGAGACGGGTCGTGAGCAGGCGCTGCGAGCGGCAGAGGTGCTCGTCACGCGACAGCCGGCGATGATCGTCTCGTCCGATCTCCGGCGTGCTGCCGATACAGCCGCTGCCCTGGCTGGGCTCAGCGGCGTCGAGGTCACCTTCGACAAGCGGCTGCGCGAGACGGACGCCGGGCAGTGGCAGGGCCTGTCCTTCGCGGAGATCGACGAGCAGTTCGCGGACGACAACGCCGCATGGCGGGGCGGCGACCCCGTGGTGCGCGCGGGCGGCGCGGAGAACCGGCTCGATGTGGGAGAGCGCATGCTGGCTGCGGTCAATGACGCGGTGTCCCGCATCGCGCCGTCGGAGACCCTCGTCATCGTGAGCCATGGCGGGGCCATCAGGGCGGCCCTCGCCGCACTGATGGGACTCCCGCCGGAGCGCTGGGGCACCCTGGCCGGGGTGTCCAACTGCCACTGGTCAGAGGTGCACGAGGTCGTGGGCAGGGCCGGGGCGCTGTTCTCGTGGCAATTGACGGAACACAACGTCGGCCTCGGCTCGCTGCCCGTCGAGCCTCTCGAGGGCTGAGCGGGCCCCGGCCGGCCGATTTGGTGAAGCCGCCAGAATTTACTACACTAATCAAGTTGCTTCGGCGGGGTGAGAACCTCCGGAAGCAGCCGAGTGAGGGGCTATGGCGCAGCTGGTAGCGCACCTGCATGGCATGCAGGGGGTCAGGGGTTCGAATCCCCTTAGCTCCACAACGAACCGCTGGAACGCAGGGCGAAAGCCCTGGTCCGGCGGTTTTTTGTTGCCTCGTCCTGATCCGGCCCTGCAGCTTCTAAGCTCGCTTCATGGGCGATGAGCGAATGGTGATCGAGTGGGATGCTGCACGCGCGAGCAACCGGGAGAACTGGGAAGACCGTGTCCCCCTGCATGAGAAGGCGTACGGGATCGAGGAGCTCGACGAGCCCGACCAGCTGAGCTCCGTCGTCCGGACGGACCTGGAAGCCCTGGAGCCGTTCCTCCCCGGAGGTGTGGTTGCAGGCCTGGACGTGTGCCACCTCCAGTGCCACATCGGCACGGACACGGCGTCGCTGGCCAGGGCAGGAGCGAGGGTGACCGGCGTCGATTTCTCTGCCGCAGCATTGGCATCCGCTGCCGGCCTCGCGAAGCGGTTGGGCCTCGATGCGACGTGGGTGGAGACCGATGTCCTCGATGCTCGCGCCGCAGTGGACGGTGACTTCGACCTCGTCTACACCAGCATCGGGACCATCAACTGGCTGCCGGACCTGGACCGCTGGGCAGCACAGGTAGCCGGACTCCTCCGGCCCGGCGGGACGCTCTACATCCGCGACGGACACCCCGTGCTTTATGCACTCGATGAGCATGCCGACGGCCTGCGCCTTCGGTACCCGTACTTCACCACCGGTCAGGCGCAGGTGTGGGACGAGGAATCGACCTACGCAGGAGAGGGTACGGTCGCCCACGCCCGGACGTACCAGTGGGCGCACCCCTTGTCCGACATCATCAATTCCCTCCTCGGCGCCGATCTGCGGATACTCCGCGTCGACGAGGGGACAACGCTCCCCTGGAAGTTCTCACCCCGCATGGTCGAGGTACCCGGGGGTTTCGCATGGCCGGAATCCGAGCGGGACCTCGTTCCCTGCACCTACACGATCGTCGCCCGGAAACCATGAATACCACGGTGCTCGATCCCGATCCGACCACGCCGGAGATCTCTCACAGCGTCTGAGTCGGCGCTATCGGGGCCATGGTCGTCGTCGTTGTGCCATCGGCCGAAACGCTCAGGCTCCTGCACGTGGTGAAGAACTCGCGAAGCCCGGCCCCGTCGCCTGTCCTGGCCGGCGAGTGCGACGTCGACCGTGCCTGCCTCGAGGACGTCCAGGCGGGCGAAGCTCGAAGGACTGCTCCGACTGTCCTGCCCGCGCCCTTCCGCGCCTTGTCCTCCAGCAGGCAGCGCGGCACACCCACCCGTTACAGCGGCCGCCGCCAGAAAGATGATTGTCCTCGTTCTTCTCATACCTGAGTTCCCCATGGGTAGGAGAATAGCTTCGCCGCCCCCTTTCCCAGCGGATCGCCCAGCACCGGGACCAGCCGCACCGGACAGCCCACTGCCCGCAGGTGGACCGAGTCCTTCACGGGTGTAGGCGGATCAGGACGTTGCCCCGGTACCGGCCCTGAAGGAGCCCGTCCAGGGCGTCCGGCGCCGCTTCCAGTCCGCCGTCGATGATGGTGTGCGGGAAGACGATCTTTCCCTCAGCGAGCCATTGCCCGTAGTGGGATCCCCAGGCTGCGAGCTGCTCCGGGGTGTGGTGGGTGGAGAACGGGCGGATGACCAGTTGCTTGACGATCGCGGTCATGAGGTCCAACCGCGGGGACCCTTCGTTGCCGCCGTCGATCTGCCCGGCAAGCGCCCCACAGAGTGCGAACCTCGCGCCCGGTGCTGCCGCCTGCACGGCGACCTCGAACTGGTCACCACCGACGGTGTCGAAGAAGACATCGATGCCTTCAGGGGCGAGGTGCGCGAGCTGCTCCTGCACGGAGGAGTCCTTGTAGTTGATCCCGGCGTCGAAGCCAAGTCCATCGACGAGGTAGCGGACCTTTCCCGCGCTGCCCGCACTACCGATGACCTTGGCCGCTCCTCGTGCCTTCGCGATCTGCCCCGCCAGGGACCCGACCCCACCGGCCGCTCCGCTGACGAACACCACATCGCCCTCGCGGACACCCGCTATGTCCACCATTCCGTGGTAGGCGGTCACGCCCTGATTCAGGACGTACTCCCGGCCCGGCAGGTACTCCACGGGCACCGGGTAGAACGCTGCGGCCTGATCCACGCATTCCTCCTGCCACCCCGACATGTGCTGCACCACGGTGCCGACCGGGAGATCCGCGCTGGACTCGGAGACCGTACCCACAGCGGCTCCCCACAACGGTTCGTTCAAGGAGTAGGCGGGCATGGGCAGCCCTGGATCCTCACTCATGAGATCAGCCATCACAGCGGCGATCTGCATGAACTCGTTGCGGACCCTCACCTGTCCCGCCTGCAACGGGACTCGGGCAGACTCCCGGATGCTCACGCAGCTCGACGGGAGGATATCCGGACCCGGACGGTGTCTTGACAGGACAGCTTCGCGGGTAGTTGCGGATGGGACAGACGACATGAGGTTCACCCTTGCTGGAGGAGGCGTGCCCGGTTCGCAACCGGATGACAGCCACGGTAGGAGGGGTACCGGACAGGTCTTGTCCTATAGGGCAGGCAGGATGAGGTGTATGTGGGACACCTCCGAACGGCTGCTGAAACTCCTGTCCCTGCTGCAACAAGCGGACACATGGACCTCGAACGCGCTCTGCGATGAACTATCGGTGACAGCCCGCACGGTCAGCAGGGATATTGTCCGGCTCAGGAATCTCGGCTACCCCGTCATCACGACGAAAGGCGTCGGGGGTGGATACACGCTCCAACGGGGAGCTTCCATACCACCCATCATGTTCAGCCTCGACGAAGCCGCAGCGGTCCTGCTCGCCCTGCGGCCCGCCCCAACGCCAGGTGCCACCCCTGATGCTCACGCCGCCATGGCCCTGGGAAAGGTGCAACAAGCCCTGCCTCGACCAGTGAGAGCTGCCATGCAGGCACTCGTGACTCACAGCACCTCCGTGGACCTCGGGCAGCCCATCACCGACAGCAGCCCGAGTGCTGACCCGGCGGTGGTCGTTCTCCTGGCCCGATCCTGCCGTGACCGCAGGCAGGTCACCTGCACGTACCGACACCACAACGGGAACACACGAGCACGCCGTCTGGAGCCCCTCGGCCTCGTCCACACCATGAACCGCTGGTACCTTGTCGCCTACTGCACCGACGACGACGCCTGGGCCACCCTCCGCGTCGACCGGATCACGGACGCAGCACTCTCGGCCCACCCCTCCCATGCCAGGCAACCACCGTCGGGAAACCTCGACGACTACGTGAGCCGGGCCGTGTCCAAGGGTTGGCAACGCGTCACAGCAACCGTCCGGGTCCATGCACCGAAAGCAGACGTAACCCGTTGGGTGTCCCCAGCGTGGGGCACCGTCACAGAAGAAACACCCACCACCTGTATCGTGCACGCCGGAGCCGACACCTACGACTCCATGGCCCGCTGGCTGCTACTCACCGCAGCGGACATCACCGTCATCGCCCCACCGAAACTCACACAGGCCTTCCACCGCATCGCAGCCCAGGCACTACGAACCACGACAGCCCTGGGACAGCTCGACAGCAGACACGGTGGTTGATCGGGCGACGATCGATCCAGGAACAGATCGCCGGTGGCCGAGGGCCCTGGTGTTGTGGGCGTACACGCCCAGCTGCAGGTCATCTGCCGTAGTTGGGCGCAACGCCATCCACGTACCCAGTTGTGCCGGCAGCTGTCACCGGCCCTTGCGGAAGTGCTGACCCTCGCGCGAGTGCGCAGTCAGGGAACCGGGAATGCCGACGACCTTCGCGAGGCCGGCGAGGCATCCGATGATGACGACCGAGAGGACGGCGAGCAGCGGGACGTTCGGACCCTGCTGGGAGTCGACGGGCTCGAGCGCGACGGCTTCCGGGGTCGCCGTCGCCGAGGCGGCGGGAGTCGCGCGAGGTGTCACTGACGGCGATGCTGACGGCGACGCCTTCACCGTGGCTGTCTCGGTCGGCGGGACCTCTGCTGCTGGTTCGTCGGGTGGCTGCACCTCTTCCACCACCACCTCGGGCGCCAGCTCCGGCACTGCGGGGGGCAGGATCGACGGTCCGACCTGCTGGATGGGCTGCACGGGCTGGATGTTCACAGGTGCCGGAGCAGGTGCCGGAGCAGGCACATTCTGGATGGGTGCTGGGGCGGGCTCAGGTGTTTGGGTAGGCTCCGGCGCCGGTGGGGGCGTCGGATCCACAGGAGCCTGGGTGGTTTCGGTCGGGACTGATGTCGGGGTCGGCGTCGGCTCAGGGTCCGGCGTGCCGGTGCCAGGAGGGGATGTGGGGGTATTGTCAGGCACGCACTTCACCGTGCCGTTGGGCAACGTCGTGCACTCCTCGGCCGCCGACGCCGCCGGCGCTCCGAGGATCAGGCCGCCGAGCATGACGGCGGCGGCAGCGGACAGTGCCCGGTTCAGATGCTTGCTCAAAGGACTCCCCAGTCTGCAGGCCTTGTGCCTGTGCCGCCAGTGTATCGGCAGGTGCCCGGGAGGGTACACCTGCCGATACACTGGCGGCACGATGGCATGGCACGGTAGGTGACCGTCCCGCGTCCCGTCAGGGAACGGTCAACCCCGCGAAGGCACCGCGGTAGGCCGCCGCGGGGTGACGGGCGGGTAGCTGGGCATCCTCGCCGAAGAACTTCTCCCGCAGCGTTCCGTCCCGGTACTCGGTCTGGGCCAGGCCCCGCTTGCGGAGCTCCGGAAGCACACCCTCGATGAAGTCGTCGTAGGACCCGGGGATGATTTGGTTGATGATGTTGATGCCGTCGATACCCGCCTCCTGCCAGGCCTCCAGCTGGTCGACGATCTGCTCGGGTGTGCCGGCCATCTGCTGGTTGTAGGCGCGGTAACGGGCGAGGTCCGCGATGGTCGGATTGCCTCCCGGGACCGAGGCGAAGACGGACTCCAGGACTCCGCGGGCGCCGTCGGTGCGCAGGTCGCCGAGGGCGGTGTCGAGCGGCAGGCCGCCGAGGTCGACGCCGATCCCGCCGCCGATGTGCGCCACGATCATGTCCAGGTCGAGGTGCTCGTCGTAGTCCGCCTGCTTGGCCCTGACTTCTGCCTCGGTGGATCCGACGACGAAGGACAGTCCCGCGAAGAACTTGATGTCCTCGTCGCGGCGTCCGAGCTCGCGCGCGGTCGCCCGCACCGCCGAGGTGACCTTCCTGACGTAGCCGACGTTCGGCGCGAAGAGGAAGGCAGCTTCGGCGTTGGCAGCGGCGAAATGCTGCCCCCTGCCGGAGGAACCGGCCTGGAACAGCAGGGGAGTGCGCTGGGGGGAGGGGGCCACCAGGTGCGGGCCTTCCACCGAGTAGCGGGCGCCGTCGTGGTTGATCTTGTGGACCTTCGACGCGTCCGCGTGACGCCCGCTGCGTTTGTCCTGCACCAGCGCGCCCTCGTCCCAGGATCCCTCCCACAGCTTGTAGCAGACCTCGAGGTACTCGTCGGCCCAGTCGTAGCGGCTGTCGTGCTCGAGGAGTCCGTCGCTGCCGAAGTTCCGGAAGGAGTTCTCCAGCACGCTGGTGACGATGTTCCAGGCGACCCGCCCGTTGCTCAGGTGGTCCAGGGTGGAGAGTTGGCGGGCGAACTGGAACGGGTGGGCCTGGACGACCGAGCTGGTCAGGGCCAGGCCGAGGTGTTCGGTCGTCGCGGCCAGGGCGGACTGCAGGACCAGGGGATCGCTCGCGGGGAACTGCAGGCCCCGCTCCACGTGGGAGTCCCAGCCGCCGCCGTGATCGCCGTAGAGCCCGACGACGTCGGCGAGGAACAGGGCGTCGAACTTCGCGTCCTCGAGGCGCCGGGCGAGGTCGGTCCAGAGTCCGAGTTCGTTGAAGCGGTGCTGCTGGGCCTCGGGGTGGCGCCACTGTCCGCCGAGGATGTGGCTGGTGGTGTTCATGGCGAAGGCACTGAGGAGCAGCCGGGGCCGTTCGGAGAAGACGGACATCAGGGGGTACCTCCGGTGGTGGTCGAGTGCGGGACGGCGTCGCCGATGCTGTTCAGCCCGGTGGGGATGGTGCCGTTGATGAAGTAGTCGCCGACGGACCGTGCCTTGAAGATCGCCGGGTTGTGGGTCGCGACGGTTCTCGCGTTGCGCCAGTGCCGGTCCAGGGCCTTCTCCGTGCTGACGGAGGACGCCCCCGTGACGTCGAAGAGTTCACCGGTCGCGGCGAGGATGAGCGGAGGGACGGCGACGTGTGCCTGCTGGACGGCGAGCTCGGCGCGCAGGAAGGCGTCCTCCGGTGAGAGGCCCAGCGACGGGTCGACGGCGGCGTCGAGGTCCCGAGCAGCCGCGGTCACGATCGCCTCGGCGGCGTAGACCTTCGACGCGAGGAGGCCGACGTGTTCCTGGATCTGCGCATCGTCTCGGAACAGGCCGCCGGAGCCCGTGTTGAAGGTGCGCGTCCGGGCGCTGACGAGGCTGCCGGCATCACGGAGCGCAGCACGCCCGATGCCCGCCAGCACGGCGAGGAGCACGAGTTGGAAGAACGCGGGTTCCATGGTGCTGCTCACCTTGCGCTGCAGGATGTCCCCGGTCTCGACCGGGACCCTGTCGAAGAGGGCCGTCCCCGTGCCGGTCAGCGGCTGGCCGAAGCCGTCCCAGTCGTCGACGATCGTGACGCGGGGGTGGTCGGCTGCCACGAGTGCGTACTGCCGTCCCTCGACGCCGTGGGTGCTGGCCATGACCACGACCCAGTCGGCGAAGATGCTGCCGGTCGTGTAGTACTTCTCGCCGGTGAGGTACCACGTCCCGTCCTCCCGGTGCAGGGTCGTCCGGGTTGTGCCCAGGGCATTGCCGGCGCGCTCGGTCGCCGCGTTGCCGAAGATCTGCCCGGCCGCGATCCGCGGGAACCACCGGTCCTGGAACTCGGGGGACTGGAGGGCGGCCGTCTCCACGAAGGAGAAGTGGGAGCGCAGCAGGTGGGAGACGTTCGAGTCCGCCTCGGCCAGTTCGATCAGCAGCCGGAACAGGTGCTCGTGGCTCACCGGGTCGCCGCCGAACCGCGCCGGGACTCGAAGCGTCGTGAAGCCCGACTCCTTCAGCCAGGCGACCTGCTCGAAGGGCAGGGTGCGGCTCCGCTCGCGGTCGAGCGTTCCTTCCGCGATGCGGCGGAAGACCGGCCGAAAGCGGGCGGCGAGTTCCGCGTAGCGGGCTTCGCCCGAGATCGCCGTGCCGGAGCCCGGGCCCCCCGTTGTACTGGGCGGGGTCGTGGTGGTGGTCATGATGGCGTCCTTAGGGTGCGGGGAGGAGGAGGCGGGGGTTGCCGGACTGGGCTGCGGCCCGGAGGCGGTGACCGGGATTGGACGCGAGGAGAAGCTGCGTGTACTCGTTGCCCGGACTGCCGAAGATGCCTGCCGTGGGGCCGGTCTCCACGAGCTTCCCCCGCCGCATGACGCCGACCGTCGTCGAGATCTGCTCCACGACATGCAGGTCGTGCGAGATGAAGAGGTAGGTCAGCCCGAGGTCCTGCTGCAGGTCCCGGAGGAGTTTCAGGATCTGGGCCTGCGTGAGCACGTCGAGGGCGGACAGCGCTTCGTCCAGTACCAGCGTCCGCGCACCCAGGGCGAGCGCCCGCGCGATGGCGACGCGCTGTCGCTGGCCGCCCGAGAGTTCGGGGGGATGATTGCCGGCGAGGCCCGCCGGCAGGTTGACCTGGTCGAGCAGTTCGGTGACGCGTCTCCTGCGCTCGGCGCGGGTGCCGATCCGGTAGTTCAGGAGCGGCTCACCCACGATGTCGCTGATGCGCAGACGGGGGTCCAGGGCCGAGTCGGGGTTCTGGTAGACGAGCTGGAGAGTGCGCCACAGATCCCGCTTCTGCTGCCGGGAGGCGTCGGTCACGTCCTCGCCGTGGATGAGCACCCGGCCGGCGGTGGGATCGAGGAGACGCAGGATCAGGCGTGCCGTGGTGGACTTCCCGGACCCGGACTCGCCGACGAGGGAGAAGGTGGAGCCCTGGGCGATGGTGAACGAGACGTCGTCCACCGCCCGGCGGTCCTCCCCGGCACGGTGGAAGTCCTTCGTCAGCCCACGGACCTCGATTGCGGGTGTCGTCTCGGCTTCGATCTCGGAGGGGGTCCGCGCTTCCGCGGGGAGCCGGTGCGGTGACGCCTCCTCGAGCAGCCGCGCCGTGTAGTCGTTCTCCGGTCCGGCGAGGATCTGCGCCACAGGGCGGTCCTCCACGATCAGGCCGCGCTGCATGACGACGATCCGTACGGCGTGGTCGGTGGCTACCGCCAGGTCGTGCGTGACGAAGAGCACCGCTGTGTGGAACTCCTGCGCGAGGCGCTCGAAGACCTCGAGGATCTTCGCCTGGACCGTGACGTCGAGTGCCGAGGTGGGCTCGTCGGCGATGAGCAGCTCAGGCCTGAGGCTGAAGGCGATGGCGATGAGGACGCGCTGCTTCAGCCCGCCCGACAACTCGTGCGGATACTGCTTCAGGCGTCGCTCCGGGTCGTCGATCCCGACGAGCTCGAGCAGGCGGATCACCTCGGCCCGGAGGGACCGGCGGGAGCGACGGGGACCACCGCCGGGATGCAGCCGGAAGACCTCCGAGAGCTGGGAACCGATGGTCTTGACCGGGTCGAGCGAGGCGCCGGGGTCCTGCGGCACCAGCCCGATCCGGACTCCCCGGATCTTCTCGAGGTCCTTCTCCCGGGTGGATGTCAGGTCGGTGCCGCCCAGCGAGATCGAGCCGGCGGTACGCAGGGCTGCTGCCGGCAGAAGTCCGATGATCGACTTCGCGAGCGTCGACTTGCCGGATCCCGACTCCCCGACCAGTGCGACGATCTCGCCGCGGTGGACGGTGAGGTCGACGCCGTCGAGGGCCGTCGTCGCCGTGTCCCCGTGGCCGTACGCGATCCGCAGCCCGCGCACGGCGAGCAGGGGACCGTCGGGGACAGGACCGACGTCGGCGGGGACGGGGGAGCGGTCCGTGCTGGTGACTGCTGTTCCGGTGTTCATGGCGCTCCTCGCTAGATTCGGAAGGTCTTCAACAGCTGCCGCCCCAGGGCTGCCAGCAGGATCACGGCGAGCACGATGACGACGCCGGGCAGGGAGGTCAGCCACCAGGCGCTGCCGAGGTACTGGCGTCCCTCAGCGATCAGCAGCCCCCATTCCGGCGTCGGCGGGGGAGCGCCGAACCCCAGGAAGCCGAGTCCGGAGATGGCGAGGATGGCCGCCCCGAGGTCGACGGCGAGCAGCGCCAGCACGGGCCCGCTCGCGTTGGGCAGGAGGTGGCGGCGCACCACGGACCAGTAGGTGCCGCCATTGAGGAAGGACGCCTCCACGAAGTCGAGGTTCCGCACGCGGAGTACTTCGGACCGCACGACGCGAGCGAAGGAGGCGATGGAGGCGATACCGACACCGACCCCCAGCGAGACGGGCCCCGGGCTGAACGCCGTGACGATGATCAGCGAGATGAGGAACCCCGGCACCGCGAGCAGCACGTCGACCAGGCGCATCGCGACCGCATCGGTGGCACGGCCGGCGGTCGCGGCGGCGAGTCCTATCGCGGTTCCGGCGACCAGGCCGATCAGCACGGCGAGGCCTGCGGTCAGGAGCGTCTGCCGGGTCCCGTGGACGACGCGGGCGAACACGTCGCGGCCGAGGTGGTCCGTCCCGAAGGGATGTGCTGCGCTCGGAGCCTGGAAGTTGTCGCTGGGAACGCCGTCGAGCGGACTGAACTCCGTGAACCACCCGGGCACCAGTGCCCAGCCGAGAATCACGATCAGCGGGAGGGCCGTCAACCAGAGGTACGGGTTCCCTGTCCGGCGGCGACGTCGGCGGGCGGGCCGCACGGTCTGTTCCTGGGGACCGCCCGCTGCGGGGAGGAGTTCATGAGCGGCGGGAGCCGTCGTCGTTCCGGGCGTGGGAACCGCCGGCGGAGCATCACTGGTGGAAGGCATGGAGGGATCTCAATCCTGTCGGGGGATCAGGCAGCCAGGGCGCGAGGGGCGCCCTGGCCGCCGCTCTTGAGGATGCGGGGATCGAGCAGCGGGTACAGCAGGTCGACCACGAGGTTGACCGACACGAACACGGTCGCCGTCAGGAGGACGAGTCCCTGGACCAGCGGAACGTCCTGGGTGGTGACGGCCTGCAGGACGACCGAGCCGAGGCCCGACCGTGCGAACACCGTCTCGGTGATGACCGAGCCGGCGAACAGCGTCCCGACTGTGATGCCGGTGATCGTCAGCGCCGGGCCCGCGGCGTTCTTCAGTCCGTGCCGGAAGAAGATCCAGGACCGGGAGGCCCCTTTCGCCCGGAGCACGTCGATGAAGGGCTGCTCATAGACGTGGTTGATGCTCTTGAGCAGGACCTGGGCCATGGGCGCCGAGACGACGACGGCGAGGACGAGCACGGGGACCGCGAGTGACAGGAAGGAGCCGTCCGGGAACAGGGACATGACTCCCCACCGGATGGAGAGCAGTTCGAGCAGGACCAGCCCGAGCCAGAACACCGGGATGGCGGAGAACAGCGGAGGCAGGTTCACCAGGAAGCGCTGCAGGGCGGCGGCCCTGGTGAGGGTCGCCGCGGCGACGAGCGTGACGGCGATGGCCACGGCGGTGACGAACGCCGAGCTCGCCAACAGGACGGTGGACCCGGCCACCCCGCTGATCCGGTCCCTCACGGACTCGCCGGATGCCAGCGAATAGCCGAAATCCCCGCTGAGCAGCCCGAGCAGCTGGTGCACATACTGCACCGGCAGCGGCTGGTCATAC
Source organism: Arthrobacter sp. NPDC092385 (assembly GCF_044755105.1). Lineage (NCBI taxonomy): Bacteria > Bacillati > Actinomycetota > Actinomycetes > Micrococcales > Micrococcaceae > Arthrobacter > Arthrobacter sp. NPDC092385. The sequence goes on from NZ_JBIVQL010000010.1 coordinate 123,347, forward strand.
CCGTACTGGCTCTTCATGGTGTCGATCGCGGCCTGGTCGACCGCCGAGTCCACCGTCAGGAAGATCGTGACCGGATCGCTGGGAAGGAGCTGCACTGCGAGGAACACGAGGGTGTAGGCGAGCCAGACGACGAGGAGCGCCTGGCCCGCCCGCTGCGCGAGGTAGCGTGCCACCGGTGCTAGCCGCCCGTTTTCCAGGCGCCCTGGAACACGGGAGCCGTGCCGGAGGTGAAGTCGACATGGGTGTCGCGGTGCGCACCGTACACCTGGACCTCGTCCCACAGCACCAGCGAGTAGGCCTTGTCCACCACCAGTGCCTGCTGCTCCTGGGCCAGCAGGTCGTCCCGCTCGGCGCCGGGAGCGGCGGCACGCTCGGCGGCGAAGAGCGTATTGAGGGCCGGATCGCTGGTGTGGGTCATGGTGTTGTTCGCGGGTTCGAAGATCGGTCCGAGGCCGCCGTAGATGAACTGGCGGGTGCCGAAGAACTCGACCTGCGGATCAGGCATCGCCGTCGCCAGGAAGGTGTTGTCTCCGGCACGGTTGTTGAGCTTGACGCCGATCTCGCGCCACTGCTGCTCGATCAGTTCGAAGGCCGGCTTGATGACGACGGAGTTGTTGGAGCTGGTGACCGTGACCTCGAGCTTCACGCCGTCCTTCTCGCGGATGCCGTCCGCGCCCACCGTCCAGCCCGCGTCGTCGAGCAGCTTCTTCGACTCCTCCGGCTGGTATTTGAGCTCCTCGGAGAGGTCGACGAAGCCCGGGGCCTTGTGGTTCAGCACGGAGGCGGAGAGTACGTAGCTGTCGGACAGGACGGTGTCCTTGATGCTGTGGCGGTCGATGCCGATCTGCAGCGCCCGCCGCACGTCCTCATCGGCGAGCTTGCCGCTGCCGACGCGGACCGCAGCCATGTTGGCGGTGAGGTCCACCCCTTCGGCGGGCAGGACCTGGTTGCCACTTCCTGCCAGGGCCTTCTCATCGAGGGGCTGCAGGCCGCGTACCAGGTCGACCTGGCCGGACTGGACGGCGCCGGCGCGGTGCGCCACCTCGGGGAGGTACTTGACGACGACCTTGTCCAGGTAGGCATCCCCCTGGTTCTCGGCGGTCTCCGGCGCCCACGCGTAGTCCGACCGCTTGGCGAGGACCACCTCTTCGTCCGGCTTCTCGGATTCGAACACGAAGGGACCGGATCCCGAGATCTTCGCGATCGCGGACTGTCCGGCCGCGTCGAGCTTCAGGGTCTCGGGGGAGACCAGTCCCGCGGTGACCGAGGACGTCGCCCTCAGGAAGTTCGAGTTGGGCGAGGCCAGGGTCACCTTCACCTGGTCCTCCCCGACGACCTCCGCCGACTGGTAGCCGGCGAAGTCGACGTTCGGCTGGATCTGGGCGTTCGGCACGCCGAGGCCGAGGGCATCGAGGTTGAGTTTGACCGCGGCGGCGTCCAGGGGGCTTCCGTCGCTGAACGTCACACCGGGGCGGATCGTGAAGGTGAACTGCGTCGCATCCGCACTGCTGGTGAACTCCGAGGCGATCCACGGAACGACCTCGCCCTGCTCGGCGTCGAAGTAGGTCAGCCTGTCCAGCACGCTGTTGAGCACGTTGGACTTCTCGTAGAAGCGGGCTGCCTGGGTCTGCCAGTTGTTGATGGGTGTCACCTCGGCGTAGACCAGCGTGCCCCCTTCGACCGGTTCTCCCGAGCCGGAGTCCTGGCCTGCGCTGGTGTCGGCCGTCGAGCCGCACGCGGTGAGTGCGAGTGCCGCGAGGCCCAGGACGGCGGTGATGCGCCAGGACCGTCGCGGTGGGGTGGGGAGCTGCGACTCTCGGTCGTAGCGGGAAACGGTGGGGGAAGTCATGCCGGTCCTCTCAGTCGTGATCGAGGGCCCTTCGTTCATGCACGCCGGAGTCCGGACCGCCTGAAGTGCGGTCGGAACCAACGGGGGGAACGAGGTCTTCTCCATCGGTCCTGGCAGTAGCACCGGCCCCGGAGGGGTGGTTGCTGCGGCTTCAACGAGCCAGGTCTCTCAGCCGCTCTGGATGGTGTGTCTGTCCCGGGGAGCGAACCCTGCGGACTATCGCATGTAATCGCAGATCAGCCGGGCGATCAAGATCCGCAGGACATCAGGCGACATATTCGGTCATCCGCCGTAACAGGAGGAATGCTGTGGCGGACGCGCTCCCTCAGCGGGCCGAGGCCGGCAGGGTGAGGATCTCGGCGCCGGACTCGGTGATGGCGATGGTGTGCTCGCTGTGCGCCGTCCGGCAGCCGGTGGCGCTTCGGAGCGTCCAGCCGTCGGGGTCCGTGATGAGTTCGGCGGTGTCGGCCATGATCCACGGCTCCAGGGCGAGCATCAGCCCCGGGCGCAGGACGAAGCCCCTGCCCGGGCGGCCGGTATTCGCGATGTGCGGGTCCTGGTGCATCGTGGAGCCGATGCCGTGGCCCCCGAACTGGGTGTTGATCGGGTAGCCTGCCTCGCCGAGCACGGATCCGATGGCATGGGAGATGTCCCCGATCCGCGCACCCGGTCCGGCGACCGCTATCCCCGCAGCCAGTGCTCGTTCTGTGGTGCTGATCATCGCGACGCTCTCCGGAGGCGCGGAGTCGCCGATGATGAAGCTGATGGCGGAGTCCGCCGCGACCCCGCCCTTGATGACGGCGATGTCGAGTGTCAGCAGGTCGCCGTCGGCGAGCGCGTAGTCGTGCGGCAGTCCGTGGAGGACGGCGTCGTTCACGGAGGTGCAGATGTAGTGGCCGAACGGCCCGCGCCCGAAGGAGGGCGCGTAATCGACGTAGCAGGACTGCGCTCCGGCCTCGAGGATCATCGCCTGGGCCCAGCGGTCGATGTCGAGGAGGTTCGTGCCGACGGTGCTCCGGCTCCTGACGCTCTGCAGGATGTCGGCGACCAGCGCACCCGTCACTTTCGCCCGGTCCAGCTCGGTGCGGTTGAGGATCTCGATCATGGGGTGCCTTCCACCGTGGACCAATAACTATCCCGGCCATATTATCCCGGTACTAGAATCGGGGCCATGGTCAGATTGCCGCTCACATCCGCCGAGGTCGAGCGCGGGCAGCGCCTCGGGGCCCTGCTCCGTCGGGCCAGGGGGGAGCGTTCCATGCTCGAGACCGCGCTCGACGCCGGTGTCTCCCCGGAGACCCTGCGCAAGATCGAGTCGGGCCGCGTCGCCACCCCTGCCTTTCCCACCATCGCCGCCGTCGCCGACGTCCTCGGCCTGTCGCTCGACGAGTTGTGGGCCGAGGTCAGCCGGCCCGAACCGGGTGCCGCCCCGAGCGCCTCCGGTTCCGGGGCTCTTCGCAGTTGAGGGTGTAGTCGAGGGTCGGCGGCTGGTTCGTGGATAGACGTCGAGGTCTTCCAGGATGGAAGTTCTCACACTGCCCATC
>NZ_JBIVQL010000011.1:0-45703 GCF_044755105.1 Arthrobacter sp. NPDC092385
AGACCTCTTAGTCGTTGGCGTGTGTGGTAACCACCAACCTAAGAGGTCTTCACCCTTTCACCCTGCAACCAACGTCCTGTCTCAGTACACCTAGGCGGAGGCGGGCGAGGCCGGTGCGCCGAGCTCCCCGCGCCACCAGCGCAGGGTCTCGGCGACGGCGTCCGCGAGCGGGGTGGGCGCCAGCGCGAGCACCTCCTCCGACGCCGCGGAGTCCATGACGAACGGCCGCTCGAACTGGTAGGACATCTCGCCGATCTCGCGCATCGAGGGCAGAACAACGCCGAGCGCGCGGACCAGGCGGCCAGGGGTCCCGGTGAGCCGCGGGGCGGCGACACCGGCCTCCTCCGCGAATGCCTCCGCGAGCCTGCGCTGCGTGAGGGCGGGCAACGTCGGGGCATGCAGCACCCGGTCCCGTTTCCGTGCCAGGGCGACGGCCGCGATCATGGCGGCCGCGAGGTCCGGCACGTAGGTGAACGAGTGGGGCACATCGGGGCCTCCGATCACCTGGATCCGCCGTCCGCGCAGGACAGCCGGCACCATGCGCTCTCCGGCATGGGACAGGCGCACCCGGGGGCCGAAGAAGTCCGCGGCGACCACGGAGACGGTGTCGGTGGCGGAGGCGGCCCGCGCGGCGAGCAGTGCGGTGCGGACGCCGCGCTTTCCGCCGTCGGCTGCGCGCTCGCTGTCCTCTGCCATCACCTGCTCCGGACGGCTGTAGGAGTACAGGCTCTCCGGGAAGACGACGACGGCGCCGTGCCGGCCCGCGGCGTCGAGCACCGCGGCCTCGGCCGCCGGTAGTTCGCGCTGCCACGCCGCCGCGGTGTAGGCACTTCCGTGGATGCAGTGGAACACGGCTTCCGATCCGGCCACGGCAGCCGTGAGCGCCGCCGCATCCGAGGCATCGACTCGCCGCTTCTCGATGAGGGGATGGTCCGGGCCGCTTCCGGACCGGGTGAGGATGCGCACGGAGTCCCCGCGCTCGGCGAGCTGCCCGGCGACGGTCCAGCCGACGGGTCCTGCTCCGGTGACGACGTACAGGGTCATGAGGATGCCTCTCGTGGAAGATCGGATAAAAGCGAGAGCAGTGCTCTCACCAGCAAGCGTGACCCCGCGGATCGTCAATGTCAAGAGCACTGCTCTCATTAGTTGACGCTGCTCTCTCTTGAATGCCAGAGTGGCTCCATGCCAGGAACACCACGGGAACGCGCGCGCGAGCAGACACTCGACGACATCACCCGCATCGGGCGCCTCCAGCTGACGGAGGTGGGCGCCGCCGCCCTCTCCCTCCGCGCCGTGGCCCGCGAGCTCGGCGTCGTCTCCTCGGCGGTCTACCGCTACGTCGCCAATCGCGACGAGCTGCTGACACTCCTCGTCGTCGACGCCTACACAGAGCTCGGGGACGAGGTGGACGCCGCCGTCGCGGCAGCAGGGCCCGCCGCCGCCGACCGCTTCACGGCACTCGCCCTGGCGGTTCGGTCGTGGGCCGTGCGGGAGCCCTCGCGGTACGCACTGCTCTACGGCAGCCCCGTACCGGGCTACGCGGCTCCCGCCGAGCGGACCACGGCGCAGGGCACGCGCGTCGTCACGCTGCTCGCCCGCATCATGGACGACGCCTGGCGTTCAGGCGAGCTGGACGACGGTGGCCCGGACGCCGGGAGCAGGGGCGGCGGGAACCGGGGCGGCGGGAACGAGATGGCGCCGGCCGAACTCGCGGGCGACTACCGGGCCATCCGCGAGGAGCTGTCCCTGGCTGCACCGGACGGTGTCCTCGCGGCGACCGTGCAGGCCTGGTCCGCCCTGTTCGGCGCCGTCTCGTTCGAGGTCTTCGGGCAGTACGGGGCCGGCAGCTTCGCCGACCTCGACGCCCTGTTCCGCTACACCGTGCGCCGTCTCGCCCGGCAGTTGGGCCTGGACCCGGGCCGAGTGTGAGCTGCGCGCCGGGAGCCAGCAATTAGCGCGGGCCGTGCCCTGAATGAGAGACTTGCGGCTGCCGCCACCCCGCCGACCAGGAGCCCTTCGTGCGCATCCGCCTGCCCCGACCGGAGACCCGCAACAGCGCCCGCTCGGTCTGGCTGTTCTTCACCCTGATCCATGTCGGCTTCCTCGCGCGGCTGCTGCCCTTCATCATCGGCGGAGGAGTGCTCAGCGACGTCCGCTTCTACCGGGAGTGGGCGTACCAGGCACTGGGCGACGGCGTCTGGGAGGGCATCGACACGGCGTGGGTCTACCCCGTGGGGGCCCTCGCGCCCATGGTGGTCGCCACCGTGTTCGGCCCCTACCTCTACCAGCTCGCCTGGTTCCTCCTCTTCGCCGGACTCAACGCCGTGGGGACCGCAGCACTGATCCGCCGGGGGACGCCGCCGTCGTTCACGGCCGCCTACTGGTGGCTCACCGCCACGGCGCTCCTCGGCCCGGTCGCCGTGGGCAGGATCGACGGCCTGACGGCGCCGCTGGTCGTCGCGGCGCTGCTCATCGTCGCGTCACGCCCCTTCGTCGCAGCACTCGTGCTCAGCGCGGCGACCTGGATGAAGGTGTGGCCGGCCGCCGTCGTCCTCGCATCCCTCGTCGTCGTCCGGCACGCGCGGCTCCGCATCCTCGGCGCAGGGCTGGCGCTCACCGCGGGGATCGCCGCCGTGGTCGCGGTGTTCGGCGACATCCGGAACCTCACCGGGTTCCTGAGCGCCCAGGGAGCCCGTGGCATGCAACTCGAGGCGCCGCTCAGCACGCCCGGGGTGTGGCAGGCGATCACGGGGACCTCGGGCGCGTACTTCTTCGAGGACGAGGTCATCAACACCATGGAGGTACGGGGCGCCCTGAGCGGCGTCGTCGGTGACCTGATGACGCCGCTGCTGGCCCTGACCGTGGTCCTGGTCGCCGCGTTCCTGGCCATCGCCCTGCACCGCGGCGCGCAGCCCGGGGCCCTCCTCGCAACGGGGTCGCTCGCGCTCGTGAGCACCCTGGTGGTGTTCAACAAGGTGGGATCCCCGCAGTTCATGCTGTGGATCGCGGCCGTGATCGCCGCAGGGCTGGTGCTCGACCACGCGGACGAATGGCGATACCCCGCGATCGCGATGCTGGCCACCGCAGGCCTGACCACCCTCGTGTACCCGGTGTTCTACGACGCCCTGCGCTACGAGCTCAACCCGGCGGTGGCCGTCCTGCTCACGCTCCGCAACCTGCTGGTGGTGAGCATCTTCGTCTGGTCGCTCGTACGGCTCGGTCGGCTCACCGCCCGCGCACGCGTCGCCGAGGGTGCCGGTTCGCCTACGGGTGCCTGACGCCGTGCCCGGCGAGGACCGCCCGGTAGCCTTCGCGGTACGTCGGGTAGGTGAAGGAGAAGCCGCTGGAGCGCAGCAGGGAGCTGTCCACGCGGCGCGCACCACCCCGGTTCGACGTGGCCTCGCCACGCGGCGGGTGCGGCAGGCCGAGTTCGCCGGCCAGGAACAGCAGTACCTCGCCGAGGTCCACCGGTAGTTCGTCGCTGCCGAGGTAGACCGGCGCGGGGGAGTCGACGTCCATGACCAGGTGCACGATCGCGGCTGCGGCGTCGTCGCGGTGGATGCGGTTGGTCCACTGCGGTTCCGCCGGCAGGACGGCCGTCCCGCCCTTCACCTGGTCGATCAGGCGCGTCCGGCCGGGACCGTAGATGCCCGAGAGCCGGAGCACCGTCCCGCGGTCCGAACGCCCGAGGAGCACCTGTTCGGCCTCCCGGATCAGGCGCGCCGTGGGTGCGGCACTCTCCGCCGGCGACTCCTCGGTGACCAGGCCGCCGTCGAAGTCCCCGTACACCGCGGTGGAGGACACGAACAGGATGCGCCGGGGATGCAGTCCGTCGCGCTCGAGCGCATCCAGCACGTTCCGCGTCGACTCCACGTACGCGCTGCGGTACGCGGCCTCGCTCCGGTCCCCGGCGGCGGTCGCGATGACCACGACGTCGGTGTCCGGCGGGAGCGGGGGCAGGGGTTGTGTCAGGTCCGCGGCGACTCCCTCGATCCCTGCGGGGATCCGCTCGGCCGAGCGTCGCAGGCCGACGACGCGCTCTCCCCGGGCGGCCAGCCGCAGCCCCACCTCGGTCCCGAGGTCTCCGCAACCCGCGATCAGCACCGTCATCCCGACATCCTTCCTGACGGCCGCCCTCGCGGCGGCCGCGCATGTCGCCAGTCTAGGGCGGGCGAGGACGCCGGCACCGCCGTCGTCCTAGTCGCGGATACGCACCGCGGTCTCCCTCAGGTACAGGTCCACCCGTGTGTAGGCATCGCGCGTCAGCGCCTTCCAGAGCGCGACGGCGAGCCGCGGGTCCTCCTCCTCGATGTCCCGGATGGCCTGGGCCGTGAGGACCTTCACATGCACGTCCTCGAGCGCCTTCACCGTGGTCTCCTGGCGGTCGTCGCTGCCGAGGGCCAGTTCACCGAAGGTCATGCCGGCGCTCAGCGTGGTCAGTTTGAGGCGCTGGCCGGAGGGGCCGGGTACGGAGGTCACGATCTTGCCGGAGAGGATGAAGAACACGCCGCCGAAGGTCTGCCCGACGCGCCGCACGACGTGCCCCCGCTCGTAGGTGCGGTCCTCCATCCAGCGGGTCAGCGCTTCGACGTCCTCCTCGCTGAGCGGGCTCAGCGCCGGGCACTGGGACACCTCGACCTCGGACGGCAGGACGAGGTCCCCGCCGTACCGCGTGATGAGCTCGTTCTCGCACCACTCGACGGCGGCGGTCCGGGTGTCGAAGGTCGGCACCGCCCTGTCCACGTCCTTGAACGTCTCCGCGAGCGTGCCCTCGGCGTCGATCAGGACCAGTTCGCGGTCCACCTTCGCGAGGTTCTCCCGGACCTGTCCGAGCAGCCTGAGGGAGACGTCCGCGACCTCGTCCACGCGGCGCAGGTCGAGGATCACGAAGTCGACGTCGTCGTCCAGGCTGCTGAGCTCGCGCACCATGGATTCCGTGCCCGCGAAGAGGAGGTCGCCGTTGAGCTCGATGACCATGGCACGGTGGCCGTGCTCCCGCAGGACATCCATGGCCTCGTCGGCCCGCCGGATGCCCGAGGGCGAGGCCGTGATGTCGTAGGTGGCCCGGATGGCCGAACGGCCGGCCCGCGCCGCCCGCACGAAGTGGAGTTCCATGTCGCGGGACAGGCGCTGGCTCGTCGCCATGCCGCGCACGCTGCTGCCGTGTTCGTCGAGCGGTGGGGAGTAGACAGCCAGACCCACCTGTCCGGGCAGCACGGCGATGGTCCCGCCGCCCACGCCGCTCTTGGCCGGCATGCCGACCGTGCTGATCCACGAACCGGCGTCGTCGTACATGCCGCACGTGGTCATCACGGACAGGACCCGCTCGACGGCCAGCAGGTCCATGGCTTCGACGCCGGTGAGCGGGTTCCGCCCGGAGTTGGCCAGGGTCGCGGCCATGACGGAGAGGTCCATGCAGTTGACCATCACGGAGCACTGGCGGAAGTAGTCCTCGATGACCGGCGTCGGATCGTCCTCGATGATGTCGAACGAGCGCAGGAGGTAGGCCAGGGCGCGGTTCCGGTGGCCGTGTTCGAGCTCGGACCGGAAGATCTCCTCGTTCACGCCCAGCTGGCGGCCCGCGAATTCCGAGTACGTCCGGAGGATGCGCTTGAAGCGCTTGTTGCCGCCGCGGGACTGCACGAGCGACGTCGCCGTGAGGGCGCCGGCGTTGATCATGGCGTTGGAGGGGCGGCCGCTTCCGGGCGCCAGCGAGATCTCGTTGAAGGAGTCGCCCGAGGGTTCCACATCCACCTTCGCGTCCACGGCTTCCATCCCGAGGTCGGCGAGGGCCAGCCCGTAGGTGAACGGCTTCGAGATGGACTGGATGGTGAATTCCTCGCGCGTGTCACCCACCTCGTACATGTAGCCGTCCACCGTGGTCAGGCAGATCCCGAAGTTGTCCGGATCCACGTTCGCCATCGCGGGGATGGTGCTGTACGGCTTGCCGTCCCGCAGATCGGAGATCTCCCGGTGGATGGTCCTCAGGTAGCTTTCGATCGGCGATTCCATGCAGTCCACCCTACGGGGCCGGGCAGCCTGACCCGGCCGGGGTCAGCGGCTACGCAGTGTATGCCTGATGGAGAGCACGAAGAGCTGGACGACGGCGGTCGCGACGCCGAGAAGGATCAGGGGCGGCGCGGCCATCGACGTGTAGTTGAACCACGGCATCGAGTACTGCGAGGTCATCTGGCCGAGGCTCTCCGCGTACTGCCGCTCGTACACCATGGGTGCCGAGATGAGGTAGACCCCGAGGGTCGTGAGGACCGCCGCCACCACCCAGATCCATACGTCGAAGGGGTTGCGGCGGGAGTCGGCAATCGGCGTCCCGGCCGCTTCCGGTCCCACCTCGCGAATCAGCGACGGGTCGGCTGGGCGCTCCGCGGCGTGCAGCAGGGTCGGCGCGAGCGGCGCAGGAGACGTGACACGGTCTGCCATCCCGGCTGCGCCGCCGCGCTGGTAGATGCCGTCGTAGCGCGGGTCGTTGGTCTCCTGCATGCGATCGCTCATCGGTATTCCTCCCCCTGGACTGACGAATGCCCCCAGTAAAGCACGGTGCCCGGCTGCGGTGAACGGTCCCGGTGAGCTCAGTTGCGGTCGCCGAGGCGCTCGAGGAGTCGTTCCTCGGCGTCGTGTCCCGGCGCGATTCCCCGCGGGATCCGGAGCAGGAAGACGAGACCGAGGACCCACCACAGGCCGAACAGGATCCACGGCGGTGGGGTGAGCGCTGCCGGCATGCCCGGCAGGTACAGGCTGAGCAGCCCCACGCAGAGGACCACGGCGATCCAGCCGATCACGGTGCCGCCATTGCCGGCTCCACCGATCCGCAGCGGCCGATCCATCGCGGGTTCCTTCCGGCGCAGGATCACGAAGACCAGCGCCACGAGGATGTAGGCGAGGACGATGCTGGGCGCACCGGAATCGACGAGCCAGCCGAGCATCTGCGTGCCGAAGAAGGGCGCCGCGAAGGACAGCGCACCGATGAAGACGAGGGCGTTGACCGGCGTCCGGTAGCGCGGATGGAGCACGCCGAACCACCGGGGGAGCATGCCGGAGCGCGACATCGAGTACATGAGGCGTGACGCGCCCAGCAGCAGCGAGTTCCAGGAGGTGAGGATACCCGCGATGCCGCCTGCGATCAGCACCTTCGCCATGATGTCCGAGCCGAACATCGCGCCCATCGCGTCCGCCGTCGCGATGTCCGCGGTGGCCAGCTCTCCAGCCGGCATCGCCGACGACGTCGTCAGGATGGTCATCACGTACCAGATGGTCGCAAGGATGACGGCGACGACCACGAGCCGACCGATCTGACGGGCAGGGATGTCGACCTCCTCGGCGGACTGCGGGATGACGTCGAAGCCCACGAACAGGAAGGGCACGACCACCAGGACGGCGAAGAACCCCGCGGATCCGCCGGTGAAGAAGGGCTGCATGTTCGTCGCCGACCCGCCGGTGAAGCTGCCGAAGACCAGGACCAGCCCGATGACGAGGAGGAACACGACGACGAAGGTCTGCGCCGCGCCCGCGATCTTCACGCCGCGGATGTTGACCAGGGTGATGACCACGGCGGCGACGGCGCCCACGAGGGCCCACGTCAGGTGGACCTCGTCGCCGGCCACCGTCCAGAGGGGGATGCGGCTCAGGTCAGGGAAGATGTACTCGGCGGTCCGGGGGAGGGCCACGGCCTCGAAGGCGACGATGGTGACATAACCGCCGGTGATGGCCCACGAACCCACGAAGGACCAGCGCGGACCCATCCCCCTGAGGAGGAAGTTGTGCTCACCTCCGGCCTTCGGCATGGCGGCGGTGAGTTCGGCGTACGTCAGGCCCACCACGCCCATGATGACGCCTCCCGCCACCATCGCGAGCACTGCTCCGCCCGTGCCCGCCGAGGAGATCCACCCCCCGGTGAGGACGACCCAGCCGAAGCCGATCATCGCCCCGAAGCCCAGGGCCAGTGCGTCCCAGTTCCCCAGGACCTTCAGGAGCGAGGCATCCTGCCCGCTCGTCGCGCCTGCTGTGCTGTCGGGTGTCATGGCCGCTCCATCCTCGTGTCACCGGCCCCCGGGGTGTGCCGGGGGCCATGCTGTCGGCGGGCCCTGGCGTCCGGCGTTGTGCTCGGGGTGATCCACTGTAGGGGATCGGTGCCGCTGCGGGAACCGTTGTGGCGGCGGCGGGTGATTGGATGAGGATGTGACCGTAACGAGTGCGGCACGGACGACGATCGGATGTAGCGATGCCACCGCGGTCCACGCGCAGCACGACCAACGCCCCACGCCTGTCGCTGCAGGCGTCGAGGGGCGTGACACCCGTGGCGGAACCACGCCTGCTCGACGGCGACCACCGCGAGGGTGAGCACTACGAACGGGTGGCGCTGGACGGGGAGGAACTCGCGGGCATCACGCTGCAGGAATGCCTGCTCGAGGGAGTCTCCCTCAGCGACACCGAGCTGCGGGGCGCCCGCTTCCTCGAGTGCACGTTCAGGGAGCTCTTCGCGCCGGTCTTCCGGGCGCCGCGCAGCAGCTGGCGGGAGACGTCCCTGCAGGGAACGCGGTGGGGATCGGCGGAGCTCTACGACAGCACGTTCGACGCCGTGCATCTCGACGGCGGCAAGCTCGACTACGTGAACCTCCGCAGCTCCCGACTGACCGATGTCCTCGTGAGCGGCTGCATCATCGGCGAACTCGACCTGACCGGTGCGCGGGCAACCCGGCTCGCCCTGCAGGACTGCACCATCGGCACCCTCACCCTGGACGGCGCCCAGCTGAAGGACGTCGACCTGCGCACCAGCAGTTTCCGGGGCATCCACGGCCTCGACGGCCTGCGCGGCGCCACCATCGACGAATACCAGTTGCAGCTCCTGGCACCGTTCCTCGCGGAGAGCATGGGCCTGCGGATCGAGGGCTGAGCACGTGCCCGTCCGCGGCGCGGACCGCGGTGGCCCGGATCATTCCGGTGGGCGACGGATCACGCCGAGAAGGTGTACCGGCCTCCGGGCGCGGCCCGGAACGGGGTCGACGTCGTGACGTAGGTCCCGCGGCTGGTCGGGCGCGCGAACGCACCCTGGGTGACATAGGTTCCCTCAGTGCCCGGCTGGAGCGGGCGGCCCGTCACGTAGCGGCCCCCGAGGGGTGCCGGTGAGATGGCGCGGGCGGCGGTGGTCTTCGCTGAACGGCGGGTGGTGCGATCGAGCAGTGTCATGGTGGTTCCTTCTATGGGTGCGTTGGGCATGGTGGAGGCAGGCGCGAGCATGCATCGGCTGCCGCGCCCGCTGGTGAAGAGGTTCGGGCATGTGCCCGCTGCCGCGCCTGTTCCCGGGCGCGGCGGAGCTGAGAGCCCGGTCCGGTAGGCCAGGCCGCCTGCCAGGGGCTAGGCGGGACTTTCCTCCGGCGGTGTGTCCTGGCACTCCTGGCAGAGGCCGTTGAACGTGACTTCGGCCGTGAGGACGGCGAAGCCGGACGCATCGGATGGTGTGAGGCAGGGAGCCTCCCCGATGACGCAGTCGACATCCCTGATGGCACTGCACCGGATGCAGACGAGGTGGTGGTGGTTGTCGCCCACCCTGCACTCGAAGAGTGCGGGCGATCCCGGAGGATCGAAACGGCGGACGAGCCCCGCGCCGGTGAAGGCAGCGAGAATGCCGTACACGGCCTGGGTGGACGAGCCGCTCAGAGCGGTCCGCACCGCAGCCGTCACCTGCTCCACGCTGGAATGGGGGTTGTCCTTCAGCGCCTGCAGGACCGCGAGGCGTGGCGCGGTGACCTTCAGGCCGGACATCCGGATCGACTCGCGGAGCGTCTCCACCCGGGAGTGCGGATCAGTGGAAATCGCCATGCCACCAGCCTAGGTGTTGTTTTGATCGATACAAAACTGGCGAGCCGTTAGCTCGGTCACGTCGCCGGGCTCCTGCGGGGCGGAAGCCCCCCCTTCCCTGCGGCTGGCCGTCCTGCTCCAGCCGGCCTTCGACCCGACGCCTAGGACGTCACGCCGGGTCCTCGGCGGTCTCGCGGACGCCGGGGTAGCCCGGTCCCGCGGGGTGGGAGGGGCCCGTCGGGTAGCCCGGTCCCGAAGGGTGGCCGGGACCGGCAGGATGCCTGTCCGCAGTGTGGTCCCGGGCGGCAGTGGCAGGTGCCGCAGGAGCAGGGGGTGCCGGCGTGACCGGCGGCACGGAGGCGGCCGGCGGTGCAGGGCGGGCGTGCGACGACGACGGCAGGGAGCCCGCCGGCTGCCCGCTCTCGGGACGGGATGGTCCGGAAGCGGGCGGAGCATGGTAGCGGGAGGAGTCGTACTGCGACGCGTCGTAGGCGGGCGGAGCCGCGGGCCACGCCGGTACCGGTGCCGGCCCCCAGGGATCGTGCGCCGGAAGAACCCGGGCACCGACCGGCACCCGGCCGTCCGGGCCGGCGGCGTACGGTGCAGGGGATGCCGGTGCGAGGGGGTACGCGGGCTGGAGCATCGGCGGCCGAGCCGGCTGCGGCGTGACGGCGCGCGTCCGCTCGATACCGCGCCGGTCCGCGAGCCGGACGATGACCACGGCGGTCACCGCCATGGTCGTCGCGGAGACGATGAGCCCGCCCACCGAGCCCTCACTGGAGTTCACGTCCACGAGGCCGAAGGCTCCGAGCACGAAGATGGTCATGTTGTTGATCGCGTGCACTGCGATCGCCGCTTCCAGCCCGCCGGTCCGCCAGGTGATCCAGCCGGCGAAGATCGCGAAGATGGCGACGTCGGTCTGGCCGAGGGGGTCGTAGGTGTGGCCGAGCACGAAGAGCGGGACGGGCAGCAGGATCGCGAAGGCGGGATGCCGCAGCCAGCTCCCGATGGCCTGCATCAGGAAGCCCCGGAACACGTACTCCTCCGCGGCGGCCTGGAACGGGACCGCGAGGAGGGACAGGGTGAGCAGGATCAGGAGGGTGGAAGTGTCCTGCTGCACGGGTGCTGTGGTGGCTTCCTCCGGGAAGAAGAAGCCGATCAGCGTGGAGACGGCGAGGCTCACGAGGAACACGGCCAGGGCGGCCGCCGTGCAGACCGCCAGCCACCGCCAGCGGATGTGGCCGGCCACCGAGGAGAACAGGCCGACGGGCCGCGGTCCCGTGATGAGTGCGGCGAGCACGAGGGCCGGGATCATGAGGATCAGCGAGACCAGGGTGAAGGCGAAGATCACCGGGTCGCTGAGGTCGATGGACGCGGCGGCATCCATGTAGTGCTCGATGTCCGCCGAGGTGGCGAGCGCCACGATCGCCCCGACCACCAGGAGGGCGATCGTGAAGACCAGGTAGAAGGCGAGGCCGAGCAGCGCCGTGAGGAGCGGTTTCCACCAGCGGTGCTGGGGCCACGAGCGGGAGAGGCGGTGGAATGCGTACTGCCGGTCGACCAGTTCCATGCTTCTACCGTAGTGCGGATTCCTTGGTGTTCCCTGCGGTGTGTTCCTGGCTGTCCCGCCGGTGGCGGAGGTGCCCGAGGAGGGTGACGACGGCGGAGAGCAGCGCGGACACGGCGACGCCGAGCCACAGGTCCACCTTCAGGGTCAGGGCACCCACGACGGCGCCGGCCATGATGAGCGCGATCGCGGCGGAGCGGCGAGCCCAGAAGGGGCTCTTCCCGCCGGCCAGCCGGGAGTCCGAGGCGAGGCCCGTGATCGTGGAGGTGACCACCACGGTGGTGATCTCGGCGACCTTGAGCCGCTTCGCCGTCGCGGCCTGGATGCCCATCATGGCGGCGAGCACCGACGTCGTGATGCTGCCCAGCACCTCCTCGGCGTGCACGTCGACCAGCGCGACATAGACCGCGAGCGCGGTCAGGCCCGCCGTCACCGTGAGGAGGGCGCTCGAGGTCCGGCCCGACCACCCCTCCGGTCCCTTGCGCAGTACGCGCCCCGCGAGGGCGGCGCCCACCATGAAGAAGACGAGGGCGAGCGCGGGGCGGAGGATCGGCAGGTCGGCGCCGCCGGCGAAGGCCATGCCGAGGAGGACGACGTTGCCGGTCATGTTGCCCGTGAAGACGCGGTCGAGGCCGAGGTAGCCGACGGCGTCGATCACGCCCGTGGAGAACGTCAGGACCAGCATGAGCCACAGATGGAGGCGGTCCGTCGCCACCCGGTTCTTCTTCACGATGTTTTCCTCCGGTAACAACCTTGAAACGAATGTATACGAAGCTTATCGTCGTACTGGCGATTGTATTCAATCCAAACGCTGTGCCGAACGCAGTTCCATCCCGTCCCTTCGTGAGGAACCCCATGCAGCACCCCACGCAGCCCCTGTCCCGACATCCCTTACGCCGCACACGGCCCGGCAGGGCCGCCGGGTTGCTGGCCGCAGCCGCCGTCGCCGTGACGGCCCTGACCGCCTGCCAGCCGATCCAGCCGTTGCCGGCCACACCCGTCCGGGAGGACAGCACGGGCGTGCCCATCGGGGAGGCGACGATCCGCGAGGGAGGCGACCTCGTCATGGCACTCTCGGCCGAGCCGGACCGCCTCGACCCCACGACGTCGTCGTCCCTCTATACGCGCTACGTCATGCAGACCATGTGCCAGAAGCTCTACGACATCGACGCCGAGGGCGAGCTCGTCCCGCAACTGGCCACGGCCCTGCCGGAGATCTCCGAGGACGGCCTGACCGTCACCATCCCCGTGCGCACCGACGCCGTCTTCGCGGACGGCGTGCCGTTCGACGCCGATGCCGTCCGGGCGACCCTCGAGCGCCACCTCACGCTCGAGGGATCCACGCGCAAGAGTGAGCTCGGACCGATCGCCGACATCCGCGCCGTCAGTCCGGACCGCGTCCAGATCAGCTACGAGAAGCCCTTCGCGCCGCTCGCCGCTGCGCTCGCGGACCGTGCAGGGATGATGCTCTCACCCAGGGCCATCGAGGAGAAGGGGGCGGAGTTCGGCAACAGCCCCGTCTGCGTCGGGCCCTTCAAGTTCGTCGACCGCGTACCGCAGACGTCGATCACCGTCGAGCGTGATCCGCTCTTCTACGACGCGGACAGCGTCCACCTGGACACCATCACCTACCGCATCATCACCGACGCGAACATCCGTGCCGCGAACCTCCGCTCCGGGGACGTCCAGGTGGCGGACACCATCTCCCCGCAGGACGTCGACGCCCTGCTCAAGGAGGACGGCGTGGGTGTCCTGCAGGTCGGCTCGCTGGGCTACCAGGGACTCACGGTGAACGTCGGCAACACCGACGGCGTCGGGGAACCACCGGGCACCATCGACACCCCGATCGCGCAGGAGAAGGCGATCCGCATGGCGCTGTCCATGTCGATCGACCGCGAGGCCCTCGTGAACACCGTCTTCAACAGCTGGTTCGAGCCGGCGTGCTCACCCATCTCACCGGCCAGCCCCTACGCCTCCGAACTGAGCGAGGCCTGCCCACCCTTCGATCCCGAGGGTGCGAAGAAGATGCTCCAGGATGCGGGAGTCGAGACGCCCTACCCCATCCGGATGCAGGTCACCAACACCCCGGACACGCTGCGCTACGGCCAGGCGCTGCAGGCTGCGGTCGCCGACGGCGGGTTCGACCTCACCGTGGTGCCGGTGGAGTACTCCACCCTCCTCGACGTGCAGTCACGCGGTGACTTCGAGGCGCTGCAGCTCGGCTGGTCCGGGCGCATCGACCCGCACGGCAACATGTTCAACTTCCTGTCGACGGGCGGCGGCAACAACTACTCCGGCTACGGGAACCCCGAGGTGGACCGGCTGCTCACCAGCGCGGCACAGATCAACGACGTCGGGGAGCGTGCGGCCATCTACGGGCAGGCCGTGGAACTGGTCCAGCAGGACAACCCCCTGATCTACCTGTACCGGCAGCGCAACCTCACCGCCTACAGCACCGACATCGCGGGCGTGGAGACGTTCGCCGACGGCGTCGTCCACCTCAGCAACGCCGCATTCATCGAGACGGAGAACTGACATGGGCCGCTACCTCTTCACCCGGCTCTGGCAGTCGGCCGTCACCCTGGTCCTCGCCTCGATCGTCGTGTTCATCGGTGTGCGCCAGCTCCCGGGCGATCCCGCGCTCGCGATGGCGGGGGAGGAGGCGACGCCGGAACAGCTCGCCGCGGTGCGCGCGGAGCTGGGCCTCGACCAGCCACTCGTGGCGCAGTACTTCGCCTTCGTCCGCAACATGTTCCGGGGCGACTTCGGCGAGTCCACCCGCACGGGCACCCCGGTGACCGAGCTGATCGCCACCACGCTGCCGGTCACGCTCTGGCTCTCCGCCTACGCGATCGTCGTGGCCATCGTCGTCGGGATCCTCTTCGGGGTCATCGCGGAGCGGTTCCGTGGACGCTGGCCCGAGTGGGTCGCGAACGCGTTCGCCCTCATCGGACTCTCCGTCCCCAACTTCTGGCTCGGCATCCTCGCCATCCTCTACCTGGCGGTGACGCTCGGCTGGTTCCCCGCCTCGGGGTACGTGGACGTCCTCTCGGATCCGCTCCGCGGGCTCTACTACCTCACGCTGCCGGCCCTGATCCTGGGCACCGGACTCGCCGCCGTCATCATGCGGCAGACCAGGGCGTCGATGATCGAGACCATGACCACCGACTACGTGCGGACCGCCCGCGCCAAGGGCCTGGGCCGGGGACGCGTGCTGATGCGCTACGGACTGCGAAACTCGCTCATCGTCGTCGTCACCATCGTGGGCCTCCAGCTCGGCGGACTCATCTCGGGCGCGGTGGTCACCGAGCGCATCTTCGCGCTGCCGGGTTTCGGCAAGCTGACCCTCGACGCCGTCTTCACCCGCGACTACCCCGTCATCCAGGCGGTGGTGCTCATCATCACCGTCAGCTACATCCTGATCAACCTCGCCGTGGACATCCTGTACTCGGTGGTCAATCCCAAGATCCGCGTCGGAGGAGCCAACTGATGGCCGTCGAAACACTGCCCCCCGGAGTGGGTGGCGCCGGGCTCGGCTCCGGCCGTGGCCGCATCTGGTCCTCGCTGCGCTCCAATCCGCTCGGGATCACCGGAGGCATACTGCTCGTCGCCGTCGTCCTGGCTGCGCTCCTCGCCCCGCTCCTCGCGCCCTACCCGCCCACCGAGGTGCACTTCGACACGCCGTTCCAGCGGCCCTTCACCGAGGGTTTCCCCCTGGGGACGGACGACCTCGGGCGGGATGTCCTCTCCCGCCTGCTGTTCGGCATCCAGACCTCGCTGCAGGTCGGTGTGCTCTCCGTGCTCCTCGCCGTCGTCATCGGGACACCGCTCGGCCTGCTGGCCGGCTACTCGCGGGGGTTCGACGCCGTCATCTCCCGCCTCACGGACGTCACCCTGGCCTTCCCCTTCCTCATCATCGCCGTCGGGCTCGCCGCGATCAGCGGGCCCAGCCTCGGCAACGCGGCCGTCGCGCTCGGCATAGCCCAGATCCCCACCATGATCCGGGTGGTGCGCGGCGAGACGCTGCGCATCAAGGAGAGCGACTTCGTGCTCGGCGCCCGCACCATGGACGCCTCGCCGACGTGGATCATGATGCGGCACGTGCTGCCGAACGCCACGTCGGCCATCATCGTCCAGGCCACGGTCATCATGCCCGTCGCGGTGATCGGCGAGGCACTGCTGTCCTTCCTCGGGCTCGGCATCCAGCCACCCACGCCGAGCCTCGGGATCATGCTTTCCGACGCCCAGCAGTACATCTTCCGTGCACCCAGTGCGGCGATCTTCCCGGGCATCGCGATCGCCGTGATCTGCTTGGCCTTCAACCTGTTCGGGGACGCCCTGCGCGACGCCTTCGACCCGACGAACTCCACCCGAAAGTGACAACGATGACGTACACGCCCCCTCCCTCCTTCACCACCAGGCCGACCCTCCAGGGCACCTTCGGCATGAGCGCCTCGACGCACTGGCTCGCCACCGCCTCCGCCCAGGCCGTGCTGGAGCGCGGCGGCAACGCGTTCGACGCCGCCGTCGCCGGGGCCTTCGTCCTGCACGTCGTCGAGCCGCACCTCAACGGTCCCGGCGGGGACATGACCGGCGTCTTCGCCACGGCCGAGGAGCCGGACCGGCCCGTCGTGCTCATGGGCCAGGGCCCGGCACCGGCCGCCGCGACCCGCGAGCACTACCTCGCAGAGGGCCTCGAGCTCGTCCCGGGCGCAGGGGCCCTCGCCGCGGCGGTGCCCGCCGCCGTCGACGCCTGGCTGATCCTGCTGCGCGACCACGGCACGTGGGAGCTCGAGGACGTGCTGGCCTTCGCGATCGGCTACGCGCGCGACGGCCACCCCATCGTGGGCCGCGTGGGAGCGACCATCGCGGCCGTGGCGGACCTCTTCACCGAGCACTGGCCGACGTCGGCCGCCCTCTGGATGCCGGACGGCAGGCCCCCGCGGGAGGGCGAGGTCATCCGGAACGAGGCCTACGCCCGCGTCCTCGGGTCCCTCGTGGGCGCGGCGGCGGACGGCGCCACCCGGACCGAGCGGATCGACGCCGCCCGCCTCGAGTGGCGCACCGGGCTCGTGGCGCAGGCCGCCGCGGAATTCGTCCGCACGCCCCACCGGCACTCGTCCGGGCTGGACCACGCCGGCGTGATCACGGTCGAGGACTTCGCCGGGTTCGAAGCCGGCTACGAGGAGGCGACCACCTTCGAGTTCCGCGGCCACACCATCGCCAAGACCGGCCCCTGGGGCCAGGGACCGGCCCTGCTGCAGACCCTCGCCATCCTCGACGGGTTCGACGACGAGCTGCTGGACCCGTCCACGGCCATCGGCGCGCACACCATCCTCGAGGCGCAGAAGCTCGCGATCGCCGACCGTGAGGCCTACTACGGCGACGCGGACGTGCCGATGGAGTATCTGCTCTCCCCGGACTACGCCGCCGAGCGGCGCGCCCTCATCGGCGACGAGGCGTCCGTCGAGTTCCGGCCCGGGACCGTCCCCGGCCTGACGCCGTTCACCCCGCCGCTGCGCACCGACTACACGCCCCCCGCCCTGGTCGGCGGCAGCGGCTTCGCGGGGGTCGGCGAGCCCACGGTCTCGCGCAGCGGCGAGACGCGCGGGGACACCTGCCACATCGACGTCGTCGACTCTGCCGGCAACATGGTCTCGGCGACGCCGAGCGGGGGCTGGCTGCAGTCCTCGCCCGCCATCCCGGAGCTCGGGTTCTGCCTCGGCTCCCGGCTGCAGATGACCTGGCTGGAGGAGGGCGCGCCGTCGACGCTGCAGGCCGGCAAGCGCCCCCGCACCACCCTCACGCCCACGCTCATCCTCAAGGACGGCAAGCCCGTCGTCGCCCTCGGCTCGCCCGGTGGCGACCAGCAGGACCAGTGGCAGCTGCTCTACATCCTCCGCACCGTCGTCGGAGGCTACACGCCGCAGCAGGCCATCGACGCACCGTCCCTCCACACCACGTCCATCCCCGGCTCCTTCTGGCCGCGCACGTGGGAACCGGGCGGCGCCGTCGTCGAGGACCGGCTGGGCGAGGACGTCATCGCGGACCTCGAACGCCGGGGCCACGCCATCACCCGGGCGGGGGACTGGGCGCTCGGCCGGCTCTCCTCCGTCACCCAGGACCATGAAACCGGCGTGCTCTCCGCCGCCGCCAATCCGCGAGGAGCACAGGGCTATGCTGCAGGACGCTGAGAACATCCTCGAAGTCACCGAGCTGGAGGTCGCCTTCGGCGGGACACCCGTCCTGCACCGGATCGGCTTCTCCATGCGGCGCGGTGAGCGGGTGGCGATCGTGGGCCAGTCCGGCTCCGGAAAATCCACGGCCATCGGCGCCATCCTCCGCCTGCTGCCCGGCAGCGGGCGGATCACCCACGGATCCATCGTGCTCGGCGCAGGCCGCACCAGGGGCGACGTCGTGGACCTCGCCACCGCCACCGAACCGGTCCTGCGCAGCATCCGAGGCCAGCGCGTGGGCCTGGTGCCGCAGGATCCGATGTCCAACCTGAACCCGGCCATGAAGATCGGCCCCCAGGTCGCGGACGCGATCGTCGCGAGCCGGCGGGACGTGGCGCGACCGGACCGCGCGGAGGTGAGGAAGCGGGCGGTCGCGCTGCTCACCGAGGCCGGCATCCCCGACGCCGAGCGCCGCTACGGGCAGTACCCGCACGAGTTCTCCGGCGGCATGCGCCAGCGGGTGCTCATCGCCATCGCCCTGGCCGGGGAGCCGGAACTGCTGATCGCGGACGAGCCGACGTCGGCGCTCGACGTCACCGTGCAGCGGCAGATCCTGAACCACCTGCAGTCGCTCGTCGACGCCCGAGGAACGTCGCTGCTGTTCATCACGCACGACCTCGGGCTGGCGGCGGATCGCACGGACCGCATCATCGTGATGTCGGAGGGCCGGATCGTCGAGGTGGGGACCCCCCGCCAGATCCTGCTCGATCCCCAGGAGGAGTACACCAGGCAGCTCGTCGCGGCGGCGCCCTCGGTGGCGGCGGTGCTCGACGCCGAGCCGCTCGTCGACGTCCAGCCCGCGGCGGGAAAGGCGCCGTCGATCCTCGTGGTCGACAACCTCGTCAAGGAGTTCGCCCTCCGCGGCCAGCGCGGCAGCACCGTCCGCGCGGTCAACAACGTGTCCTTCGAGGTGGCACGCGGGACCACGACGGCGGTGGTCGGCGAATCCGGGTCCGGCAAGACGACGGTGGCGCGCATCATCCTCGGCCTGGAGACGGCGTCGTCGGGGGAGGCCCTGATCGACGGCGAATCGCTCACGACCACCCGAGGCGCCCAGCGGCGGGCGCTCCGCCGCAAGGTGCAGCCCGTCTTCCAGGACCCCTACGGCTCCCTGGACCCCACGTACAGCATCGAGCGCCTGATCGACGAGCCGCTGCGCATCTTCGGCGTCGGTGACCGCGGAGGACGCCAGGCACGGGTCGCCGAGCTCCTCGACCAGGTGGCCCTGCCGCGCGCCGTCGCCCAGCGCCGACCCAACGAGCTCTCCGGGGGCCAGCGGCAGCGCGTCGCCATCGCCCGGGCGCTCGCCCTCGAGCCGGAGCTGCTCATCTGCGACGAGGCGGTCTCGGCCCTCGACGTGCTCGTGCAGGACCAGATCCTGGCGCTGCTCGCCGACCTGCAGGATAGGCTCGGACTCACCTACCTCTTCATCACGCACGACCTCTCGGTGGTTCGGCAGATCGCCACCGACGTGGTGGTCATGAGATCGGGCGACGTCGTCGAGAGCGGCTCGATGGACGACGTGTTCAACCGGCCGCGGGCGGACTACACGAAGGAGCTTCTTGGAGCCATCCCGGGCGCGGCGTTTGCGGCCTGAGCAGGACGCCGCTGCGCCGCAGCGCGTCCTCGACGCCATCCGCCGCGACATCATCTTCGGCGCGCTGCATCCCGGCGTCCGGGTCACGGAGGCCGCCCTGGCCGCCAAGTACGGGGTGTCACGCGTACCCGTGCGGGAGGCGCTGCGTGCGCTGGAGGCCGAGGGTTTCGTGGAATCGAAGCCCTACGCGGGCTCCACGGTGGCGGAGATCCCGATCGACGACGCCGAGGACCTCTTCGCCGTCCGGCGGGTCATCGAGGCGACGATCGCCCGGCGCGCAGCGCGCCGGGCGGCAGCGCAGTTCGCGGCCGACGCCCCGAGCACGGAGTGGTTCTCCGCGAGGCGGGCGCTCACGGACATCCTCGACGACGGCGACCGCGCCGTTGCGGCCGACGCCCTCGCGGACCTGCCCGAACTGAACATCCGCTTCCACCTCGGGGTCGCCGAGCTCAGCGGCAGCGCGTCGCTGACCGCCCTGCTGCGGCAGATCTCGGGGAAGATCGAGTGGCTCTACGCCGCCGACGTCGACAACCGCGGGAAGCAGTCGTGGGGCGAGCACCGGCTGATCATCGCGGCGATCGATGCGGGGAACGAGGTCGAGGCGGAGCGGCTGATGGCCGGCCACGTGGAATCCTCGCAGCACGGGTACCTGGAGCGGTTCTCGGCCCCGGATCGGGCGGCCGCGGATCGGGCGCGGGTTACAGGAACGGACGCAGGGGAGCGAGGATGAGTTCGCTGGCGCGGGCCACCACGTGCCGGCTGTCCCACTCCTCCTTCGTCAGCACGCGGCTGTTGGAGGAGTCCACCTCGAAGATCTTCTCCATGGTCGCAGCCAGTGC
The DNA here is from genome assembly GCF_044755105.1 of Arthrobacter sp. NPDC092385. Lineage (NCBI taxonomy): Bacteria > Bacillati > Actinomycetota > Actinomycetes > Micrococcales > Micrococcaceae > Arthrobacter > Arthrobacter sp. NPDC092385. The sequence goes on from NZ_JBIVQL010000011.1 coordinate 20,053, forward strand.
CCGGTCGAAGATCTCGAGGTTGATCTCGTAGTTGCCGGTCAGGCTGAGGCGGTCGATATTGGCCGTGCCGACCGTGCTCCACTCGCCGTCGATCGTCGCCGTCTTCGCATGGATCATGGAGTTCTGGTACAGCAGGACCTGCACCCCGGCGCCGATCATTGAGGAGTAGAACCCGCGCGACAGCCAGTCCGAGACCACATGGTTGGAGTCCTCCGGGAGGATCACGCGCACGTCCACCCCGCGGCGGCTCGCCCGCAGCAGGGCGTCGAGGATCTGCCGGTCCGGGATGAAGTACGCCGTCGTGATGAAGATGTGCTTCTCCGCGCGGTTGATCGCATCCAGGTAGACGCCGCGGATCGGGAACACCAGGAACGCCGGGTTGTTGTTGACCGCCCGGATGCGCGGCTCCCAGAACGAGGCGCTGAGGTCGGGTAGTTCGGGGCGGCGCGGGATGGCGCGGATGTTCCAGAAGCTGACGAACGCCTCCCGGAGCTCCCACACCGAGGGCCCCCGGACCTCGAGGTGCGTGTCGCGCCATTTCGTCGCGTAGTCCGAGCCGAGGTTGTACCCGCCCACGAATCCCACCTCGTCGTCGACCACGAGTACCTTGCGGTGGTCGAAACCGGTTCCACGGATGTTGGTGAAGATGATGGACGGGCGGAGGACCGGGAAGCGGTAGGTGTTGACGAGGGGGTGGAACTTGTAGAAGAAGGGGTTGACCACCAGGTTCGCGAAACCGTCGTAGATGAGGTAGACGTTCACTCCGCGCTCGGCGGCGCGGTTGACGGCGTCGCGGAACCGGGCGCCGACCTCGTCGCCCTTCCAGATGTAGGTCTCGAGCAGTACCTGGTGCTCGGCCTTGTCGATCGCCCCGATCATGGCGTCGAACAGGTCCTCGCCATAGGTGTAGACCGTGGTCTCGGTGTCGCCGATGGTGGTGTGGAACGTTCCGGGCTGGGGGAACACCGGGCGCTTGGTGCGCTGGCGCTTCTGGTAGGCGTCCACGCCGACGATCCCGGCGATGACCACGGCCTGCGCGGAGAACAGCGCGACCGCCGCCCGTTTCGCCGTGCCGCCTGCGAACCCCAGAATCGTCCGACGCTTCAACCAACCCATGGGCCCAGCGTATCGCCTCACCGGGGCGACGGCGTCGGGTGGCGGTCCTAGTGGCCCCCGACCTCGAGTGCCTGTGACACGGCGGACTCCACCCCGGCCAGCCACGGGAAGCCGTGCCCCGGCAGGACCGTCCTCGCCGCGGTCGAGCGCAGGGCCTCGAGCGACCGCAGCGCCGTCGCGGTGTCCGCCGTGGCGGCCCTCGCCACGACCTGCGGACCGGGGCGGCCCGTGTACGGGTCGAGGGTCACGAGGGCGTCGCCGCTGATGACAGCGTCCCGGTCCGGGAAGTGCAGGGCACAGTGTCCCTTGGTGTGGCCCGGCGTCGGGACCACGAGCGGCGAGCCCGGGAGCGCCGCCGCGGCTTCGGGGGTGAGGGGCAGGGTATCGCGTATGCCCTTGACCGTGACGGCTCCCGCGGCGGTCATGCGGAGCAGGCCCGGGATGGCCCGCGGGTAGCTCAGCGGGTAGAGGAACGGCGAGCGCTCCCGCTGGTAGCTGTAGGGGTGCGCGGCGATGTGGGCGTCGTCGGGATGGCAGTACACGGGGATGCCGTACCGCGACCGCAGGTGTTCCGCCGTCCCGACATGGTCGAAGTGCCCGTGGGTCAGGACGACCGCCCGGATGTCCTGCACCGGACGGCCGATCCGGTTGAGGGCTTCCACGAGCACGCCCTTCGAGCGGGGCAGGCCGGTGTCCACCAGGAGCACGCCGTCGTCGTCCTCCACGAGGTAGACGTTCGTCCTGGCATGCTCGAGGTAATGGATCCCCGGGGCCATGTCCGTCCTGATCATGCGTCTCCTTCGCTCGCGGCCTCCTCCGACCCTAGGCACGCCGGCTCCCGGCAACAAGCGAAGAAGCGGCACCGGTGCGGGGTTCCCATATCCGGCGTCCCTCGCTACGTTGGAAACCGACCGGAGAAGGCACGATCACGGTGCGGCTGCGGGCGCGTCCGGCGGCGGTTCCAGGAGGATACGGGAATGACCACGGGCATGGGGGAGCACGAGCAGCAGCGCCGTACGTGCGCTGCGTTCCGCTCGACGAGCCTGTCCACCTACGAGCTCTGGCTCCGGTACTTCGGCCTCGGCGGGAACGTCGGTGAGGAGGAGATCGACGCCTACCTCTACAGCTCGCTCCTGCTCCCTCCTTTCGAACGCGACATCCTGGCGCTCGCCGTGAACGAGTACATCGCGGACCTGCCGCCGGCTCCCCGCGCTCCGTACAGCGGTACCGAGCGGCCACACGGCTAGAGGAGCGTCTGCTGCTCGCCGTCCGCGGTGACGTCCCCCGGGAGGGGCTCGATCAGGTCGGGACCGTTGTTCCGCACCGAGCCCACGCGGTTCCCCACGGTGCGGGGGACGAGGTGCGGCTCCGGGATCGCGTCGAGGAGTTCCTGGACGGCCGGACGCGAGTCGTTCCGCGGATCGAGCCAGTCGCCGCGCAGCGCGGGCGGGACGATCACCGGGGTGCGGTCATGGATCTCCCCGAGGGCGTCGCCGGCAGGGCGCGTGATGATGGTGCAGCTCACCACCCAGGACCCGTGCGGGTGTTCCTCGGTGACCGTCGCGGGGTCCCGCCAGAACTCGTACAGCCCGGCGAATCCCAGGCGGGCCCCGTCGGCACCGTGGAGGTAGACGGGGGTCTTCGAACCGTCGGCGTTCCTGCGCCACTCGTAGTACCCGTCGGCCGGGACGATCCCGCGGCGCTTGAGTGCTGCGCTTCGGAACGAGGGCTTCTCCAGGACCGTCTCGCTGCGTGCGTTGATCATCCGGGCACCGACGGCGGCCGTCTTCGACCAGGACGGGATGAGGCCCCAGCGCGCCGGTTCGAGCCGGCGCGTCAGCTCGCCCGTCTCCGGGTCGAGCCGCTCGACGACGAGCTGCACGGTGTCGGTGGGCGCCACGTTCCAGGACGGCTCCACCTCGTCCACGATCGCCTCGTCCACCTCGAAGGCGTCGATGAGGTCCGCCTTGCTGCCTGCGATGACGAAACGTCCGCACATGGCCCGGGTCTCCTGTGTGTTCGGCGGGAAGAGCACTGTGGCCCCGCCGTCGGCGGGGCCACAGTGCCGGGTGGGCTACTTCTTCTTGCGGTCGAGGATCAGGGACAGTGCGATGCCCACCATCCAGATGTCCTTCGCCACGGACGTGCCGTCCTGCGTGGGACGTATGCCGTCCTCCTGCGTGAGCCCGGGCGTCTTGACGTACATCGCCATCATGCCCGCCGAGAACGCCAGGAGGCCGAGGCCTGCCAGCCTGCTCGGGATGAAGGGCGCGAGCAGTGCCGAGCCGAGCGCGATCTCCGCCGCTGCGAGGGCCTTGCCGAACTTCTGCGCCTCGAGCTGGCTGAGCTGGGGGAAGGCCTTGGATGCCATGGCCTGCATGTAGCCTGCGGAGCCCTCGTCGAGGTTCGTCTTCCCGAGGCCGGAATTCAGGATGAAGGCGCCCGTCGTGAGGCGGAGGGGAATGTGGGTGGGGCGGAATCCCATGGTGGTGCCTTTCGCTGCGGGGATGGTGGTTCGTGTGTGAGCCTACGGCCCGTGATGCCGCCCCGCCAGCCCTGCTGCACGTCCGCTGGGACTCCTTGCAGATCACGTCCGGCCCGGATCGCGCACGGTGTTCCTCCAAAGTTTCTCGACCTGCCGTGGGGAGTTCACGGAGTTCACCGTGCACCTCTGCTTGTATGGCAGGCAGGCTAGCGAAGACCCATCGGCTATCGGAGTAGGTTTCATGGTCCCCCGGACAGCAGAACACCCTCGGCCCCAGCACTTTCTCCTGCACATGAGCGACACGCACCTCCTCGCAGGGGACGGCCCCCTGTACGGGGCCGTGGACAGCGAGCAACGGCTGCGGGAGGTGTTCGACGACCTCGAGGCGTCCGGCGCCCGGCCGCAGGCGATCGTGTTCACCGGCGACCTCGCGGACAAGGGGGAGCCCGGCGCCTATGCGAAGCTCCGCGCCATCGTCGATCCAGCGGCGGCCCGGCTCGGAGCGGACGTCATCTGGGCCATGGGCAACCACGACGACCGCGCGGCCTTCCGGGCGGGTCTCCTCGGCGAGGCACCGGCCGCCGGGCAGCTCGACGCTCCGGTGGATGTAGTCCACTTCGTCGACGGCCTGCGGATCATCACCCTGGACTCGACCGTTCCCGGCCACCACCACGGCGAGTTCACGAGCCGGCAACTCCAGTGGCTCGCCGCCGAACTCGAAGTGCCGGCACCCTACGGGACCATCCTCGCCCTGCACCACCCGCCCGTTCCCAGCGTCCAGGATCTCGCGGTGCTCGTGGAACTGCGCGACCAGCGCTCGCTCGCCGACGTCGTCCGCGGCTCGGACGTGCGCACCATCCTCGCCGGGCACCTCCACTACTCGACGACGGCGATGTTCGCGGGCGTCCCGGTCTCGGTGGCGAGTGCCACCTGCTACACCCAGGACCTGCTGTTCGACGGCGGCGGCAGTCGCGGACGGGACGGCGCGCAGTCCTACAACCTCGTGCACGTCTACGAGGAGACGATCGTCCACTCGGTGGTACCGGCCGGCCGGCACGGCTCGGTGGGCGAGGTGGTGCCGCGGGAGGAGACCCGGCGCAGGCTCGAGGCCCACGGTGTGACCATCGCCGAGGGTTCCCGCGCCCGGCGGCTCGCGTCGGTGCCCGTGTAACCGGGGCGCGCCCTGCCACAGGCGTCCAGGAGACGCGGGCCGTCAGGCGTCCAGCGCCTCGGGCAGCCGCACGCTGAAGAGGGTCCGCGGATCCTGCAGCAGGGCCGGCGGGTCGAAGTCCGAGCGATCCAGCCAGCCGTGCAGGCGCGCCGGGCGCAGCAGCCCGTCCTCGTGCATCAGTACGGGGCCCACGTGCCCCGTGCGGAAGTGTTCGCCGTCGGGGTCGGCGATCGCCACGGCGTCACCGTCCTCGATCGATTCCTCGAACCTGTGCAGTTGGCGTTCCCACTTCGGCGCCGCCCGCCCGCCGGGTGGCTCGGGCGGCATGAGCAGCGTCGCCTCACCCTCCGGCGGGTGCGAGGCCGCCCGCCAGACCCACAGCCGCCGGCCCTCCGGTTCGCTGGGGATCCGCACCTCCTCGGGCTCGGGCCAGTAGTACGGGAGGTCCTCGGGCACGCCGGGGAACCTGCTGCGGTAGACCTCGGGGGCCTTCTGGATCAGGTTGGACTGATGGCTCACGTGGAAGGCGGGGTCACCGAGCCAGGGCGGCATCGGCACGTCCGGATCCTCCAGGACGTGGGGTGCGAACTCGAGGATCTGGCGGTGCGTCGAATCAGCGTGGCCGCGGGACACCCACTCCGCGACCATCGCCAGTCCGTACACCGTCAGGGCCGGCACGTAGCCCATCCACATGCGGATGGCGGGGTGCTGCCGCCAGCCGTAGTCCGGGATCACGAGGGCGCGCAGGGCCTGCAGTGTCTCGACGCGCTGCTTCCCGAGCCTCGCCTGGTCCAGTACTCGTGCGCTCGCGGCGAAGTCGGGATAGGGCAGGAAGGTCTGCATGGCGCCAGTCTCGCACGCGCCGGTGACGCCCTGCCGGGCCTCCTAGATCTCCCAGGGCGCCTTGACCGGGAAGTACTTCTCGAGGAACTCCGTCACCAGGTAGGCGCGTTCCTCGGCCGGGACTTCCGGGAAGCTGCCGTCGTTGAGGCAGAAGAAGTCCTGGCTGCGCTTGTCCAGCATCTTGCTGAGGCTCTTGAGGCCGGAGCGCATCGTGGTGTCGACGTACTTGACGCGTGCCATCTCCTGCGTCACGGCCCTGCCGGTCAGCAGGGCGTAGTAGTGGTAGAGCGAGTTGGTGACGGAGATGTTGTCCTTGGCGCGGAAGCGGGAAGCGGCCGTGGCCTCGAACTCAGCGGCGAATTCCGCCTCCATCTCGAGCAGTACGCTCTTGCGCAGGGGAGCCGCGGTGTGCTCCAGGTGCCGGGTGGTGATGCGGCCGAAGCGCTCGTGCAGGAGCCGCCGGTTGACGCGCGCGGCGTTCTCGAATCCGCTGCGCTCGGTGTCGTTCTCGCCGAGCCCGATCCGCGTGTCCGCTTCGATGAACTTGGTGATGCCACCGGGGGAGAAGAACATGTCCGGGGCGACGGGGCGCCCGAAGAACATGTCGTCGTTGGAGTAGAGGAAGTACTCGGAGAGTCCCGGGATGTGCTGGAGCTGGGACTCGACGGCCTGCGAGTTGTGCGTCGGCAGCACGGAGGGGTCCTTGAAGTGCTCCTCCGAGCGCACCAGCGTCACCGACGGGTGGTCGGCGAGCCAGGCGGGGCGCTCCGAGTCCGTGGCGATGAAGATGCGGCGGATCCAGGGCGCGAACATGTAGACGGAGCGCAGCGCGTACTTCAGCTCGTCGATCTGGCGGAAACGCGCTTCGTGGTCGTCGCCCTCGCCGACGACCACGCCCTGCATGCGGGCCGCTCGGGCTGCCCGGTACTCGGGGCTGCTGCCGTCCACCCAGGAGAAGACGAGGTCGATGTCGAAATCGATGTCCGTGGCGTGGTCCGCGAACATGTTGTCGATCGTGGGCCAGACCAGGCCGTGGCGTTCCACCTCGCCGCGCACCACTTCGGCGCCCGGCAGGGTGCGCCGCGTCAGGGAGTTCTCGACGGGCAGTTCGATGGCCGTCTCGCCGAGGGCCCACAGCTCGATCTGCACTCCTGCCGAAGGGCCGTAGGCAAGGCCCCCGAGGGGTTCGATGCGCGGGCGGAAGAGCCGGAAGATCCGGGCCTTCCTGCTCTTGGAGAGCTCACCGTCACTGACCAGGAGCGTGGTGCGGCGCTTCGTGTCGACCGTGCGCGAGTAGAACGGCTCGTCCCGGCAGGCGTCGACCAGCGCGGCGCGGAGCTTCTCGCGGTCGTTCAGGTCGACGGCGATGACGGGGCGCTGGTCGTTCCCGCGCACCAGGAGGAACTCGACTCCGGCCCTGTCGAGGGCCGCGCGGATGAACAGCAGGTCCTCGACCATCGCCTGGTGCGGGGTGCGGTCCTGGTTGATCAGCGTGAAGCGTCGCTTGATCGTGGTGATGTCCGAGCGGCCGTCGAAACGGGCTACCGCTGCGCGAGACGCCGATTCCAGGATCTCGGCTTCATTCTCCGGTTCTGGTGCACCGAAATAAATGTCGTGTTGGGCAGCCGTGTCTGTAATCGGAACCTCCGGAGAGTAGGTGGGTTTGTTCCCCATGATAGGGCCTGTGGGGGTGGCCCCGATGCGAGCGGGCACCATACCGCTTCGGACTGGAGGAGTCCAGAGTCCCGGCCGGCCGATCCGGGGTTGCTACGGCACCCTGCGCACCCTGTCCGCCACCGCGGCCCGCCTCAGCTGCACGGCGATGGCCTTCTCGTAGTAGGTGACGAGCTGTTCGCAGAGCACGGGCCAGGTGCGTCCCTGGACCGAGGCGTGTGCCGCCCGGCCGAAGGCGCGGCGCTTGGCATCGTCCCCGAGCAGGTCGGCGACGGCGGCACGGAGGCCCTGCAGGTCGCCGGGTTCGTAGGTCCACCCCGTGCGTGACGGGTCCACGAGGTCGAGTGGTCCGCCCCTGCCCACGGCGACGACCGGGACGCCGGACGCCATGGCCTCCTGGATGGTCTGGCAGAAGGTCTCGGACTCCCCGGGGTGGACGAAGAGGTCGAAGGTCGCGACCATGCGTGCCAGGTCGAGGCCGCCCTGGAAGCCCGCGAAGTGGGCGCGCGGCAGCCGCGCACGGAGGGCCTCCTTCTGGGGACCGGAACCGATGACGACCAGCCGCGTCCCGGGCATGGAGTCCAGGACGGCGAGATCCTCGACCTGCTTCTCCGGCGCGAGCCGTCCCACGTAGCCGATGACGCGCTCGTGCGGCTCGGCGACGGCCGCACGCCATGCGGCGTCGTGCCGCGCGGGGGAGAACCGGTCGGTGTCGACGCCGCGCCGCCACAGGTTGAGCCGCTGCACCCCGCGGGACCGCAGCTGTTCATGCGCGAAGGAGGACGGCACGAGGGTCAGGGTCGAGGCGGCGTGGATGTTCTCGACGCGCTGCCACAGGAGGGACTCGAGCCAGGGGAACCCGTAGCGCGCGGCGTATGCGGGAACCTCCGTCTGGTAGACGGCGACCGTGGGGATGCCGAGCTGCTCGCACGCCTGCACGGCGCGCCAGCCGAGGACGAAGGGTGAGGCGACGTGGACGACGTCGGGCCCGAACTCGGCGAGGACGCGGCGCACCCGGGCCACGGTGCCCGCGGCGAGGCGCACGTTCGCATAGCCGGACAGGGGGACGGAGGGCAGCGAGTGGACGGGGTAGCCCTCCACCGAGGCAGGCGCCTCGTCGTCGAGCCAGGACGACGACGGCGCGATCACCAGGACCTCGTCGCCGCGGCGGCGCAGGTGGGCGAGCACCTTCAGCAGCGAGTGCGTGACCCCGTTCATGTGGGGCAGGAAAGATTCTGCGACAACGGCGATCCTCACGCTCCAACCCTCGCAGGCACGGGCGGAGGGGCGGCCACCGGGGGATGGAGGCCGGGTGAACGTCCGGCGAAATCCGGCCGGGCGCTACTCCCGGTCGGCGCGTCCCTGATGCGAGCCGTGGGCGAGCTGCCGGGTGAGGGTGTCGATCTGCAGGCTGACGCTCTTGAGCTGGTCCTGGACCTGCGCGTCCGATTCGGCTGTCCTCGCCTCCGCTGCGCGCGTCGTCGCGACGTTCTCCACGAGCCAGGACGCGAAGGCTGCGGTGACGGCGCTGAGCACGCCGATGCCGCCGATCATGAGGCCTGCCGCGACGAGGCGTCCTGCGCCCGTGACCGGGTAGTAGTCGCCGTAGCCCACGGAGGTGACCGTCGTGAGCGCCCACCAGAGGGCATCGGGCAGCGTGAGGATGGTCGCGCCGGGAGCATCCTGTTCGACGTCGAGCACCGCGAGCGCCCCGGCATATCCCAGGACCGTCATGGCCGAGACGACGTAGAGGACGATGTGCCCGCGCAGGGCGTCCCCGCCCGAGCGGTTGAGCACGCGCAGCAGGGGGAGGAGCCGCAGGAGGCGGAGGGGCCGCAGCATGGGGAGCAGGAGGATGACGATCTCGTGGAGGTGGCGGACGAACCACCGGCCGCGAGCGTCGGCGAGCACGAGGCTCGCCACGTAGTCCACGAGGAACAGGGCCCAGGTGGCCCAGATGACACCTTCGAGGGCACGGCCGACGGAGGGCGGGGGATCCGCCGTGACCTGGATGGAGTACGCCGCGAGATACATCACCGCGGCGATGATCAGGGGCACCTCCGTGCGTCGCCGCCACTGTGCCTGCGTCAGCGGACCCTGTGTCCTCGGCCCCTGCGTCATCGGACTCTGCTCATCTCGCGGTGCTCCTCGATCGGCTGCGGCTGCCCGGGTCGCTTCCGCGCCGGAATCCACAAGCCTACGGAGTGGCGGGCGTCCGTGCAGTCAGTACTGCCGATAGAGCTCGCCGACCGGCACCTCGTCCTTCAGCCGGTTCCCCGGACCGGGGAGGGGGCAGGCCCACTCCTCGTCGTAGGCGCAGGAGGGGTTGTAGGCGAAGTTCAGGTCGACCACGAGGCTGCCCGCGGGGCGCCCCTCCCCGAGGTGGGCGCCCTTGATGGTGTCCAGGACGTAGCGTCCGCCCCCGTAGGTGCCGCCGGGCTTCCCCGCCGTGCCGTCGTGCAGGGGCAGGAAGAGTCCGCCGCCGTAGGACGCGAGCTTCCAGAGCGCCAGCTTCCCCAGCCCCGGCAGCAGGACGGTGCCGAGGCGGCGGAAGGGTACGACGCCGTCCGTCCCGGTCGCGACGTCCATCACCTCGCCCGCGCCGTCGTCGTCCACGAGTGCCTCGAAGCGGAACGCCGGATCGTAGGGCGCGACGGCGAGCCCGGCGAAGGCCGCCTTCGCGCGGTCGCCGAGCGCGGACGCCGGATGGTCGCGGAACAGGCCGTCGCGGCCCGTCCGCCACAGGGCATGGGCCGCCTCCGGCGAGTCGGACACCGCCCGCCCGCGCACGTCGTCGTACAGGCCGAAGACCCGCCGTCGCCAGTCGGCGGTGGCCAGTGCTGTGCTAAGAGCGGTCATCGTGTCAGGCTACCGCCGGCGGCCCCGTCATGATGCCGGAGGGAGGGCAGGGAAGTGGTTGCCCCGGCGTACTGTAGCGGGGTGACCCTCGGCATCTTCTGCATCGTGCTGGCCTCCGTCCTCGTCGGGGCGGTCGCGCAGCGTATCGCCGGGCTCGGGTTCGCCCTGCTGATCGCGCCGTTCCTGGTGATCATCCTCGGGCCCCATGCAGGCGTGCTGCTCGTCAACATCTGCGGGGTCGTCTCCTCCGCGATCATCGTCGGCAGGGTCTGGAAGGACATCGACTGGAGCATGTTCCGCTGGCTGGTGGTCCCCTCCCTGTTCGGGTCCATCCCGGGGTCCTTCCTCGCGGTGGCCATCCCGTCCGCGCCGCTGTCGGTGACCGTCGGCGCCGTCGTCCTCGTCGCCCTGACCGTCTCCCTGGTGCTCCAGCGCTCGGATGTCGTCCTGCGCGGGAACGCGCCGAAGGTCGTCGCGGGCTTCACGGCGGGCCTCACCAACTCGATGGCCGGCGTGGGTGGCCCGGCCGTGAGCGCCTACGCCGTCCTCTCCCGGTGGCCGCAGCGCCCGTTCGCGGCGACGCTGCAGCCCTTCTTCGTCTGCATCGGCAGCGTCACGCTGATCGCGAAGCTGCTGCTCGACCCGTCGCAGGCCCCGGTCCTGGCGCCGTGGATGTGGGGCGCGATCGGGCTGGCCATCGTGGGTGGCATCGTCGCCGGCGAGAAGCTCGGGCGCTTCGTCCGCGACGACCAGGCGCGGCTGTTCGTGATCGTGATCGCGTTCGTGGGCGCGGCCTTCGCCGTCGTCAAGGGCCTCGCGGACCTGCTGGGGTGACCGGCGACACCCCGCGGCAAGCGCCGTCCGCCCCGCGTCGCTCGGTGTCCGCGGCCCCCGCCGATGGCACCATGGAAGGGATGAGACTCCCCACCAAACCCCGTGCCCTTCCCATGCCCCTGTGGCTGCAGGGGGTCCTCGAACTCGGCCAGGCCGCCGTGATCTCGGCGCTGCTCGTGGTCCTCCCGATCGCCGCGGTCTGGCTCACCGGCGGATTCGCGGACCGCTCGCCCGAGTCGGCGGCCCGCCTGGCAGGCCAGGGATGGCTGGTGATGCACGGGGTCCCGCTCGTCCTCCGGTTCCCGGCGGGAGTAGCCGGAGCCGATGCCGTATCGGGACTGCTCCACGTGATCCCCCTCGGCCTGGTCCTCGTGCCGTTGCTCCTGGCCTGGCGCGCCGGACGGCGCCTCGCGCGGGCCTCCTATACGGACCAGTTGTGGCAGGCGCTCCTCGGGGCCCTGCTCACCTACGCCGCGATCGGTGCGGGCGTGGCATACGTATCCACGACCCCGGACGCGTCGGCGTCCCTCGTCGCGGGGGCCCTGATCCCGCCGGTGTCCGCCGGGATCGGCCTGATCACGGGCGCCTACCGTGAAGCGGGGGCGTGGAGCCGGCTGGTCGGCGTCGACTTCGCCGCGTGGGTGGGCCGTACCAGCCAGCACTCCCGCTGGGCGGGGTCCTACGTGTGGTCGATCCTCCGCTCGGGCTTCCTCGCCGTGATGGTCGCAGCCAGCCTGTCGGCCGCGTTGCTCGCGGTCGCGATAGGGCTCAACTGGGCCGGGATCGCCGCGATCTACGAGCGGATCGACGGGGGCATCGCCGGCGCCACCGTGGTGACGCTCCTGCAGCTCGGGCTCCTGCCCAACCTCGCCCTCTGGACCATGGCCTGGTCCACAGGAGCGGGATTCGCCCTCGGCACGGGAAGCTCCCTCACGCCGCTCGCCAGTACCGTGGGTCCGCTGCCCGCCCTGCCCATCCTCGGAGCACTGCCGGCAGGCACGCTCGAGTACGGCTACGCCGCGCTGGCCATACCCGTCCTCGCCGGGCTCCTCGCGGGCTGGTGGTTCTTCCGGGAGGGGGAGAACCACTTCGACGAGTGGCTCGTCCTCCACAGCAGCCAGCGCTGGCTGACCTCGACGGCCTCGACCCTGGCGCTCGCCGGCCTCATCGGCATCACGGCGGGACTGTGCGGCGCCGTCGTCGCCCTCGCCTCCCGCGCCTCGCTCGGCCTCGGGCGCTTCACCGACCTCGGGCCCGATCCCCTGGCCGTCGGCCTCTGGCTCGCCGCCGAAGTGGCGGTCGGAGCCGTCCTCGGCCACGCCGTCGGGCCCCTGCTCGAGCGGGAGCCGAGGCGGCGCTGAGCCTTCCTGCCCGGCCTGGACTACCGGCCGAAGCCGTCGAGGTTCCGCAGGCCTTCCTCGCACTCCTTCTGTGCGTGCAGCGTCAGGGCACGGGACATGCAGTCCTCGTAGTTCTGGGTGACGGGCCAGAGGAGCACCGACGCTCCGGTACCCGCCGCGAGGAAGAGGGCTGCCGCGAGGCCCAGGGCCGTCGCGAGCACGACGAGCCGGGGGAGCTTCGCGCTGATCGCCTTGACGAGCGCGACGACGCCGGATGCCAGTGCGAGGACCGACAGCACGAGCGCGAGGACCTTCCAGGGGAGCACCAGGCCGCTCGTCAGCACGCCGCCGAGCAGCGCCGCGAGGAACAGGCGCAGCCACAGGCCCGCGGACGCGGCCTGCGCGGAGCGTGCGTCGTCGGGGCCCTTCCGCCCGGACCCGGTACTACCCCGCCGGCCCTGTCCGGTGCCCTGGTGCGTCATCGTTCATCCCTCGCCATGGTTCAACCCTAGGCGAGCAGCGACCTAAGGTTGAGCCATGCGCATCGTAGTCCTCGTCTCCGGAACCGGATCGAACCTCCAGTCCGTGATCGACGCCGTCGCCGACGGCAGCCTGCCCGTGACCATCGCCGCCGTCGGAGCCGACCGGACCGGTACCGGCGGCGTCCGGCGCGCAGCCGATGCGGGGATCGCGACCTTCGAGGTCGACTTCCGGCAGTACGCGGACCGCGCGGACTGGAACCGCGCGCTCACCGAGGCCGTCGCCGCGCACGAGCCGGACTACGTCGTCTCCTCGGGCTTCATGCGGATCGTCGACCAGCACTTCCTGGACAGGTTCCCGAACCGCTACCTCAACACCCATCCGGCCCTCCTGCCGAGCTTCCCGGGCGCCCACGGCGTGCGCGATGCCCTGGCCTACGGGGTGAAGGTGACGGGCTGCACCGTGATGATCGCCGACGCCGGCGTGGACACGGGCCCCATCCTCGCCCAGGCCCCCGTCGCCGTCCTGCCCGACGACACGAAGGACACCCTGCACGAGCGCATCAAGGTCGAGGAGCGCAGGCTGCTGATCGAGACCCTCGCCGGGCTCGCGGCCGGCGGCGCCACCGCGGGCAGGGCCTGAGGTGCCGGTGGTCGCCAACGCCGTGTATGTCGGCGGGACGAAGCGCATCAACCCCGAGACCCTCGACCAGACCTTCGAGATCATGCGTGAGAGCGGCGGCATGGGCTGGATCGGCCTGTACCGTCCGCAGCGCGAGGAGATCCACGCGGTCGAGGCCGAGTTCGGCCTGCACCCCCTCGCCGTCGAGGACGCCACGAACGGACACCAGCGCGCGAAGCTCGAGCGCTACGGGGACACCCTCTTCCTGGTGCTGCGCCCGGCGCGCTACCTCGACGTCGAGGAGAAGGTGGAGTTCGGGGAACTGCACCTCTTCGTCGGGCACGACTTCGTCGTGACCATCCGGCACGCCGAGTCACCGGACCTCGGCATCGTGCGGCGCAGGCTCGAGGGGGACCCGGCACTGCTCGGTGCCGGGCCGCAGGCCGTCCTCTACGCCCTGCTCGACCAGGTGGTCGACGAGTACGAACCCGTGGTGAGGGGGCTCGAGAACGACGTCGACGAGATCGAGGACGAGCTGTTCGGGGGCGCACCGGATGTCTCGCGCCGGATCTACGAACTGCACCGCGAGGTCATCGAGTTCCAGCGCGCCACGCAACCCCTGCAGGCCATGATGGATGCGCTGCTGCGTGGATCCGACAAGTACCAGATCGACTCCGAGCTCGGGCGCAACCTGCGTGACGTCCAGGACCATGTGATCCGCGTCGTCGAACGCGTGAACACCTTCCGGGCGCTGCTGCAGAATGCCCTGACCGTCCAGTCCACGCTCGTGGCGCAACGGCAGAACGAGGAGATGACGCGGCTGATGGAGACGTCGCTGAGGCAGGGCGAGGAAGTGAAGCGCATCTCCTCGTGGGCCGCGATCCTCTTCGCGCCCACCCTGATCGCCTCCATCTACGGCATGAACTTCGACGTGATGCCCGAGCTGCACTGGACGCTGGGCTATCCGTTCGCCCTCGTCCTCATGGTCGGCATGGGAAGCGGCCTGTACTGGGCCTTCAAGCGCAACGACTGGCTGTAGCGCCCACCGGCGCCGTTCCGCGATCACGGTGCCGACACCCCGGACACGACGACGGCCGGGATCCGAGGATCCCGGCCGTCGTCCCGGTCGCCGTCCAGCTAGCGCGTGCTGATCACGTGGGTCCGGTGGTCGTACACGAAGGTCACCGGTCCGCCCGCGTGCACGAGCACGATGTTGCTGCCGTCGCGACCGCCGCCGGCACCGTAGTTCTCGGTCCAGCTGCGGTTGAGGGCCGCCTTGTACTCATAGCTGCCGGCGGGCAGGTCCGCGACCTCGAGGAGCCAGGTCTGCGACGCGGCGTCGAAGGTCATCTGCGCCTGGTCGCACGCCGGATCCCAGTCCCCGCCGCAGCCCAGCTCGGAGTCGAGGCTGCCAGCCACGGCCACGGTGCCGGGCTGCTCGACGACCGAGCCGACCGTCACGGTCCTGATGTCGCTCACCGACGTGCCGAGCAGGGCCCGGTACCGCACCTGGGTGCCCTCGGCGAGGTCAAGGGCCGCGAGATCATCGACGGCCGTGTAGGTCGGCGACGAATCATCGGTGCCGATGGCCGTCCAGGCACCACCGGCGATGCTGCGCTCGAGGGTCACGGCGTACTCGGAATTCTCCGGGCTCGCGGTGGCGGTGACCTCGACGTCGCCCTGCACCTGGGTCCCCTCGGCGGGGAGGCCCATCGTCAGGCGCGGCTGCGGCACCGTGGCGGACGCCGTCGTCGAGGTCCGCGTGTGGCGGGCGTTGTCGAGGACCACCGCGCGGTACTCGACGGCCGATCCTGCGGGCAGGGCGCTCGTGTCGTGGTAGACGCTGTACGGCGCGTTGTCATCCGTGCCGATGCTCGTCCAGGGGGAGCCCGGGGTGCGGGCCTCGAAGGTGACCTCGTAGAACGAGGAGCCGGCGACGTCGGCGGCCACCTTCAGGCGGCCGTTGTCCTCGGCGGCCGGCGCCGGCTGCTGCAGGCTGACGGCCGGCGCGGCCTTGGAGTTCGGGATCTTCCCCGAGAGCTCGTAGACCACGGAGGACAGCGCGGGGACCGTGACGCTGAGGGTGCCGTCGGCGGCCGACTTCGCGCGCTCCGGCGCGTCTCCGTAGACCAGTCCGAAGCTGCGCTTGGCGGCGTAGGTGGGGATGGCCGCCGTCTGCGGCTCGGTGCTGTTGTTCAGCGCCACGACGTACTCGCGCTGGTCCTCGGCGTCGGTGCGGGAGAACGCGTAGATGCCGGGGCCGTCGGAGGCGTACCGGTGCTGGTGGGCGCCGTTCCGCAGGGCAGGGTGCTCGGCCGTGACCTGTGCCAGCGCCGCGATTCCCTGGTAGAGCGGGTGCCCGGCGTCGAAGTTGTCCGTGGCGTGCGTCGCGGCGGTGCCGAGCAGGTCGTCGTCGAGGTACTCGGGCACCTGGCTCGCGAACATCGTCTGCCGCGCGTCCTGGTCGCCGCCGGGGCCGGTGAAGCCCTGCTCGTCGCCGTAGTAGATCACGGGGTTGCCGCGCGAGAAGTACATGAGTTCGTGCGCGAGGGTGTCGCGGGCCAGCAGTTCGTCCTCGGGGGCGCCCGGGTTGTCCGAGGCGATGAAGCTGCCGATCCGGCCCATGTCGTGGTTCCCGAGGAACGTCGGGAGGCTGTACGCGTTGGAGTCCGCATCGGTGTACCAGTCGTCACCGGCGAAGAAGGCCTCCAAGCCCGTCGCCGGCGTTCCCTGCGACGCATATCCGCGCGCGGCGGCCTGGAACGGGAAATCGAGCACGGACTGCATCCTGTTGCGCGTGGTGAACTGCGACGTGAAGGACTTCGTGGTGTCGAAGACCTCGCCGAACATGAAGAACTCGTCCTTGCCCTGCTCCTGGGCGTAGGAGAGGACCTCGGGCCCGAAGGCCTGCCAGAACTCGTCGTTGACGTGCTTCATGGTGTCGATCCGGAAGCCGTCCACGCCGAAGTCCGCGATCCAGGTCTTGTAGATGTCGATCATGCCGTCCACCACGCGGGGGTGCTCGGTGGAGAGGTCGTCCAGGCCGAAGAAGTCGCCGTAGAAGGAGTCCTCGCCGGCGAACGTCGTGTCGCCGCGGTTGTGGTAGAGCGTCGGGTCGTTCAGCCACTCCGGGACCTTGAGGTTCCTGTCGGCCTCCGGCACCACCGGGACGTACGGGAAGGAGGTCCCGGCGTCGAGTGCGGGGAACGTCCCGGTGCCGGCGTAGTCGCGGTCGTCGAATTCCTTGCCGGCGGCGTCGCGGTACGGCTCCTCGTCCTTCGAGATGTAGGGCGCGCGCTCTCCGGCGTCGTAGCCGATGACGTCGGCCGTGTGGTTGGTGATGATGTCGAAGTACACCTTCATGCCGCGCGCGTGGGCTGCGTCGATGAGGGCCTTGAGGTCGTCGTTCGTGCCGAGGTGAGGGTCGATCTGGGTGAAGTCGGTGATCCAGTAGCCGTGGTAGCCCGCCGAGTTGTCCTCCGGCTGCACGGCGCGGTTCTTGAAGCTCGGGGTGAGCCAGATGGACGTGGTGCCCATGCCCTGGATGTAGTCGAGTTCCTGCAGCAGGCCCTTGAGGTCGCCGCCGTTGTAGTAGCCCTTGCGGGTGGGGTCGAAGCCGGACACCGACGCGTCGGGGCCGAGGCCGCCGTCGTCGTTCGCGGTGCTGCCGTTCCGGAACCGGTCGGCCATGACGAAGTAGAAGTTCTCGTCGGTGACGGCGGAACGCAGCGAGTGCTGTGCGGTCGCGGGGGAGGTGTCGGGAGTCTTGGGGGCGGCGGTGGCGGGCAGCGACGTGACGGAACCGGCGACAAGGGCGGTCAGCACGACGACGGTGGCGTGGCGGGGTTTCACGGGGTCTCCTTCGTGGGAAAGCACCAGCGTGTCCCAGCTCACACGAAAGAGTCAATCGTCGGGCGCAAATTAAGCGAAAACTATTTCATGCGACGATAGGGTAGTGGTGGCCTCGGGCCACTAACTCATCCGCCGAACACCAGAGGGACCCATGACCTTCCCCCGCCTCGCGGCCACCGCCGCACTCACCCTGCTGGCACTCACCGCCTGTGCCGGCACCACGGAGACCACGCCGGCGACCCCGGCCGACACCACGCCCTCGCCCGCGAGCTCCTCAGCCGCCGCAGCGAACATCGAGCGGCCGGCGAGCAACGACCTCGTCGGGGAGGCGACGCCCGGGGGAGCCCGCGCGTTCCTCTACTACTACTTCGACCAGAAGGCGTACGTCCTGCAGACCGGCGATGCCGCCGCGATGCTGGAGCTCATCGACGGCGCCGCGGGCGAGCAGGCCGAGGCGCAGCGGCTGCAGGACGTGTACGACGCCGGGGGATGGGTGCTCGGCGGCCAGCCCAAGGCGGAGAACGTCTACCTCGTCACACCCGAGGAGCAGGTCGCGGAGGGCACGGACGTCTCCGCCCTGGTTCCCGTCAACCCGGACGCGTACACCGAGTTCGCCGAGGACGGTTCCGTCACGGAGCAGCGCCCGTTCACGCCTGAGGGCACCATCTACAGTGCGACCGTCCGCTTCGCCGACGGCGCGTGGAAGGTGACCTCCTTCGAGGAGACCCCCGATGCGGAGCTACCGGAGGCCTAGTTCCAGCAGAGGCCTAGTTCCAGCGGAGGCCTGGCTCCAGCGGAGGCCTGGTTCCGGCTGATGACGAAGGGGTGCCACCGCGGTCGCGGAGGCACCCCTTTCGCGGTCCTGCCCCGGTCAGCGCAGCGTCGCACTCCGCGTCTCGGGGGCGTTGAACGCCATGAACACGACGGCGAGGACCACGAGGCCCCCGATGAGCGCGAAGGTCAGCGGCAGCCCGAGGTAGGGCCACAGGAGCGTGCCGAAGATCAGCGGCACGAGGCCCGCGCCGATCCTCGAGATCGTCGACGCCCAGCCGAAGCCGCTGCCCCTGAGCTCCGTCGGGTACAGCTCCGAGACGTACGTGTACAGCACCGGGATGGCCACCTGCACCACGAAGCCGAAGCCCAGCAGCCAGGCCGTCGCGACGGCCGGCAGGTCGAGGGTCAGCGCGAAGGCCACGAGGAGCGCGGCGGAACCCGGCCCCGTGATGGCGAGGAGCCACTTGCGGCCCACGCGCTCGACGAGGAGGGCGGCGGCGATAACTCCGAGGAAGCCGACGCCCGTCATGAACGTGGTCGTGATGAACGCGACCGACTGCGCGTAGCCGGAGGCGATGAGGATGCGCGGCATCCAGGTCAGCGCCCCGTAGTAGACGAGGAGGATGGTCAGGAAGAGGCTCCAGGCCGTGAGGGTGATGCGCCAGTTGTAGCGCCACAGCCCGGTCAGCTGACCCGAGATGCTGCCCAGCGAGAGCCGCGGCGTCTCCTCGGGGTCCGGCAGGCGCCACTCCTGCTGCTTGCCTCCGGTACGGGCGACGAGGTCGTCGATGACGGCCCGGGCCTCCTCGCGCCGGCCGCGCTGGACGAGGTAGAGAGGGGACTCGGGCACGCCGCGCCGCACCCAGAACACGAGGAGCGCGGGAAGCACCATGACGAGCATCGCGTAGCGCCAGTCGCCGAACTGCGCGACGACCGCCGTCGTCACCACGCCGCAGAGGAAGGCGCCGACGGGCCACCAGGCGTCCATCGCGGTGAGGACCCGCCCGCGTTGGCGGCGCGGTGTGAACTCGCCCACGAGCGCGTAGTCCACGGGGATGCAGCCGCCGAGGCCGAAGCCGGCCAGGAAGCGGAAGACGCAGAACCAGACGATGTCGGGGGAGAACGCCCCGAGCACGGTGAAGACGGAGAAGACGAGCAGGGTGAGGGTGAAGGCCCTCTTGCGCCCGATGATGTCCGCGACGGACCCCCAGGCGAAGGCGCCGACGGCCATGCCGATCAGGTTCGACGTCGCGATCCACGCCGCCTGGCCGGGGACGAGGCCCCAGTCCCCGATCAGCAGGGGGATCAGATACGCGTTGAGGGTCACGTCCCAGGCGTCGAACATGAAGCCGAGGCCGCCGATGAGGAAGATCTTCCCCTGGACCTTCCAGCGCCAGGGGAGGTCCTGTACCACCTGGTCGCCGGTGGGGAGCTGTGTATTGACGTTCATGATGCCTTCGGAGAGGGTGCTGTTCTGCCAGAACTGTACCGCCAGGCACCCGGGTCCCTGTGCCGCCACCTCGCGACCACGCAGGGCCGCACCTATAGACTTGGGGCGACCCCCAAGCGACGTTACTGACGGAGATCTGCGTGAGCCTGACCCACCTTGACCGTGTCCCCATCCGTCGAGCACTCATCTCGGTGTTCGACAAGACAGGCCTGGAGGAGCTGGCGCAGGGCCTCCACCGCGCGGGCGTCTCGATCGTCTCCACCGGCTCCACCGCACAGCGGATCGCCGCCGCGGGTGTCCCGGTCATGGAGGTGTCCGAGGTGACGGGCTTCTCCGAGACCCTCGACGGACGCGTCAAGACACTGCATCCCAAGGTCCACGCGGGCATCCTCGCCGACCGCCGCCGCCAGGAGCACGTCGACCAGCTCGCGGAACTCGACATCGAGGCGTTCGACCTCGTCGTCGTGAACCTCTACCCGTTCGTCGAGACGGTGCGCTCGGGTGCGGCGCCCGACGACGTCGTGGAGCAGATCGACATCGGCGGCCCCGCCATGGTCCGCTCGGCGGCCAAGAACCACCCGTCGGTCGCCGTCGTCGTCGACCCCGCCCGCTACGGCGACGTGGTCACCGCCGCCGCCGAAGGAGGCTTCGACCTCAGGGCCCGACGTCGGCTGGCGGCGCTCGCCTTCGCGCACACGGCCGCGTATGACACCGCCGTCGCGTCCTGGACGGCGGAGCAGTTCGACACGGACGACGACGCCTTCACCTGGCCCGGCTACGCGGGCCTGGCGCTCGAGCGCTCGGAGGTGCTCCGCTACGGCGAGAACCCCCACCAGCAGGCCGCGCTCTACGTGGAGAAGGGTGCGACCCCGGGCATCGCCCAGGCGGACCAGCTCCACGGCAAGGCCATGAGCTACAACAACTTCGTCGACGCGGACGCAGCCCTCCGCGCCGCCTTCGACTTCGCCGAGCCCGCCGTCGCGATCATCAAGCACGCCAACCCCTGCGGTGTCGCCGTCGGTTCGGCCGATGCGGACGATCCCATCGCCGACGCCCACGCCAAGGCGCACGCGTGCGATCCGGTCTCCGCGTTCGGCGGGGTGATCGCCGCGAACCGCGAGGTCACCGCCGGGATGGCCCGGACCGTCAAGGACATCTTCACGGAGGTCGTGATCGCCCCCTCGTTCTCCGAGGAAGCCGTCGAGATCCTCTCGCAGAAGAAGAACATCCGGCTGCTGACCCTGCCGGAGGGCTACGGCCGGAACCCGGTGGAGTTCCGCCAGGTCTCCGGTGGCGTCCTCATGCAGGTCGCGGATACCCTCGACGCCGACGGCGACGACCCGGCCGGCTGGACCCTCGCCGCCGGTGAGGCGGCCGACGACGCCACCCTCGCCGACCTCAGCTTCGCCTGGAAGGCCTGCCGCGCTGCGAAGTCCAACGCGATCCTGCTGGCGCGCGACGGCGCGTCGGTCGGCGTGGGCATGGGGCAGGTCAACCGCGTGGACTCGTGCCGGCTCGCCGTCGAGCGGGCGAACACCCTCGCCGGGACCGAGCGCGCGCGTGGCTCCGTCGCGGCGTCCGACGCCTTCTTCCCCTTCGCGGACGGACTGCAGATCCTGCTCGACGCCGGTGTCCGCGCCGTCGTCCAGCCGGGCGGATCGGTGCGCGACCAGGAAGTGATCGACGCGGCGAATGCCGCCGGCGTGACCCTGTACCTGACCGGGGCGCGGCACTTCTTCCACTGATGATTCCCGCAGGACGCCGGCGGCTGCTACGGCCGGTGACCTGCGAAACCCGCCCGTCAACGCCGTCGTCCCCTGCCTGCCCGCCGTTAGGCGCAGCCTGGAGACCTCGGTAAGTTAGAGCCGATGGGCAACCCCCAACCCGACCGCACAACGCAAGAGCACCAGGGAGAGCCAACCCATGGCCAAGATCATCTACACCCATACCGACGAAGCGCCGATGCTGGCCACCTATTCGTTCCTGCCGATCATCGAGGCGTTCGCGTCCACGGCCGGCGTCGAGGTGGAGACCCGCGACATCTCGCTCTCGGGACGCATCATCGCGCTCTTCGGTGACCACCTCACCGAGGACCAGCGGATGGCGGATGCGCTCGCCGAACTCGGCGCACTGGCGAAGACGCCGGAAGCGAACATCATCAAGCTGCCCAACATCAGCGCGTCCATCCCGCAGCTCAAGGCGGCCATCGCGGAGCTCCAGTCCCAGGGCTACGCCCTTCCGGACTACCCCGATCACCCCTCCACGGACGAGGAGAAGGATGTCCGCGCCCGCTACGACAAGGTCAAGGGCAGTGCCGTGAACCCCGTCCTCCGCGAGGGCAACTCGGACCGTCGCGCTCCCGCGTCGGTGAAGAACTACGCGCGCCAGAACCCGCACAGCATGGGCGCCTGGACTCCCGAGTCGAAGACGAACGTCGCGCACATGACGAGCGACGATTTCCGCTCCAACGAGCAGTCCGTCGTTCTGCCCGCGGAGGGCACCATCTCGATCCAGCACGTCGCCGCCGACGGCACGGTGACCGAGCTCAAGGGTGCCTTCCCCGTGCTGGCCGGCGAGGTCGTCGACGGAACGGTCATGCGGGCCGACGCGCTCAACAGCTTCCTCAAGGCGCAGGTCGCCCGCGCCAAGGAGGAGGGCGTGCTCTTCTCGGCCCACCTCAAGGCCACCATGATGAAGGTCTCCGACCCCATCATCTTCGGCCACGTGGTCCGTGCCTTCCTGCCCGAGCTCTTCGAGACGTACGGTGAGCAGCTGACGGCCGCCGGCCTGAGCCCGAACAACGGCCTGGCCTCGATCCTCGGCGGACTCGACAAGCTTCCCGAGGACGTGCGCGAAGGAGTGCAGCAGGCCATCTCGAAGGGCATGGAGGACGGCCCCGCGATCGCCATGGTCGATTCCGACAAGGGCATCACCAACCTGCACGTGCCGAGCGACGTCATCGTCGACGCATCCATGCCGGCGATGATCCGCTCGTCCGGCCACATGTGGGGACCGGACGGCAAGGAAGCGGACACGCTGGCCGTCATTCCCGACAGCAGCTACGCCGGCATCTACCAGGTGGTCCTGGACGACTGCCGCGCCAACGGCGCCTTCGACCCGACCACCATGGGTACCGTGCCGAACGTCGGCCTCATGGCCCAGGCGGCCGAGGAGTACGGCAGCCACGACAAGACCTTCGAGATCCCGGCAGCCGGCAAGGTCCAGGTCATCGACGCCGAGGGCACGGTGCTGATCGAGCACGACGTCGCACCGGGCGACATCTGGCGCGCCTGCCAGACCAAGGACGCCGCCATCCGTGACTGGGTGAAGCTCGCCGTGACCCGCGCACGCGCCTCCGCGACGCCGGCCGTCTTCTGGCTGGACCAGGGCCGGGCCCACGACGCCAACCTCATCGCTAAGGTCACGGAGTACCTGACGGAGCACGGGACCGACGACGTCACGCTCGAGATCATGACGCCCGTCGACGCCACCGCCTTCACGCTCGAGCGCATCCGCAAGGGTGAAGACACCATCTCGGTGACGGGCAACGTGCTCCGTGATTACCTGACCGACCTGTTCCCCATCCTCGAACTCGGTACCAGCGCCAAGATGCTCTCGGTGGTTCCGCTGATGAACGGCGGCGGGCTCTTCGAGACCGGTGCCGGCGGGTCCGCTCCCAAGCACGTGCAGCAGCTCGTGAAGGAGAACCACCTCCGCTGGGACAGCCTGGGAGAGTTCCTCGCCCTCGCCGTGAGCTTCGAGCACCTGGCGACGTCGACCGGTAATGCGCGCGCGCAGATCCTCGCCGACACCCTCGACCGGGCGACCGGCACCTTCCTGCTCGAGAACAAGTCGCCCAGCCGTCGCGTCGGCGAGATCGACAACCGCGGCAGCCACTACTTCCTCGCCCGCTACTGGGCCGAAGAGCTGGCCAAGCAGGAGCAGGACAGGGATCTGGCAGAGAGCTTCTCACGCGTGGCCGAGGCGCTGACGGGCAACGAGGACACCATCGTGTCCGAGCTGCTCGCCGTGCAGGGCTCGCCCGTCGACATCGGGGGCTACTACCACCCCGACGTCACCAAGGTCACCGAGGTGATGCGTCCGTCGGCGAAGCTGTCCGAGGTCCTCGCGATCCTCGCGAAGTAGCTTTCCGCACCTGATCCATCAGCCGATGCACCGCTCCTGCGGTGCATCGGCTGATGTCTCTAAGCCAGAAGTGTTTACAGCGCGCGCCGTGCCGGTCTATGGTTGCCTCAGGTCTCAGCCGGGGGGTGGAAGTGCGATGAAGATGCGAAAGCGTCGGTCTCTCGCCTCCACTGTGCGCTTTTCGCTCCTGGCAGGAGCCGGAGCCCTCGGCTGGATGGCCATCGGAGCCACCGGTGCCTCGGCTGCTGCACTGCCTGCCGATTCCGGGCTCCTCGGCTCGGTCACCGGCGCAGTCGAGTCGGCCGCCGCACCTGCCACAAGCACACTGTCGGCACTGACGGCCCCGCTGCAGGAGGCTTCGGCTCGTGCCTTTCCTGCCTCCGCCGGCTCGCAGCCGCTGCTGCAGGACCTCCCCGTGCTGCCCGACGTCGCAGCGCTGGTGCCCCAGCTCGCCTCCCAGCCGGCGGGGACCGTTCTCACACCGGTTACCCGCCTTGTCGACGGAGTGGTCGCAGAGGTCCCCATCGTCCAGTCGGTGATACCCGCCGAAACGGTCACAGGGGTTACCGCTCCCGTCGTAGGTGCCGTGGACAGTGTGGTCGGCGGTGTCACCCAGCCCGTGATGAACGTGGTGGCACCCGTGGTGGACGTCATCGATCCCGTCGTCGACGTCGCCCTGCCGGTCCCGGAGCTTGCCTCGCCTGCTCCGGTGGTGCCTGGTCCAGCTCCGATAACGAACGTCCTTCCCGACCTCGACCAGTCGCCCTCCGTCCCGACCTCGGCTTCTCCGCCGGCGTCCTCGGAAGTATCAGGCGCCGACGTCGACCCCCTGCCTGCTGAGCCCAGCATCGGAACCTCCAGCAGCTCTGCCGCAGCAGGCAGCTCAGGCACGGGTGTCGAGGCGGACGGCGTCGCGGTGCTGCGGGCATTCCTGCCGACGGCGGATTCCTTCAGCGCCGCTGTTCCGGCCGGGATCTTCGATGCCGCCGTCCTTCCGGCGTTGGTCGAAGCGGCCCAGGCCGTTCAGGAGATTCCGGGCTTGCCAGGGGTCCCTCTGTCCGCGGCCGGCGTCCTGTCTTCCATGACGGGCACCGGGTCCGCAGCGCCCCTCGTCGCCCTCAGCGGCGCGGCGTTCCTGATCTTCCTGCTCCTCACCGGCGTCGGTCGGCACTCGGCCGGGTCCGTCCTACCGTCGAGCCCCAGCTTCGATCCCGGCTCATCTCCTGATTAGTGGTGGCCTCGCCGTGCTTCTTGCGCGGCTGACGGCTCATGGTGCCAAGGGCACTTTCCAATCCACTTTGATCCACAGGAGAACATCATGCGTACATGCGTGCAGCGAGGGCTTTACGGAGTCCTCCTAGCCGGGGGCGTCGTCGTCCTCGGAGCAGGAACAGCGACAGCCGCGGACCTGTCAACAGGAAGCTCCGGGGCCGATACGAGCCTCAGCGCCGTGATCACGGCGCCCCTCCAGCCCGGCACGACGAGCGGCTCGATCATCCAGGAGGCCGCGGTGGCCCTGGAGGGTTCACTCGACCTGAACCTTGGTGCCGGCAACAGCGGACTGCTCGAGGGCGGAATCGCGAACGGCAACCTGGTCGTACCTGAGATGGTCGTCCCGGTGAACGTGTCGGGGAACTCGGTGTCACTCATCGGGGACTCCTCCTCGACCGGAGAATCGGTCACCACCGGTACGACCGGTGCTACGACGAGCGGTATCGCGCCGGCCCACACCGATGCAGGAATCCTCAACGGGAACGTCATCGGTCCAGAAGCCGCGGTGCCGGTGAACGTGTCGGGGAACTCGGTGTCGGTGATCGGGGATTCGTCCTCGACCGGTGATGCCGGTTCGACCGGATCAACGGTCGGTGGCAGCACGGGTGGCAGCACCGGTGGCACGACGGATGGCGGGCTGCTCAACGGCGGCATCCTGGACGGCAACGTGGTCTCGCCTGAGGTTGTGGTGCCGGTGAACGTGTCGGGGAACTCGGTGTCGGTGATCGGGGATT